>NZ_JBEZDY010000005.1:187850-266268 GCF_040648555.1 Actinoplanes sp. NPDC049118
GGCTGAGCGCCATAACCAGGCTGAGCGCCATAACCAGGCTGAGCGCCATAACCAGGCTGAGCGCCATAACCCGGCTGAGCGCCATAACCCGGCTGAGCGCCATAACCCGGCTGAGCGCCATAACCCGGCTGAGCGCCGTAGCCCGGGGCGCCGGCCATTGCCGGGTATGGGTTCGGAGGCAGGCGGACCGGGACCGGCACGACCGGTTCCTCCGGCGCGCTCACCGTTCGGGTCACCCCGTCCGGGAAGGCGATCTGATAGGACGTCCCGTCCCAGAACGCCTGCGGCATCTGCGGGTCCCGGCCCACGAAGATCGACCGGTATTCCGAGATCGCTGTCAGGAGCCGGCGCTCCTCGTCCATCGACTTCTGCTGCTCAACCGGGGTGCGGTCCAGGCCGCGCTGCATCCCGTCGCGCAGCAGCGCGAGCTGGGTTCCGGCGAACTGGAAGCCGCGCATCGCCTTGACGCCCGCGTCCCCGGCCACGCGCTTGGCCCAGCGGCGCGCCGAGTGCCGGCGGCCCAGGCTGCCCAGCGTCGCCAGCTCCGGCGGGGACAGCCAACCCGCGCTGACGTAGCCCGGCAGGATCCGCTCGCTGAGCCGCCCCTCGTAGCTGCGCAGGGCGATCGCGAAGCCGACGACCAGGAAGAAGAACGGGACCATGAAGCCCAGGTAGCCGTACAGCATGATCAGGGTCTCGCCGGTGGCCACCGAGAGCGTCGGCAGCAGGTTGAACGCGCCGTGCAGGATCATCGCCGCCAGCAGGCCCGCGATCGGGGCCAGCCACTTCACCCGGCGGTCCGCCGAGCGGGCGGCCAGGCCCATTCCGATGCCGGTCATCGAGGTGAAGAGCGGGTGCGCGAAGCCGGTGAACAGGATGCGCACGATGAAGATCAGGAAGAGGTTCTGGATGCCGGTCGCCGGGCCGTACTGGTCCACGCCGGAGGCGTAGCCGTGACCGCCCAGGTAGAGCACGTTCTCCACCATCGCGAAGCCCAGCGCGGAGAGGCCGCAGTAGACGATGCCGTCGGTGATACCGGACCATTCCCGGCGGCGGCGCCACAGCAGCAGGAACGGGCCGAGTGCCTTCATCAACTCCTCGATGAACGGCGCGACGAGCACCGCCACCAGCGCCGCCGGCAGGTTGAGCCGGTCGAAGCCCCAGGACGCCAGCGAGTTGACGCCGATCGCCACCAGGGTCGCCACCGCGGAGCCCCACGCGAAGCAGAAGATCAGATAGCGGGTCGGCTCCGGCTCGTACCGGTCGAGCCAGAGGAAGCAACCGACCAGGACGGGCACCGGCAGGATCGCCGCGACCAGGCCGACCGCCAGGCCCTGTGGGCCGTTGCTGAAGCCCAGGATGACCAGCATGGCGATCGCGCAGAGCGCGATGAAGGTGATCACACCGGCCAGCGGCAGCCAGCGCCGCCACCCGGTCTGCCGCCCGGACATCTTCGCGACGCCGGCGGGGTCGGTGACCCCGACCGGGGCGTCCTGCGCCGCAGGCCCGGAGAGCGCGGCGGGCCCGGAGAACGCCGCGGGCTCCGGAAGCGCCGCGGGACCGGAGAACGCCGCGGGCTCCGACAGCGCCGCGGGACCGGAGAGCGCCGCCGGACCGAAGAATGCCGGGGGCCCGGAGAGGACCGGGGTCGGCCCGGCGTCCGGCGAGGCCGGGAACAGGCCGACGGTCGGCGCGGCGTCCTCACGGCCGGCACCGGGAGCATCGGTGCCCCCAGACGCGGCCGGGAGGATCGACAGGCCCGCGTCCGCGGGGAAGCCGGGGGGTGGCGGCACGGCGCCAGGGTAGCCGGGCGAAGACGCGCCGGGATCCGGCGCCGGCGAGGCCGGAGCCGCGGGGATGGGTGCCGGGTCGGGCGACCCGCCGGGAGCTACGTCGGCCATGCCGCCAGCGTAGCCACCCCGCCGCACCCCGGCGGTCCCGCGGCGACGGAAAGGGATCAAGGGCGGGAAAACACCGTCAGGAAGGGCCCGGGCCGGGCCGTGATCGCCCCGGGTTCTTCCGGATCGCACGCGACCGGCCGTGCCGCCCGACCGCCCGGCGGACCAGGCGCGGCGCCTCTGCGTACTCGATGCCGGTGGCCCGCAGCAGGTCCGAGACCGTAGTGCGGATCTGCGCCACCACGACCCCGCCGGAGAAGCCGACCCCTTCGTCGTACGCCCGCCCGGCCTCGGCCGCCGCCCGCAGCGCCCGCTCCCGGGCCGCGACCGGCTCGACGCCCTTGTCCCACTCGCTCCGGAGCAGGTCGACGGCGTCGGCGAGCAGCTCGATCGAGGTCGGCAGGAACCCGGGGAACGACTCCTCGTCGTCCAGCCCGGTCATCACCCGCCGGGCCAGCACCCGGACGTTGCGCAGCGCGTGGGTCAGCTCGTCGGCACCCTCCACGTACTGGCTCAGCGGGCCGCGCGTGCGCCACCGGGCCGGCGCGAAGGCCACGTTCTCCCTGGCGGCGGCGGCACCCTGGTCGAAGGCCGTGAAGTCGCCCTCCGCGACCCGCAGCCGCTCGAGCGCCGCCCGCACGGCGTCGACCTCGCCCGCCCGCAGCCCCGTCGCGATCTCGCGCAGCCCCGCCGCGAGCTCCTCCAGCGCGGGGTCGGCGGCCCGGCGCACCACGGTCAGCGGGTTGAGCGGTAGCAGGATCGTCATCACGGCCAGGCCGACCGTGCCGCCCACGAGCGCGTCGAAGAACCGGCTGAAGGGCTGGCCGGGGATCGTGGCCAGCGCCGCGACCAGCACCGCGGACGAGGCGGACTGCACGACCAGGGGCGGGCCGCCGCCGACCGCCGCCGCGACCGTGATCGCCAGCACGACCACCAGACCGATCTGCCATCCCCCGCTGCCGATCAGCAGCATGATCGCGTCGCCGACGCCGACGCCGATCGCGACGCCGACCACCAGCTCGATCGTCCGCCTCGCCCGCTGGCCGACCGACGAGGCGAGCACGATTACGGCGGCGATCGGCGCGAAGAACGGGCTTTGCCGGCCGAGGACGTCGGTCGCGATGAACCAGGCGAGTCCGGCCGCCAAACCGGCCTGCAGGGCGAGCGGGAAGACCCCCCGTACCCGGGAACAGCCGGCGCCGGCACCGGAGCGGGACAGGCGGAACAGGCCGGCGAGGGCGGCCGCGAGCCTGCCCTGCCTGGCGGCGTCCGTCATGTCTGCAGACCCTAGGGCGTGTCCTGAGACCCTAGGGCGTTCCTGCCGATCTTGTCGTCGCCGAGCCGAGGTCCAGGTTTCGCGTCGCAAGCGGGCCGGAAGGCCGGATACCGGCGTTGTATCCGGCCTTCCGGCCCGCGCCGCGAGGCGGAGGCCGGACCCGGCGCAGGCCGGCAGGATCGGCAGGACACGCCCCAGCCGGGCACATGTCAGGATTGCGGCCGTGACGACACATGTAGACCGGTGGGTGCTGGCGGCCCGCGGTGCCGGGGCGAGCGCCGACGACGCGGACCTGGCGGCTGCCGGCGAGTACCTGCTGACGCGCTGGTCAGAGCCGCAACGGCAGTACCACACGGTGGCGCACCTGTCCGCCGTGCTGGACGTGATCGACGAGTTCGCCGACCTGGCATCGGGCCCGGACCTGGTCCGGCTCGCCGCCTGGCTGCACGACGCGGTCTACGACCCGCGGGCGCTCGGGGACGCCAACGAACGCGACAGCGCGGAGTTCGCCGAGGGGCTGCTCACGACGCTCGGCGTGCCGGCCGGGACGGCGGCGGAGGTGGCCCGGCTGGTCGGCCTCACGGCGGGCCACGCGACGGACGAGGACGACCTGGACGGGGAGTTGCTCTGCGACGCCGACCTGGCGATCCTGGCGAGCGCCCCGGACGACTACGCGGCTTACACGGCCGCGATCCGGCGGGAGTACGCGCACGTGCCGGACGACGCCTTCCGCGGCGGCCGCGCACAGGTACTGAAGGCGCTGCTGGAGCTGCCCTCAATCTACCGGCACCCGCCGCTGCGGGAGGCCTGGGAGGGCCGGGCGCGGGCGAACCTCGAGGCCGAGCTCAAGACCCTGGGCTGAGGTGCTTCGGCCGGCGCAGGCCGGCGGCGCGCAGCCGGGCGGAGAGGTCCCGGGACCGGACCAGCGTCGCGCCGAGCCAGAGCGCCGTCTGGAAACGGGCGGCCGGGATGTCGTAGTGGTCCCGGTCGAACGCCCGCCGGGGCACGCCCAGCATCTCGGCGAAGACGTGCAGTTCGGCGTAGGAGAGGTCGCTGGCCAGGTGGGACCAGAGCCGTCCCCGGCCCGGCCAGCGCGGCTCGTCGACGAGAATCAAAGATCCACTTCGAGCAGCTCCGTACCCCGGTCGGCCGCGTAGCCCCGCACGTCGGGCACCCCGAGGCGGGCAGCGTCGGCGGTGAGGTCGTCCGGCATCTTCTGCGACTGCCGTTCGGCCTCGACCCGGGCCAGGTAGTGCTCGATCTCCCGATCGCGGACCGCCTTGTCCCAGCCGAGGGCCTCGCCCATCACCGCGGCCGCGTGCGCGGCGGTCTCGGCGCCGCGGTGCGGTGTCTCGATCGAGATCCTGGTGCGCCGGGTCAGCACGTCGTCCAGGTGCAGGGCGCCCTCGGCCTGCGCCGCGTAGGCGACCTCGGCCGCCAGGTACTCGGGGGCACCGGCGAGCGGCGTGGCCAGCTCCGGCTTCGCCGCGATCATGGCGAGCAGGTGCACGGTGAGGGTGCCGTACCGCTCGAGCAGGTGCTCGACGACGCCGGCGGTGACGCCGTGCCGCCGGGCGATGTCCTGCCGGTCGCGCCAGGCGGCGGCGAAGCCGTCGGCGCCCAGCAGCGGAAGCTGATCGGTGCGCGAGGGCCGCGCGGACCCGCCCAGCCGGCGCACGGCCCGGTCGATGACGTCGGCGGCCATGACCCGGTATGTCGTGTACTTGCCGCCGGCGACGAGCAGCAGCCCGAGCATCGGCTCGACGACGGCGTGCTCCCGCGACAGCTTCGAGGTGGAGTCCGCCTCGCCGGAGAGCAGCGGTCGCAGCCCGGCGTAGACGCCCTCGATGTCGTCGGTGGTGAGCGGCCGGTCGAGCACGGTGTTGACCTGGTCGAGCAGGTAGCTGATGTCGCGCGCGGAGGCGGCCGGATGGGACCGGTCCAGCTGCCAGTCGGTGTCGGTGGTGCCGATGATCCAGTGCCCGCCCCACGGGATGACGAAGAGCACGGAGGTGGGCGTGCGCAGGATCAACCCGGCCTCGCCGGTGATCGCCGAGCGGGGCACGACGAGGTGCACGCCCTTGGAGGCGCGGACCCGCAGGCCCGGCCGCACGCCGACGTCGCTGAGCATGCGCGACAGGTCGTCGCTCCACACGCCGGTCGCGGCGACGACCGTACGCGCGCGCACCTCGAGCTCGGGCGAGTCGGGCGCCTCGAGATCGCGGACCTTGACCCCGACGACCTCCCGCGCCTCGCGGACGAAGCCGGTGACCCGGGCGCTCGTGACGACCGCGGCGCCGAGGCTGGCGGCGGTGCGGGCCAGATTTACCACGAGCCGGGCGTCGTCGACCTGGCCGTCGTAGTAGCGGATAGCCCCGGCGATCTTCTCGGCCCGCAGGCTGGGGAAGAGATGCCGGGCCCCGTCGCGGGTCAGATGCCGGTGCAGCGGCATGCCCCGCCCGCTGCCGAACACCCCGGCGAACGCGTCGTAGGCGGCGACGCCGAGCCCGTAGTAGGCCCGCTGCCAGACCCGCGCGGGCGGCGAGGCGGCGGGGAGCGGCACGAGGATCGGCACCGGCCGCACGAGATGCGGCGCGAGGCGGCTCGTGAGCAGGCCGCGCTCGGTCAGCGCCTCGTGCACCAGGTGGAGCTCGAGCTGTTCGAGGTAGCGAAGGCCGCCGTGAATCAGCTTGCTGGATCGGCTGGACGTGCCGGCGGCCAGGTCACGGGCCTCGACCAGCGCCACGCTCAGGCCGCGCGAGGCGGCATCCAGGGCGGCGCCGGCGCCGGTGACCCCGCCGCCGATGACGAGGACATCGAACTGCTCGTCGCGCAGCCGTCGCAGGTCGGAGACGCGACGGATCGGAGAGAGCCGGCCGGCGGCATATCGGGAGACGGAGGGTGAGCGCACAACCCCCACGTTAGCGCTGACGTGTGTCACACCGGCGGATGAATGTGACGGGTGATCTCCCTGTCTACATCAAGTGACCAGGGCGCGGACCCGGTCGAGCAGCTCCGTGACCGACGCCGCGGGGTCCGTCACCGGAAACTGGACGGCACGGATCGTCGCCGCCGGGTCGGCCAGCAGGGTCAGGCGCTTGAACCGGTCGACGCCGGCGGCCCGGAAGGTCGGCAGCCGCAGGCCCGCGGCCAGCCGGCCGTCCTGGTCGCTGATCAGCCCGAACGGCAGCCGGGCGTACGCCGCGAACGCCGCCAGCTGGTCCGGCCGCTGGGTGCTGACGCCCTTGATCTCCACGCCGGCCGCGGCGAAGTCGGCGGCCCTGGCCGCGTACGTCATCGACTCCAGGGTGCAGCCGGGCGCGCCCGGAATGTCGGCCCAGCCCGGCGGGTAGTCCTGTGCGCCCGGTGCGAAGGCGCCCGGGAAGAAGTACAGGACCGTCCAGCCCGAGACCGCGACCGGCACCTGGCGACCCACCAGGCCGTGTACCCGCTGGGACTCCGCGGACGCCGGCAGCGCCGATGCCGTCAGGGAGCCGTCGCCTAGCACGTGCCGGGTGCCCCAGTCCTGCAACGCGATGAGCACCGGCAGCAGGCCCTCGCCCTTCGGGGTCAGCAGGTAGTCGTAGCGGGGCGGATGCTCCGAGTACGCCGCGCGCCGGAGCACGCCGTGGCCGACCAGCGCCGACAGGCGCTCCGTCAGTGCCCGGCGGCTCACGCCCAGCGAGCGTTGCAGCGCCTCGAACCTGGTCACACCGCCGGCGATGTCACGGACCACCAGGAACGTCCACCAGTCGGTGAGCACGCCAAGGGCCTGCTCGATGCCGCAGTCGGCATCAATGAGTTCGACCCTGCGCACGCCTCGAAGTATAGTCCGTTCCAAAATGAAACTGACTGGAACGGGGGTCGAGGGCCGTGAGCGTCTTCTGGCGGTGGTGGGTGGCCGGGACCAGCAGCGATCTGGGCTCGGCGGTCGGCGGCGTCGCGCTGCCGCTGACGGCGCTCACGGTCCTCGAAGCGACACCGTTCGAGATGGGCCTGATCGCCGCTTCCGGCTACATCGCCTGGATCGTCATCGGGCTGCCGGCCGGGGTGATCGTGCAACGGCTGCCCCTGCGCGGCGCGCAGGTCGGCGCCGACCTGGTCCGCGCGGTGGCCGTCGCCTCGATCCCGGCGGCGTGGTGGTTCGGCCTGCTGACGGTCGCCCACCTGGTCGTCGTGGCGCTGATCCTCAGCTTCGCGCACGTCATCTTCTTCGTCGCCAACACCACCTTTCTGCCGGAGATCGTCGACCGCGACCAGCTGCAGTCCCGCAACAGCCTGACCTCCGGCACCCACGCGACCACCCAGCTCGCCGGACCCTCGCTCGGCGGGTTCGCGGTCCAGCTGCTCGGCGCGGTGCCGACCCTGCTCGTCGACGCCGTCAGCTACCTCGTCTCCGCCGCCGTGCTCCGCACCCTGCCGGCCCGGCGCGGCCGGAACCGCGACCGGCACACGCCGATGGGCGCGATGATCCGCGAGGGCTGGGCGTTCGTGACCCGGCACCCGATGATGGGCCCGGCCATGTGGTCCGCCACCGCGTCGAACTTCGTCAACGGGGCGTACCTGGCGCTCTTCCCGCTCTACCTGGTGCGGGACCTGCACGCCCCGGCCGCGGTGGTCGGCGTGCTGCTGGCGGTCGACGGCGTCGGCACCCTGATCGGGGCGGCGCTGACGACCCGGATCACGAACGCGCTCGGTACCGCCCGCGGGTTGATCATCCTCGGCTTCGTCGAGGCGGCCGGCGCGTTCGTCATCCCGGCGGCCACCGGCCGGGCGGCGTACGTGACCTTCACGGTCGGCGTGCTGATCTTCGCGGGCACCGGCGTGGTCTTCAGCGTGACCACCCGCACCTACCGGCAGATCGCCAGCCCGCCGGAGCTGCTGTCCCGGGTGATGGCGACGGTCCGCTTCGTCTCCTGGGGTGCGATCCCCGTCGGCGGCCTGGTGGCGGGCGCCCTGGCCGGGCCGCTCGGCGCCCGGGCCACCCTGCTGATCTTCGCGGTTGCCGCGGTCCTCGCCCCGCTGGCGCTCCTCCTCTCACCCGTCCGGGGCCGGCGGGACCTGCTCGATCCGGCCGTTACCGAGCGGGAGGCGGTCGCCGGGTAGGTTCGGCGGTTGTGGACAGCGAGTTCTGGATCTCCGAACTGACCGACGACGACGTGCCCGCCGTGGTGGCCCTCTGCCGGACCGCCCTGGACCTGCCGGAGGACGCCGCCGACGCCGCGGAGATCGTGCTGCGCCTGCGCGAGACCGCCGGCACCGACGGCTGGTCCGAGACGCCGCGCAGGCTGGCGGGTTTCATCGCCCTCCGGTCGGCCGGACCGGGTCCCACCGCGGCCGGTGCCGCGGTGTCGGGTGAGCCGGTCTCCGTCAGCGGTGGCCGGGTCATCGGGGTGGTGCTGGGGTCCGTGTCGCACCGGGACGCCTCGATCGGGCACGTGGACCTGGTCGCCGTCGACCCGCGGGACCGCCGCCGGGGCGTCGCAAGGGCGCTGGTGGCCCGGATCGAGGGCGCGCTGGCCGGCCTCGGCGCCGGCGACGTCGTCATCGCCGGGAACGCGCCCTACTACGCCTGGCCCGGCATCGACGTGCGGTACACCCCGGCGATCTGCGCCGCCATGTCGTTCGGCTTCGAGCAGGACCAGCCGGCCTGGAACATGACAGTGGACACCGCCACCGCAGGGCTGGAGTCGACCGCCGACCACGAGGCGCGGCTGGCCGGCGAGGGCATCGTCGTGCGGCGGGCCGGCACCGAGGACGTGCCGGCGCTGGTCGGCTTCGCGCTGGCGAACTTCGGCAGCGGCTGGGCCGGGGAGATCACCCACTCGGTCGGGCGGGACCGGGCGCGCTGCCACCTCGCGGTGGCCAAGGACGGGTCCATCCTGGGCTTCGCCGCGTACGGGTCGTCGCGGCCGGGCTGGTTCGGGCCGATGGGCACGGCCACCGCCGCCCGCGGCCTGGGCATCGGCGCCCTGCTGCTGCGCCGGTGCCTCGCCGACCAGCGGGCGGCCGGTCACGACCGGGTCCAGATCGGCTGGGTCGGACCGCTGCCGTTCTACTCGAAGGCCGTCGGCGCCCGCGTGGAGCGCGTCTTCCTGCTGTACCGCAAGCAGCTCTGACGACCGCTACCCCGGTACGCGAAAAGGGCGGGCCGCCGAAGCGACCCGCCCTCTCTGCAAGCTGGACTCAGAAGTCCATGTCTCCGCCACCGGGGGCACCGGCCGGGGCCGGGTTCTTCTCCGGCTTGTCCGCCACGACCGCCTCGGTCGTGAGGAACAGAGCGGCGATCGACGCGGCGTTCTGCAGCGCCGAACGGGTGACCTTGGCCGGGTCGATGATGCCCGCGGCCAGCAGGTCGACGTACTCGCCGCTAGCGGCGTTCAGGCCCCAACCCGCCTCGAGGTTGCGCACCTTCTCCACCACGACGCCACCCTCGAGGCCGGCGTTCACGGCGATCTGACGCAGCGGGGCGTCGAGCGCGACCTTGACGATGTTGGCACCGGTGGCCTCGTCGCCCACCAGGTCCAGCTTGTCGAACGCGGACTTGCCGGCCTGCACGAGCGCGACGCCACCACCGGGGACGATGCCCTCCTCGACGGCCGCCTTCGCGTTGCGAACGGCGTCCTCGATGCGGTGCTTGCGCTCCTTGAGCTCGACCTCGGTGGCCGCGCCGACCTTGATGACCGCAACGCCGCCGGCCAGCTTGGCCAGGCGCTCCTGCAGCTTCTCGCGGTCGTAGTCGGAGTCCGACTTCTCGATCTCAGCGCGGATCTGGTTGACCCGGCCCTGGATCTGCTCGGCGTTGCCGGCACCGTCGACGATCGTCGTCTCGTCCTTGGTGATGACGACCTTGCGGGCCTGGCCCAGCAGGCTCAGGTCGGCTGCGTCGAGCTTGAGGCCGACCTCCTCGCTGATGACCGTGCCACCGGTGAGGATGGCGATGTCGTCCAGCATGGCCTTGCGGCGGTCGCCGAAGCCCGGCGCCTTGACGGCGACGGACTTGAAGGTGCCGCGCACCTTGTTGACGACCAGGGTGGCCAGGGCCTCGCCCTCGACGTCCTCGGCGATGATGATGAGCGGCTTGCCGCCCTGCATGACCTTCTCGAGGACGGGGAGCAGGTCCTTGACCGCGGAGATCTTGCTGTTCGCGATGAGGATGTACGGGTCGTCGAAGACGGCCTCCATACGCTCCGCGTCGGTCATGAAGTAGGCCGAGATGTAGCCCTTGTCGAAGCGCATGCCCTCGGTCAGCTCAAGCTCGAGCCCGAAGGTGTTGCTCTCCTCGACGGTGATGACGCCTTCCTTGCCGACCTTGTCCATGGCCTCGGCGATGATCTCGCCGACCGTGGAGTCACCGGCGGAGATGGAGGCGGTGGAGGCGATCTGCTCCTTGGTCTCCACGTCCTTGGCGAGCTGCGACAGCGCCTCGGAGACGGCCGAGACGGCAGCCTCGATGCCCCGCTTGAGCGCCATCGGGTTCGCGCCGGCCGCGACGTTGCGCAGGCCCTCGCGGACCAGGGCCTGAGCGAGGACGGTCGCCGTCGTCGTGCCGTCGCCGGCCACGTCGTCGGTCTTCTTGGCGACCTCCTTGACCAGCTCGGCGCCGATCTTCTCGAAGGTGCCCTCGAGCTCGATCTCCTTGGCGATCGACACACCATCGTTGGTGATGGTGGGAGCGCCCCACTTCTTCTCGAGCACGACGTTGCGGCCCTTGGGGCCGAGCGTCACCTTGACGGCGTCGGCGAGCTGGTTCATGCCACTCTCGAGGCCGCGACGAGCTTCCTCGTCAAATGCGATGATCTTGGCCATACGGCTGTGTCCTCCTGGACATTCGCGGCGCCGGGCCGGTCCGGCCCGCATTCCGCACGTTGAGAACGCTGCGGACGTCACCACCTGGCGATGTGACGTCCTCAGGTCGAGCCGGATAGCCCGCGACGACCGGTCCCGTGCCCCGGCACCGATGGCGGTGCCGCTGCCGTGACCCCACCGCCCCGACCTGCTGGCACTCACGTGGCGCGAGTGCCAATCACTTGTTTAGCACTCTGATGGGGCGAGTGCAAGCAGAACGATCGGGCTCCGGGGTGCCCGGTTCATGCACCCGCGAGGTCTTATATCCGCGTCCTGCTTGCCCCGTGCCCCGGTGACCGGGTAGCAAGGCACCATGACCAGCGCCCTGGCGCCGCCCATCACCGTGCACCGGGTCACGCCCGGCGACACGGCCCGGATGCGCGCGCTGCGGCTGGAAATGCTGGCCGACAGCCCGCTCGCGTTCCTGGAGACGCTGGCGCAGGCGGCGGCCCGGCCGCACGCCGACTACCGGCGGCGCATCGTGCAGGCCTCGTCCGGCAGCCAGCTGGCCCAGTTCGTGGCGGACCCGGGCGGGCGGCTGATCGGCCACGCGGGCGGCACGGTGCTGCCCGAGGAGCCCGACGCGACGGTGATCTTCGCGGTCTACATCACACCGGCGTACCGGGGGCGCGGCGTGCTGCCCGAGTTGATCGAGGCGGTCGCGCAGTGGTCCCTGGCGATCGGCCGGACCGAGCTGATGCTCGAGGTCGTGGTCGGCAACGACCGGGCCGTCCGGGCGTACGAGCGGCTGGGCTTCTCCGACGTCGGCAAGCGGGTGCCGCACCCGGTCATCCCGGCCCTGACGGAGCTGCAGATGCGCCGCCGGGCCTGAGCCCGCGGCCGGCGGAGGTGACGAGTTGGGCTGGCACACGATCCGCACCGCGCTCACGGCGGTCAACGGGACCACGCTGGCCGGCCTCGGGCTCGCCGTGCTCTGCGGCACCAGGATCCGCCGCGGTCCGGGCGGGATCCTGATCGCGGAGGGCTACCGCCGCCGTATGCCGCCCGCGACCTGCTTCACGGTCGGCTCGGTGATCATCACGAGGCGCACGGCCGAGTGGCTGCTGCACGAGAGCCGGTCCGGCCTGCTCGCCCACGAGAGCCGGCACGCCGGGCAATACGCCGTGCTCGGCCCGCTGTTCTGGCCCGCGTACTGGGCGTCCTGCGGCTACTCGTGGGCGATGACCGGCACGTACGGTGCGCGCAATGCGTTCGAGCGGCATGCGGGCCTGGAGCGCGGCGGTTACCGGGAGGCGCCGCTAAGGCCGGTCCTGCAGCGCGCCGTGAAGAGAATTTGGTCGGGAGGACGCACGCACAGCGCCTCCGGCACTGGGTCGTTGGGCCCCTAGGAGATTGTCGCCAAGCTCAAAGGTGGGGCCACGTACGGCGTCACGTCCTCCCGCGTAGAGCATCCTGCCGAGCCTGAGATCCCCGCGCAAGTCCTCAGGGGAAGGAATTCTCAACGTTGGGCAGATGTTCGACTACTCTCCGTCAGCCCAGGAGGCCGGCGTCCCGGGCACCGCGCAGCGACGGTTTGATCCGGTGGGTCGGGCCGACCTGCCCGGCGACGGCGTCCAGCGTCTTGAGGCCCTCGCCGGTGTTGTAGACGACGGTCTCCTTGTCCGGGTCGAGCCGGCCGCTCGCGATGAGCTTCCTGAGCACCGCGACGGTGACACCGCCGGCGGTCTCGGCGAAGACGCCGGTGGTGCGGGCGAGCAGCTGGATGGCGTCGCGGATCTCGTCGTCGTCGGCGTAGTCCATCCAGCCTCCGGTGCGGGTCACGGCCTCGATCGCGTACGCGCCGGCGGCCGGGTCACCGATGTTCAGCGACTTCGCGATGCCGGTCGGCTTCACCGGGATGATCTGGTCGGTGCCGTTGTGCAGCGCCGTGGCGATGGGGTTGCAGCCGGCCGACTGTGCACCGAAGACGGTCCAGCCACCCTCGGGCGCCTCGACCAGGCCGATCTCCACGAGCTCGGTGAAGGCCTTGTCAATCTTGGTGAGCAGCTCGCCGCTGGCCATCGGCACGATCACCTGTGCGGGGATGCGCCAGCCGAGCTGCTCGGCGACCTCGTAACCCAGAGTCTTCGAACCCTCGGCGTAGAACGGCCGAACGTTGACGTTGACGAAGGCGGTGTCCTCGAACTCGTCGGTCTCGACGAGCTCGCCGCACAGCCGGTTGACGTCGTCGTAGGAGCCGTCGATGGCGACCAGGTCGCCGCCGTAGACGGCGGTGGTGATGACCTTGCCCTGCTCGAGATCGCCGGGGATGAAGACGATCGAGGGAACCCCGGCGCGGGCGGCGTGCGCCGCGACGGAGTTGGCCAGGTTGCCGGTCGACGCGCAGGCGAACCGGGTGAAGCCCAGCTCGCGGGCGGCGGTGAGCGCGACGGAGACGACCCGGTCCTTGAAGGAGTGCGTCGGGTTGGCGGAGTCGTCCTTGACCCAGAGCGGCGCCCGCAGCCCGATCTCGGCGGCCAGCGCGGGCGCGCTGACCAGCGGGGTCAGGCCGGGGTCGAGGGTGACCCGGCCGGCGGGGTCCTGCCCGCTGGGCAGCAGGGCGGCGTAGCGCCAGATGTTCTGCGGCCCGGCCTCGATCTGCTCCCGGGTGACCGCGGCGAGCGCGGCGGCGTCGTAGGCGACCTCGAGCGGGCCGAAACACTCGTAACAGGCGTGCTGCGCGGCGAGCGGGAATTCGGCACCGCAGCCACGGCAGACGAGGGCACGGGCGGGGCTGATGGACTTGCTTGGGGCGTCGACGGCCGACGTCATAATGAGGCCTTCCTCTCATCTTTCCCCGGGCGTCGTCGGACGCTCATGGGGACGGAATTAGCACCTGCCGCGCGCGGCCTCGTCATCGAGACAAGCGCGGTGGTTGCCGGGGCGTCATCGGGCCGTTCCCTCAGCCCCTCTGGATGAGGTATTCAGTTGTGTTACCGACACCTTACGACGCGGGCGGCGAAATCGGAGCCGACCGTCCCGAGGTGTGAGCGACGTCCTTCCCGCTCGATTAATGACGGTCGATTGATTCAGCGCATTCTCCGAGGCCGGTTCCCTACCCTGCACCCAGGTCGCAACGGTGACCGCCGGCAGCGGCCGCGCCTGAGTCGGAGCGGGCCGTGGCCCACCGCTCCCCCGGTGGGCCACGGCCGGTGCATCGGAGACCGTGAGTTTCTGGCGACCTGCGCATAGGGTGACGCACGTCACTCCACAATGCGCGGGAGGTGCGGCGTGAGCGCCGTCCTGGAAATACAGGGTCTGCGGAAGACCTATCGCACCCGCAAGGGGGTGCGCAGAGCCCTCGACGGCTTCGACATGGTCGTGGAGGCGGGGCAGGTGCACGGCTTCCTCGGGCCCAACGGCTCCGGCAAGACCACCACGCTGCGCACGCTGCTGGGGCTGATCAAGCCGAACGGCGGCCGGATGTCGTTGCTCGGCCGCGAGGTGCCGCAGGCGCTGCCCGAGGTGGCCGGCCTCGTCGGCGCGATCGTGGAGAGCCCGCAGTTCTTCGGCAACTTCTCCGCGCGGGACACCCTCTCCCTGCTGGCCGACGCGGGCGGCGTCGACCGGCACCGGGTCGGCGAGGTGCTCGAACTCGTCGGCCTGCGCGACCGCTCGAAGGACCGGGTCAAGACCTACTCGCTGGGCATGAAGCAGCGCCTCGCGGTCGCGTCCGCGCTGCTCAAGAACCCGAGGCTGCTGATACTGGACGAGCCCGCGAACGGCCTGGACCCGGGCGGCATCCGGGAGATGCGCACGCTCATGGGCAACCTGGCGGCCTCCGGGATGACCGTGCTGCTCTCCAGCCACATCCTCGGCGAGGTCCAGCTGATCTGCGACTCCGTCACGATCATCTCGGCCGGGCGGCGGGTGACCGCCGGCGGCGTCGCCGACGTGCTCGCCCGGCACCAGTCCGCTTCGGTGCGGGTCCGCGTCGAGTCGATCGGCGACCTCACCTCCTCCGCGGGCGCGTTGCGGGAGATCGGCGCGCACGTGGTCGTCGAGGCCGATCACCTCATGGTCAGCAACGTCGCCCAGCCGAGCACGATCACCCGGGCGCTCGCCTCCCGCGGCTTCTTCGTCAGCGAGCTGGCGCCGGTCCCAGCCGACCTGGAGAGCGTGTTCCTCGATCTCACCGGCACCGCGCCGGTCGAGGGCATGCACCGCCAGGTCGACCAGTCCGCGCTCGCGGCGCCGATGCCGAACGGCGGGTGGGGGCTGTGAGCCTGTATGCGGCGGAGACCCGGCGGCTCGCCAAGCGCCGCTTCACCCGTTGGGCCGTCCTCGGCACCCTGATCGTGCTGGCCGCGATCACGGCGGGCATGTTCGTCACGAACAAGCCGACCACGCCGGAGCTGCGGGCGGCGGCCCAGGTACAGGCCGACCAGGACTACCAGCTCGCGCTGAGGTCGGCCGCCGAGGAGCGGACGCGCTGCGCGGCCGCACAGGGCACGACGGAGGCGGCGAACTACCCGCCCAGCTGCGCCGAGTTGTACCAGCCGACCAGGGAGGACTACCGGGCCGAGTGGTACATGCCGCCGACCTTCGACTTCCGGGAGCAGTTCGGCACGATGGTCGTGGCGCTGTCGGCGCTGCTGGCGGTGATGGCATTCCTGGTCGGCGCGAGCTATGTCGGCGCCGAGTGGAGCAGCGGCGGCATGATGAACCTGCTGCTCTGGCGGCCGCGGCGGCTGCAGGTGCTGAACACTAAGCTCGGCGCCCTGCTGACGGGCCTGGCCGCGCTGACCGTGCTGGTGTCGGCGGCCTGGACCGGGGCCTTCGCGCTGATCGCGAGCCTGCGCGGAACGCTGGACTCGATGACACCCGGCGCGTGGCAGTCCTTCGTGCTCATGGAGGTACGCGGGCTGGTACTGGTGCTGGTCGCGGGCGCGGTCGGTTTCGGGCTCGCCTCCATCGGCCGGCACACGGCGATGGCGCTCGGCGCGGCGATCGGCGCCATCATCGTGTTCCAGTTCGGGCTCGGCACCGTGCTGGCCCTGGCGAAGGTGCCGTACGTCGAGGCGTACCTGGTGCCGGTCTGGACCACGGCCTGGATGGACAAGTCGGTGGTGGTGACCGACTGGGAGTCCTGCAACTACTCGAGCACCCAGGGCTGCGAGCCGAACACGATGTCGATCACCTGGCCGATGGCCGGCGGGGCGCTGGCGGCCCTGCTCGTCCTCGTTGTGGGGGCGGCGATGTGGACTATGCGTAGCAGAGACATTACCTAAGGTAGTTTCTGCTGGGTCAGGCACACACTCGGACGGCGGGGATCGGCGGCTGCCACTATGCTGGCGATCCCCTTCGTACATCTGTGCGTGCTCTCCCACCGCCCAGGAGCGCCATGCAGCCCGACGCCGAACTCAACGAGCAGATCCCGGCGCCCCGCGACGCCGATGCCGGGACCGAGACCACCCCGGCACCCGCACTCTCCGAGCGTGAGCTGCAGATCCTCGCGTTCGAGAGCAAGTGGTGGAAGCACGCCGGCTCCAAGGAGCAGGCGATCCGCGACGCTTTCGGCCTGTCGTCCACGCGCTACTACCAACTGCTCAACGCCCTGCTGGACAACCCGGCGGCGCATGCGCACGACCCGGTCCTGATCGGCCGGCTGCGCCGCCTGCGCTCGACCCGGGCACGCACCCGGCGGCGCTAGCCCGGAGCGTGCGTGGAGGCGTACGCCTCCAGCCAGGCGACCTGCACCGGGTCCAGCGAGGCACGCACCCGCGTGCGGGCGATGCCGACGTGCGCCGCCGTCACCGTGGACGCGTCCAGCGACTCGCGCATCGCGGCGAGCGCGGCCTCGCGGATCAGCGCGGCGCAGTCCGCCGCCGAGTAGCCCTCCAGCGACGCGCCGAGCTCGTCCAGGTCCACCGCGCCGTCGAGCGGCACCGACCTGGCGGACGCGCGCAGGATCGCGGCCCGCGCCGCGCCGTCCGGCGGGGGCACGAAGACCAGGCGCTCCAGCCGGCCCGGGCGCAGCAGCGCCGGGTCGATCAGGTCGGGCCGGTTCGTCGCGCCGATCACCACCACGTTGCGCAGCGACTCCACGCCGTCCAACTCGGTCAGCAGCGCGGCCACCACCCGGTCGGTGGTGCCACCGTCGGTGGACTGGCCCCGGGTCGGTGCGAGCGCGTCCACCTCGTCCAGGAAGACCAGCGTCGGCGCGGCCTCCCGGGCCCGCCGGAACAGCTCCCGGACGGCCCGCTCGCTGTCGCCCACCCACTTGCTGAGCAACTCGGCGCCCTTGACCGAGAGCACGTTCGCCTTGCCCGTCCCCGCGATGGCCTTGACCAGGTACGTCTTGCCGCAGCCGGGCGGGCCGTACAGCAGGACACCGCGCGGCGGCTGCACACCGAGCCGCGCGAACGTGTCCGGATAGGTCAGCGGCCACAGCACCGACTCGGTGAGGGTCTGCTTCACCTCGACCATGTCGCCGACGTCGTCCAACGTCACCTGCGCGACCTCGAGCGTCGAATCGGCCATCGAGGTCGGCCGGACCACGTCGAGCGCGGCCTCGAAATCGGCCATCGTCACGGTCGGCGACTCGGCGTCCTTCTGGCGCAGGGCCGCGCGCACCCCGGCCTCGCGGGCCAGGGCACCCAGGTCGGCGGCGACGAATCCGGGGGTACGCCCGGAGACGTCGTCCAGCCGCACGTCCTCCGCCAGCGGCATGCCGCGGGTCAGCACCCGCAGCTGCTCGAGCCGCATCGCCGCGTCCGGCAGCGGCACGGCCAGCTGCACGGCGAGCAGATCCGGCGCGCGCAGGCCGGGATCGACCGCCTCGGGCCGGCTCGTCGTGCACACCACGGCGCCGCCCGACTTCAGCAGCTCGGCCAGGACCTGGCGGAAGACGCTCGCCAGCGGCCCCGGGTCGTCGCGGGGCGCGAGCGCCTCGATGTCGGCGATCAACAGCACGGCCGGGCCGCCCGAGCGCACGTCGCGGGCCAGGCCGCGCAGCCGGGTCGCCGCCGAGTCGTTGGTGAGCGCGGCCAGCTCCGGCCCCCACACGGACAGCACTGTCGCACCCACCTCGGCGGCCACCGCCCGGACCAGCGCCGACTTGCCCGAGCCGGCCGGCCCGCTGACGAGGACGCCGAGCGAGACCGTGGTGCCGAGCCGGCCGAGCACCTCGCGGTGGTGGAAGCCGAGGTCGAGCAGCTCGACGAGCTCCTGCGCCTGCGTCTTGAGGCCGGGCAGGTCGCCCAGGCTGGGCGGTGGCGTGTCCGGGTCGGTGGACGCCGGCCGCCCGGCCGCCGCCGGGGGCGCGGCCTGGTCGCGTACGGAGGAGAACTGTCCGTCCTGCCAGCCGACCACCGTGTCCATTGTGACCAGGGCGGAATCGGCGCCCTCGAGCGCGATCACCGTGAGCAGCGTGCTGGTCCAGGCATAGCCGACGCGGTTGGCGAGGCTGCGCCGCGCGGCCTCGACCAGCGGCCGGTGGCCGGCGTCGGGGAGCACGTCCTGCGGCAGCAGCGAGACGTCGTCGCCCGCGGTGACCACCTTGCCGAGCAGGGCGAGGCGCAGCATCTCCGGCGAGACCACCGCGACGATCTCGGCCGGCCCGGCGAGCGTGACCCGCCGCGCCTCGACCACCGGCACCGGCGTGACCGTCACCTGGCCGCCGTCGCGCAGGCCCAGATTGCCGAGGATCAGATCGTCGGCGTAGAGCAGGGCCCGGCTCGCCGTCGACTCGGCCCGCGCGGCGATACCGGCCGTCGTCCGGCGGCCCTCGAGCCGCAGCGGATCGCCCGGATTGACGGCGAGCGCCGCCATCACCTCGGGATGCAGACGGACGATGCCGCGGCGGGCGTCGAGGGCCGCGGGCCGCTGGGTGACGGTCAGCGTGAGGTCGTCTGGCACCGCGGGGGCCTCCATTTGGACGAGGGGGACTAGGTTGACACGCTAGCCGCCGTTCGCTGCCTGGGGAGGCACCACGCGATGAGGTTCCGTCACGCCACTTTGGCCGTTGCCATGCTGACCGTCCTCGGCGTCGCCGGATGCGGTGACGACCCGGACGACCGGGCCCTGGGTGCGTTCACGGACGGCGCGCCGGGCGGGCCCAGCGCGTCGGCGGATCCGGGCGCGCCGAACGTCGAGAGCACGTCCGCGGCGAAGCCCGTCGGCTCGCCGGGCGTGCTGACGGCCGCCGGCATCGGGCCGTACGCGATCGGGGTCGCGCAGGGCGAGCTGAAGACCGCCGGCCTGGTCGGCAAGGTCACCACCAAGGAGACCTGCGCCACCACCAAGGGCCTCGGCAAGTACCACGCTCCCGCGCTGGCGTTCACCGGCGGCAAGCTGCAGCGGCTGACGGTGACCAGCACGAAGGTCGCCACCCCGACGGGCGCGAAGATCGGCACGAGCTACGCCGACCTCAAGGGCATGTACCCGAGCGGGAAGCAGCTCGACGACTGGGTGGGCGCGAGCGCCTGGTACACCCTCGACGGCGGCAACGCCCTGCTCTTCCGGATCAAGGACGGCAAGGTGGCCTCGATCGACGCCGGCGCGGGCGATGTCGTGCGGTTCTACTACACCGACAAGCAGGGCTGCTAGCGCGGCCCGCCTTCACAGCTCCCGCTCAGCGGCCCGCCGCTAGCGTTGGCGCATGTCCTCCCTGCCTGCCCGGCTACGCCGTGCCCTGCCCAGAGCGACGCGGCGCCGGGTGGTGTCCGGTTCGGTGGTCCTGGTCCTGTTCGCCGCCCTGGCGGGCTGGGCCGCGCTGCCCGAGCGCAGGTCCTGGACCGCCGTCGACCAGCGGCTGACCGTGCTGTCGGGGCCGTCCGGCACCGAGCCGGTGGACCTGGACACCCGCCTCTACCTGCCCTCCGGCGGGGAAACCAAGGTGCCGGCGGTGCTGCTGGGGCACGGCTTCGGCGGTACGAAGAACTCCGTGAGCGACGACGCGGAGGCGCTGGCCGACCGCGGCTACGCGGTGCTGACCTGGACCGCGCGCGGCTTCGGCACCAGCGGCGGCGAGATCCACCTGGACAGCCCCGACTACGAGGTCAGGGACGCTTCCCGGCTGCTGGACTGGCTGGCCGCGCAGCCGCGGGTGCTGACCGACGCGGCCGGGGACCCGCGGGTCGGCGTGGTAGGCGGCTCGTACGGCGGCGCGCTGGCGTTGCTGCTCGCCGCCCAGGATCCACGGGTCGACGCGATCGTTCCGATGATCACCTGGAACGACCTCGGCAGGGCGTTCTTCCCGCAGTCGGCCTCCGCGGTGACCGCGCCGGGCGTGTTCAAGAAGAGCTGGGCCGGCCTGTTCTTCGGCAGCGGCTCGTCGTCGGCCGAGGGCTTCACCGGCGGCCGAGCCGCCGCGCCGCGGCCGGCCGGCGCGGATCCCGCGTGCGGGCGCTTCGCGGCCGACGTCTGCGCCGCGTACCTGAAGATGGCGACGACCGGCACCCCGGACGCCGCGACGACCGCGCTGCTGCGGCGCTCCAGCCCGGCCCCGGTCATCGACCGGATCAAGGCGCCGACGCTGCTCATCCAGGGCGCCGTCGACACGCTCTTCCCGCTGTCGGAGGCGGACGCCAACGCCCGCGGCATCGCGGCCGCCGGCACCCCGGTCCGGGTCGCCTGGTTCACCGGCGGCCACGACGGCGGCCCCGGCCCGCAGACCGACCAGGACCGCACCAAGTTCCTGACCGTGCAGTGGCTCGACCACTACGTGAAGAAGACCGGCGACGCGCCCGCGAACAGCTTCACCTACTCGCGGGTGGCCGGCTTCAGCGCGCTGGACCGCGGGCTGGTCACCAACGGCTACTCCGACCCGGCGTACCCCGGGCTGACCGGGACCGGCAGCACGGACGTCGCCGTCGGCGGCCGCGCGCAGCAGATCGCCAACCCGCCCAACGGCAACCCGGGCGCCCTCTCCTCGCTGCCCGGCATCGGCGGCCAGGTCAGCTCGCTGCTCGGCAGCGTGGCCGGCGACCTCGCCGGCCAGCACGCCGAGTTCGACTCGGCACCGGTGCCGAGCGCGATCGAGGTGGTCGGCGCCCCGACCGTGCGGCTGAGGGTCGCGTCCGCGACCGGCTCGGCGACGGTCTTCGTGAAGCTCTACGACGTGGACCCGAGCGGCACCGCCACGCTCAGCGGCGGGCTCATCGCCCCGGTCCGGCTGACCGGGCTGCCCGCCGACGTCGCCGCCGCGCCCGCGGTCACGGTGACGCTGCCGGCGATCGTGCGCCGCATCGACGCGGGCCACCTGGTCCGGGTCACGGTGGCGACCTCCGACCAGGCGTTCCTCACCCCGGCGGACCCGACGACGTACACGGTCGCGGTCGAGCCGGCGGTCAGCCTGCCGACGGTGGTGGGCACGCCGATCGCGAACCCGCAGGTGATCTGGCGTTACGTGCTCGCGGGCCTGATCGCGGTCATCGTGGTCGGGCTCGCCGTGGTCCTGGCGGTGCGCCGCCGCCGGCTGCGGCGCCAGGAGGCACCCACGATCGACGAGTACGCGGAGACGCCGCTGGTGGTCCGGGGCCTACGCAAGGCGTACGGCGACGGGTTCGTCGCCGTGGAACGGGTCGACTTCACCGTCGAGCGGGGCCAGGTGGTCGGCCTGCTGGGGCCGAACGGCGCGGGCAAGACGACGACGCTGCGGGTGCTGATGGGCCTGACGATGCCGACCGAGGGCGACGCGCTGGTCTTCGGGCACCGCCTCGAGCCGGGATCGCCGGTGCTGTCGCGGGTCGGCGCGCTGGTCGAGGGGCCGGGCTTCCTGCCGCATCTGACCGGGCTGGAGAACCTGCGGGCGTACTGGCGTGCGTCCGGCCGGCCCGACGAGGACGCCCGCTTCGACGAGGCGCTGGAGATCGCCGGGCTCGGCGACTCGATTCACCGGCGTACCAGGAACTACAGCCACGGCATGCGGCAGCGCCTGGCGATCGCACAGGCAATGCTCGGCCTGCCGGAGTTGCTGGTGCTGGACGAGCCGACGGACGGCCTCGACCCGCCGCAGATCGCGGAGATGCGGCGGGTGCTGAGGCGCTACGCGACGGACGGCCGGGCCGTGCTGGTCTCGAGCCACCTGCTCGCGGAGGTCGAGCAGACCTGCACGCACGCGGTGGTGGTCAACAAGGGCCGGATCGTGGCGTCCGGCCCGGTCGACGACATCGTCGGCGACTCGCCGTCGGTGCAACTGGAGGTCTCCGACGTGTACGCCGCCTCGGAGGTACTGGCCGGCCTGAACGTCCGCTCGGTGACACCGGACGGCACGTCGGGCCTGATCGTCGACATGAACGGGACGCCGCGCGCGGAGGTGGTCGCGTCGCTGGTGCGTGCCGGCGTCGGGGTGGACCGGGTGGTGCCGCGGCGCCGACTCGAGGACGCGTTCCTGGCCCTGGTGGGCGACAACTCGCGAGGAAGTGGAGACCGATGAGCGCGGCCGCTACCGGCTACCGGGCGACGAAGACCCTGCCCCTGATGGCCGAGGTACGCCGGCAGGCCTCGCGCCGGCGTACCCAGCTGGCCCTGGGTTTCATGGTCCTGTTGCCGATCATCATCCTGCTCGCGTTCGAGTTCGGCGGGGACGGCGACGACGACAACGGCCGCGGCGCGTTCTCCAGCCTGGTCGAACTGGCCACCTCGGGCGGCCTGAACTTCGCGCTCTTCAGCATCTTCGTCTCGGCGGGCTTCCTGCTCGTCGTGGTGGTGGCGCTGTTCTGCGGCGACACGGTGGCGAGCGAGGCGAGCTGGGGCAGCCTGCGCTACCTGCTGGCGATCCCGGTGCCCCGGGCGCGCCTGCTCGGCGTGAAGCTGATCGTGGCGCTGGGCTACTCCCTGCTGGCGCTGCTCACGCTGGCCGGCACGGCCCTGCTGATCGGCACGCTGCGATACGGCTGGTCCCCGCTGGGCAGCACGGTCGCCGCCGAGATCCCGGCGGGCGAGGGCGTGCTGCGGCTGCTGGCGATCCTCGGCTACCTCGCGGTGGTGCTGCTGGTGGTCGCTGGCCTGGCCTTCCTGCTGTCGGTGCTGACCGACGCGGCCCTCGGCGCGGTCGGCGGCGCGGTCCTGCTGTGGATCCTGTCGAGCATCCTGGACCAGATCACGGCGCTGGGCTCGATCAGGGACTTCCTGCCCACCCACTACAGCGACGCGTGGCTGGGCCTGCTGTCGACCCCGATGCAGACTGACGACGTGGTGCGGGGCGCGATCTCGGCGATCTCCTACGCGACCGTCTTCTGGTCGCTGGCGTTCTACCGCTTCACCCGCAAGGACATCACCTCGTAGCCGGCGGGGCGGTCAGCCGTTCATGAGCTTGAGCATCTGCTGGATCTGGTCCGTCCTCGACAGCCGGACCCGCTCCGCGAGGGCCTTCGCCTCGGCGTTGCCGCCCTGGGTGGTCTCCATCTTGGCCATCTCGACCGCGTTGTGCTGATGCGCGACGAACAGGCTCAGGAACGTCGTCTCGAACTTCGCGCCCTTCGCCTTCCGGAGCGCCGCGAGCTCCTCCGGCCCGGTGGCCGGCAGGCCGCCGTGGTCGGCGTGCGCGCTCGGCGCGTGGTCCACAGTGGTCGGCTTCGACCACTGCGCCAGCCAGTCGGTCATCAGCTTGAGCTCGTCGGACTGGGTCACGTCGATCGCCTTGGCCAGGGTGCGGATCTCGGACCGCGAGGCGCCCTTCTCGGCCAGGCGGACCATCTCCAGGCCCTGCCGGTGATGCGCGATCATCATCTGGAGGTACATCACGTCGGTGTCGTTGTGGCCGCCCTCGGCCCGCAGCGCGGCCTCCGTCGCGACGACCGTGTTCGGCGCGGCCTGCGGCGCGGTGCCGCAGGCGCCCAGCAGCAGGGCGGCGGCGATCACGACCGTCGCGTGGCGGAGCCTCACAGCGGGAGCCACAGCGCGAGGGTGAAGATCGACGGCTCCCAGCTGCGGATCGACGAGTGCCCCTGGCGGCACTTGTATCTCACGCCCTCGTAGGTGACCTCGTCACCCGTGCGATAGGCGACGCCAGGGGCCCACGCCTTGCCGTCTTCCGCCGGGGCCGGGGCGCCGGTGGTGGGTACGGCGGTCGGCGCCGCCGTGGTCGGCGCAGTGGTGGGCGCGGCGGTCGTGGGCGCGGTGGTGGGCGCCGGGGCGCCGGAATCCGCGCCGCCGCCGATGTTCAGGTCTACGCAGTTGTAGAAGGCGTTCGCCGTGTCACCGATGTTCCAGACCGCGAGCACCTTCTGCCGGCCCGGGAACGCGCCCAGGTCGATGTCGTGCGTGACCACCGCGTCCGGCTGGGCGTTGCCGCCGTCGACCGTCGCGACCTTCTTGCCGCCGACGAAGTACTCCCAGTTGCTGGTGCGGTGGCGCGCCGTCATCACCCAGGTGAACGAGACCGTCTTCCCGACGGCCTTCGCCGGCCAGTTGCGGCTCTCGTCCGCGAGCACCGAGAAGCCCGCCACGCCGCCGTCGCAGGACTTGAGGCCCTTGGGGCCCTCGACGCTCTGCGGCTCGAACTGGATCTGGCCGCAGTTCGCCACCGCGCCCGACGCGCAGAGCGCCTGGCGGCTCGGCGGCGAGGAGACGTAGCCGTGCGCGAGAGCGGGTGCGGCGACGAACAGCGTCGAGCCGGCCGCCCCCAGCGCCACCAGCGGATATGCGATGGACCTGCGCATCGTCATGGTCTCCCAACGTGTCGTGGAGGTGCTTTACGGCGGGAACCGTAACGACGCGTTCCATAACGCAGCCTTAAAGGCTCCAGAAGGGATCATGAAGCTCCGCGGCGCCGCCGTCCGGTCACGCGCGGGCTCTGCGGGTCGGGTCCGGGCCGCGGCGCCTCGAGCAGCATCGCGATCCTCGCGCCGCCGAGCGGGCTGCGGTCGATGGTCAGCCTGCCGCCCGCCGCCTCGGCCACCCGGCGCACGATGTCGAGCCCCAGGCCGGAGGAGCCGGCCCCGCTGACCCCGCGCTGCACCGCGTTCGCCGGGTCGCTGATGCCCGGGCCGGCGTCGTCGACGAGCAGGCCGGCCTCGGAGACGGTCACCCGGAAGGCGACGCCCTCGGGCGTGTGCGCGAAGACGTTGCCGAGCAGGGCGTCGACGGCCAGGATCAGCTCGCTGCGCGGCAGCGGTACGGGCACCGGCCGGTCGCCGCCGATCACCTTCCACGGCCGCGACTGGTCCTCGGCCAGCGCCGACCAGAAGGCGAGCCGCTCGGCCAGCACCTCCACCAGGTCGGAGCGCTCCGAGCCGCGGGCCTCCACGCCGAGCCGGGCGCCCGCGATGATCGCCTCCAGCTCCTCGTCGAGCATGTCGCAGGCCTGCCGCATCCGGTCCGCGATCAGGCCCGGGGGCATGGTGTCCGCGTCGAGCCGCAGCGCCGTGAGCGGCGTGCGGAGCCGGTGCGACAGGTCCGCGGCGAGTTCGCGTTCCGCATCGAGCAGCCGGCGCAGGTCACCGGCCATCGTGTTGAAGGCCAGCGCGGCGTCGCGCAGCTCGGGCGGCCCGGACGGTTGCACCCGGACGGCGAGTTCGCCGGCGCCGAGCCGGCGGCTGGAGTCGGCCAGCTCCCGGGTCGCGCGGACCAGGCGCGCGCCGAGCCGGTCCGCGACGAGCACCGAGCCGCCGACGAGCACGAGGGCGAGGCCGCCGAGCGCGAGCCAGGCCGGCCAGACCCCGCGGCGCATCTCGTCGTCGGTGACGAAGACCTCGATGACCACCGCGCGCCCGTCGCTGAGCACGCTGGGCTGCAGGTAGGCGATCCCGCCCGGCGCGGCGGCGGTCACCGGGCGGCGATAGCGGTTGGCCGAGGCGACGTCGGCGCCGGTGACGTGCGAGGCGCCGACCGGCGCGATGCCCGGCAGGTGGACGGCGAGCCGGCCCGCGCCGCCAGCGACCGTGCTGGCGACCGCGCTGGTCAGCAGCTGCGGGTCGGCGTCGACGGCGAGGGCCGCGACCATCGCCGCGGCCTGCTGGCGTGCGTCGCCGATGGCCCGGTCGTGCGCGATCTGCCGCGTCGCGAACGTCAGCGGCACCAGAAAGGCCAGGGCCACCATCGACGTGATGGCCAGCGCCAGCCGGTTCAGCTCCCATCTCACTTCGGTTCGACCATCATCACTCCGACGCCGCGCACGGTGTGCAGGAAGCGCGGCGCGGCGGCGGTCTCGCCGAGCTTGCGGCGCAGCCAGGAGATGTGCACGTCGATCGTCTGCTCCTCGCCGATCCGCGACTGGTTCCACACCTCGGCCAGCAGCTCGCGGCGGCTGATCACCTGCCCGACCCGTTCGGCCAGGTAGGTGAGGACGTCGAACTCGCGGCGGGTGAGCTGTAGGGGCTTGCCGTGCAGCGCGGCCCGCCGCTGCCGGGGCTGGATGACGAGGTCACCCACCGTGATGGTGTTCGGCGTCATGTCGGCGGCCGCCCGGGTCCGGCGCAGCACCGCCCCGATCCGGGCCAGGATGTGGCCGGCGGAGAAGGGCTTGGTCACGTAGTCGTCGGCGCCGGCGCTGAGCAGCGTGATGATGTCGGCCTCGGCGCGCCGCGCGGTGGCGACGATGACCGGCACCTCGGAGACCGACCGCATCATCCGCAGCGCGTCGGCGCCGTCGATGTCGGGCAGGCCCAGGTCGAGGATGACCAGGTCCGGCCGCTCCTCGGTGAGGATCCTGAGCGCCTCGGCCGCCTGCGCGACCGGCCGCACGACGTGGCCGGCGTCCGTCAGCGCGCGCGTCAGGGCGGCCGAGATGTTCCGGTCGTCCTCGACAAGAAGAATCAGCGCCATGGGACAACACTAGGGGGAAGTGCGATCATGGCCCACGTGCGATCTCACCGAAGCCTGGTCCCGGTGCTCGGCTGGTGCGCCGCGACCGCGACCAGCGTCGCGCTGGCCTCGGTGGCCATGCTGCCGGTGCTGCGCGCCGCCACGTCGGACGAGAGCGCCGTGGTCTCCGTCGATCAGTTGCGCGACTCCGGGGCGATAGCCCCGTCGCCGCTGCCGGGCAGCCCGCCGGCGGCGTCCCCGGAGCCGGGCACGAGCACCACCCCGTCGCGGACCAGGACCGCCAAGCCCGGCGCCACCCCGACCCGGACCTCGGCCACACCCTCGGCGCGGACGACGCCGCCCGCGCAGACCACGACCACCACCGAGGACGGCTGGACGGTGACCACGGACGGCGCCGGCGACAGGACCTTCGTGCGCTCGTTCCGGGTCGACGGCGGCCAGGCGGTGATCCGGGTGACCGAGGGCGAGGTGCGGGTGGTCACGGCCACGCCCAGCGACGGCTACTCGGTGGCGACGGTGCAGAACAGCCCGGACAACCTCGCGGTCTACTTCAACGAGGTAAACCACAGCTTCGTGATCCACGTGGTGTGGAACGTCGATCGCCCCTTCGCCGAGGTCACCGAGATCGGCCAGTAGCCGACGGCGGGCCGTCGCCTCGATGACGAGCGGGATTCACCTGGGCGCCGCCTCGGCTCACTAGCGTCCGGCCGATGACCTACGCGCCAGAGGTGAGCGTCGTCATCCCCACCCGCTCCCGCCCCGATCTGGTAACCCGCGCCGTCACCGGCGTGCTGGCACAGACCATGGACGATCTCGAGATCGTCGTCGTCGTCGACGGCCCCGACGAGGGGACCGTCGCCGCCCTGTCGGCGATCCCCGATCCCCGCCTGCGGGTGCTGCTGCAGCCGGTCAAGGGCGGGGCGCCGCACGCCCGCAACACCGGCGCCGGCGCCGCGCGCGGGCGCTGGACGGCCATGCTCGACGACGATGACGAGTGGCTGCCCGGCAAGCTCGAGGTGCAGCTGAAGCTCGCGCACTCCGCCCGGGCGGCGGCGCCGATCGTCGCGAGCCGGCTGCTCAACCGCACCCCTCGGGCCGAGTCGGTGATGCCGCGCCGGCTGCCGGGCCCGGACGAGCCGGTCAGCGAGTACCTGACCGTGCGTCGCGGCCTGTTCTACGGCGACGGCTTCATACAGACCTCCACGATCCTGGCGCCGGCCGAGCTCTTCCGCCGGGTCCCGTTCACCGTCGGGCTGCGCCGTCAGCAGGAGCTCGACTGGACCCTGCGGGCCGTACGCCACGACGACGTCGAGCTGATCGTCGCACCGGACGCCCTCGTGATCTGGCACCAGGACGAGAACCGGGAACGCATCAGCCTCGAGATGCCGTGGCGGCAGCAGCTCGAGTGGCTGCGGCGCAGCCGCGACCTGTTCACACCGCGGGCGTACGCGGCGTTCACGATGAGCGTGCTGAGCTCGATGGCCGCGCCGACCCGCAGCGCGAAGGTCTTCGGCGAACTGCTCCGCGAGGCGCGCACGCACGGCCGCCCCGGCGCGATCGACTACCTGACCTTCCTGCAGATCTGGGGCCTGCCGCCGGGGCTGCGGCACCGGCTGCGCGACAAGGTGCTCGGCCGCGGCCGCGCCGCCCGGGCCGATGCCGCACGGTAGGGAGTGCCGCGTCGTCATCTGGCGCAGCGCCATGCTGTCCGGTTCGGAGACGTTCGTCCGCAACCACGGCCGCGCCCTGGCCCGGTGGCGGCCCGTGTACCTCGGCGCCACCAGGGAGGAGTCGGCGCTGTCCGAGGACTCCGACGTGATCGTCTATCCGGACAGCGCGGCCGGCCGGCGGGCCTTTCTGCGGCTGCGGCTGACCGGCTCCTCGCCGCGGCTGACGCGGCTCGTCGCCCGGCTTCGGCCGGATCTGGTGCACGCACACTTCGGCGGCGACGGCTGGCTGGTGAGCCACGCCGCGGCGGAGGCCGGCGCGCCGCTGGTCGTCACCGTGCACGGCCACGACGTGACGAGGCAGCCGGAGTCCTCCGGGGCCCGCGGCGGCCGCTACCGCCGCAACCTGCGTACGGCCTTCGAACGCGCCGCCGTCGTGCTGGCCGTCTCGGAGCACATCCGCGGCCGGGCGATCGCACTCGGCGCGGACCCGGAGAAGGTGCTCGTGCACCACACCGGCGTGCCGATCGCCCCGGCCCTGGCGACGCCGAAGAAGTGGGACGTCGTCTTCGTCGGGCGGTTCGTCGAGAAGAAGGGCGTCGACGACCTCATCGACGCCCTCGGCGCGCTGCCGCCGCCGCGACCGCGGGCGCTCCTCATCGGCTCCGGGCCGCTGCGCGACACCATGCGGGCGCGCGCCGCCGATCTTCGCCTGGACGCCACGTTCCTTCCCGCGCAGACGCCCGCGCAGGTCAGCCGCCATCTGGCCGAGTCACGCCTGCTCGCCGCGCCGTCCAAGACCGCCGCGGACGGCGACTCGGAGGGCCTGCCGACCACCATCCTGGAGGCCGCCGTCCAGGGCATACCCGCGGTGTCGACCCGGCACAGCGGCATCCCGGAGGCCGTCGTGCACGGCGAGACAGGCATGCTCGGCGCCGAGGGGGACAGCACCGCGACCGCGCACCACATCCAGCGGCTGCTCGGCAACCCGGGCCTGCGGGAACGACTCGGCCGCCAGGCCCGCGAACGCGTCGAGACCCACTTCGACCTGCGCCGGCAGTCCGGCCGGCTCGAGGACCTGTACGACGCTATCCGCGCGGGCGCAGGACGCGGCGCGCGGTCCGCCGCGCCGCCCGGGCGCCGCTGAGCAGCGCCCGCGCGGGTGCCGTCGCGGCGAGCACCAGGTTGATCCGCTGGAGGCGTTTCAGCGCCGCCTCGCGCTCGACGAGCATCTGTTCATACCAGAGTTGTTTCGCCCTGGCCTGCGCCAGCTCCTCCGCCAGCCGCGACCGGGCGGCGAGCAGTTCCCGGACACCCAGGTCGGTACGGCCGCCGGCCCGCTCGGGCGGATCGATCTCCCGCCCGGTCATCGCGGCCAGGGTGACGGCCAGCTCGGCCGGGCTCCGCGGCGCCGGCCAGGGATGGGGATAGCCGCCGTCGATCAGGTCCGCGGCGAAGCGCGCCAGGGCCGCGCCGGGATCCTCCGCCGGGGCGAGCGCGGTGAGCTCCCCCGCGGCGCCGACGACGACCTGGTCGGCCGGTACCCCGGCGGCCGGGCCGTCCAGCCAGGCGCCGAGCAGCTCACGCACGGCGGGCAGGTCCCGCTCGAGCGCGGCGGCCAACAAAAGATCATGGAGGGTACGCCCGGACGGCAGCGTCCGGCGCAGGTCGACGTCGGCACCGACGGCCAGGATCCAGGCCGGCGCAAGCTGCGCCGCGGCGCCGTGTCGCAGGGCGCTGACCGCGAGCCGGCGCGGGTCCGTCAGCACGTTGCCGAGGGGCTCGACGGCGCGGGTCAGCAGCGCCGCCAGCGCACCGGTAACGTCCTCGCGGTCCAGCTCGCCGGCCTCGAGCACACACGTCGGCGCGAGCGGGTCCGGGTACGCCGCGTAGGCGCGGGCCGCCGGTCCCAGCCGGTCCAGCACCCGGGCGAGCCCGGCGGGCCGGCTCGGGTCGTGCTCGCCGGCCGCCGTCCAGTCCGCGTCGGCCGGCCGTCCCGGCAGCGCGACCAACCGGTGCAGGCCGAGGTGGTTCTCCACCGTGAGCAGCAGGGTTCCGCCGGGCCGGAGCAGGTCGAGCAGCAGGTCGAGGGACTGGCCCCAGGACAGCTCGACGCCCTCGGCCGAGGCGAGCACCTCCAGGCCGGCCAGCGCGATCACGGTGTCGAACGGTGCCTCGGCGCCGAACTTGGCGAGGCCGCCGACGCAGACGGTGGCCTCGGGGAAGCCGGCCGCGAGCGCGTGGCCGTCGGCAACGCCCCGGACCAGCAGCGTCAGGTCGTCGGCCGGGGCCAGGCCGACCAGCGCCGGGTCGTGCGGACCGGCGATGAGGGTCCGGCCACTGGCCGCGCCCAGCAGCGGACCGAGCGCGGCGCCCCGCGCCGGCCCCGGACCGTGTGCGCCGTCGAGGTCCGACCACCGCACCATCTCGTCGCCGAGCAGCCGCGGGTTCATCGGACACCACCGTTCGCCGTCTGCCAGCCGAGGATGCGGGTCAGCTCGGCCGGCGGGAGCAGGCGGTCGGCGCCGAGTTCGGCGACCGCGATCTCCTGCGCCGCGGCCGGGTCGACCCACGGGCCGTGCAGCTCCGGCCACTGGCGCCGGATCCGCTCCGGCCCGCCGAGGGCGAGGTCCTCGCGGTCGAGCAGCATGGGGTCGCCGTAGACCGCCGGCTCGCAGCCGGCCAGCGCGCCGTAGAGGACCGCGCTGCAGAGGCGGTTGGACGCGACCCGGCGATGCCGGCGCAGCTCCGCCGACTGGCGGCGGAGGAACTCCGGGTCCAGGCGCTCCCACCTGCCGCCGCGGTAGCCGTGGCAGATGACCCGGAAGCCGGCCCGCTCGTAGCGGCGGCGCACGCTCGCCGTGCGGTACTCCTGCCAGTACAGGCAGACGGTGACCGGGCCGGGCTCGGTGTCCCTGATCTCCGCGATGAGCCGGGCGTGGTCGCCCAGCACGTGCTGGCCCTCCCAGCCGTGGAACGGGTACCAGATCGTGCCCTCCCGCCGTACCCCCGGATCCCGCTCCATCCGCAGCAGGTACGCCCAGGGCGAGCCGACGACATAGGTCTCCCGCCGCCCCAGCGACCAGGCGCGCCGCCGGGTCCGCTCCGACCAGAGCAGCACCGGGGTGCCGGCGACGAACTCGTGGTCGGCGGCGAGGCCGTCACCGATGTTCCAGCCGTGCTGCAGGTAGCCGTGCAGGCGGGGCGGGTCGGCGTCGTCGAGGCCGCAGTAGCGGGCCAGCACGTGCGAGTGCCCGTAGTAGTGGTTGGCGTGGTGCACACCCCATCGCACACCGCGCAGGCGTACGGCACGTCAACGACGGTCGTCCGCCGGGTGTCCGGCAGCCGATCAGGCGCAGACGACCTGCACGCCGGCGTCGCGGAAGCCCTCCAGCAGCTCCGGCGGCGCCCCCGAGTCGGTGACCAGGGTCTCCACCTTGCTGATCGGGCAGATCCGGGCGAACGCGTGCCCGCCGAGCTTCGACGAGTCGGCGATCACCACGACGCGCTTGGCCCGGGCGACCATCAGGCTGTTCATCGCGGCCTCGCCCTCGTGATGCGCCGCGGCGCCCAGCTCGACGTCGAGCGCGTCGACGCCGAGCAGCACGATGTCGAGCGTGACCTCCTTGAGCAGCGCCCCGCCCAGCGGGCCGACCAGCTCGAACGACTGCGGGCGCACCACGCCGCCGGCCACCACGATCTTCATCCGCGAGCGGACCAGCAGTTCGTTGGCGATGTTGAGCGCGTTGGTCACCACGGTGAGCTGGGCGCCGTCGCCGCTGGTGTTGAGGTCGGGCCGCACCGCGAGGGCCCGGGCCACCTCGGTCATGGTCGTGCCGCCGTTGAGGCCGACGACCGTGCCGGGCACGACCAGGTTCGCCGCCGCCTCGCCGATCCGCTGCTTCTCCGCCGAGTGCTTGGCGCTCTTGTAGCGCAGCGGCAGGTCGTACGAGACGCCGTTGGCGACCGCGCCGCCCCGGGTCCGGGTGATCATCTGCTGCTGGCCGAGCTGGTCGAAGTCCCGGCGGATGGTCGCCTGCGAGACGTCGAGCTTGTCGGCCGCGTCCTCGACGCTGACCCGGCCGCTCTCCGCGAGCAGCTCGAGCAGGGCATTCCACCGCGCGTACCGGTCCACCCGAGCTCCCTGCTGCACGTTTCGTGATAAGAGTGTGCACATTAGTGCGCGAAACGTCGCGAAGCAAAGAGAGTGCCTGCGCGAACACGCTACGGTGGTTGCGGACGCGCAGAGCTTCGAAGCAGAATGACGCTCGAAATAGCGGCGAACCGAGCGCATCTGCGCAGGCGATTGAGGGAATACTGCCATGAGTCACGTCAAGGTGGAGATCGCCAGCCAGCCAGACTGCTGGCTTCAGGCGGCCAAGCTGGCCGGCTCGCCCGGCCTGCCCGCGGCGGGCGAGCGGGTGGCGGTCGCCGGCTGCGGCACCTCGTGGTTCATGGCCAAGGCCTACGCCGCGCTGCGCGAGCAGGCCGGCCGGGGCGAGACCGACGCGTTCCAGGCGTCCGAGTTCCCGCTGGGCCGCAACTACGACCGGGTCGTCACCATCACCCGATCCGGCACCACGACCGAGGTCATCGACCTGCTCGACGCCCTCGACGGCCGGACGCCGACCACGGTGATCACCGCCGACGGCACCGAGCCGGCCGCCACGGTGGCGCGCGACGCGATCGTCCTCGACTTCGCCGACGAACTCTCGGTGGTGCAGACCCGCTTCGCCACGAGCGCGCTCGCCCTGCTCCGGGCCCACCTCGGGACGGACCTGGAGCCGATCGCCGCGGACGCCGAGGTCGCGGTCCGGCTGCCGATGCCCGTGCACCCCGCGCTGGCCCAGCAGATCACCTTCCTCGGCCGCGGCTGGACCATCGGGCTCGCCGAGGAGGCGGCGCTCAAGTGCCGCGAGGCCGCGATGTGGTGGGCCGAGGCGTACCCGGCGATGGACTACCGGCACGGCCCCATCTCCATCGCCTCGCCGGGCCGCGTGGTGTGGGCGTTCGGCGACATACCGGCCGGCCTGGCCGACGACGTCGAGGCGACCGGGGCCGCGTTCGTGCACAGCCGCTACAACGGCGGTTACGCCGCCCTCGGCAACTGGCGCGGCGGCCGGGCACCGCTCGACCCGATGGCGGACCTGGTCGTGGCCCAGCGCGTCGCCGTGCTGCTCGCCACCAGCCAGGGGCTCGACCCCGACCATCCCCGCAATCTCACCCGCTCGGTCGTCCTGCCGTGACGACCGCACGACGGCACCACCTGACGCAGCGCGGCGTCGATCCCGGCATGCGCTGACAGAAGGGTAGGACCGTGAGCGACGAGGTCGTGGTGGCGCTGGATGTCGGCGGCACCGGAATGAAATGCGCCCTGGTGCGGCCCGGCGGCGCGGTGCACCACGCCGAGCGGCATCCGACGCTGCCCGCCCGTGGGCCCGAGGCGGTCACCGGGAACATCCTCGACATCGCCGCCGGCCTGGCCGACCGCGCCCGCGCGGACGGACTGCGGCCGGTCGCCGCCGGGGTGGCGGTGCCCGGCGTGGTGGACGAGGAGACCGGCACCGCCGTCTGGTCCAGCAACGTCGGATTCCGCGACGTGCCGCTGCGCGACCTGGTGTCGGCGCGGCTGGGAGTGCCCGCGACGCTCGGGCACGATGTCCGCGTCGGCGGGATGGCCGAGGCGCGCCTCGGCGCCGGCCTCGGCCAGCGCAACGTGCTCTTCATCGCCATCGGCACCGGCATCGCCGCCGCCCACGTCGTCGACGGCCGGGCCTTCGGCGGCGCACACGGCGCGGCCGGCGAGGTCGGGCACGTCATCGTCCGGCCGGGCGGGCCGCGCTGCGGCTGCGGCGGCCGCGGCTGCCTCGAGTCGGTGGCCTCGGCCTCGGCGGTCGGCCGGCGCTACGTGGAGCTGTCGGGCATCGAGGGCGTCACCGCGTTCGACGTGGCCACCCGCGCCGCCGCCGGCGAGGAGCTGGCGAACTCCGTCTGGACCGAGGCGGTCGAGGCCTTCGCGGACGGGCTGCTCACCGCGCAGGCCCTCTACGACGCCGGGATCGTCGTGCTCGGCGGCGGGCTCGCCCAGGCCGGCGAGGAACTGCTCGCGCCGCTGCGGACCGCGCTGGACGCCCGGATCACGTTCCACCGGATGCCGCGGATCGTGCGCGCGGCGCTCGGCGACACCGCGGGCTGCCTCGGCGCGGCCCTGCTCGCGCTCGACAGCCTGGGAGCACCCTCTTGACGGAGAAGATCAGCGGCCGCGTCGTCCGGCCCGGTGCGGTCGTGCCCGGGTACGTCGAGGTGGACGGGCCGACGATTCTGTCCGTCTCGGCGAAGGGCACCGCGGGCGACGACATCATCGTCCCGGGCTTCGTGGACCTGCACTGCCACGGCGGCGGCGGGCACACCTTCACCCAGGGTGACCCGGCGGCCGCCCGGGCGGCCGCCGCCTTCCACCTGCGGCACGGCACCACGACGATGCTCGCCAGCCTGGTCAGCTCCCCGTACGAGCTGATGCGCGACGCCACGGCGGCGTACCTGCCGCTGGTCGTCGACGGCGCGATCGCCGGGCTGCACTTCGAGGGGCCGTACCTGTCGCACGCCCGTTGCGGGGCGCAGAACCCGGCGTACCTCCGCGATCCGTCGCTGGAGGAGCTGACCGCCTTGATCAAGCTCGGCGACGGCGCGGTCCGCATGGTCACCATCGCCCCGGAACTGCCCGGCGCCCTGGCCGCCGTCGACCTGCTGGTCGGCAGCGGGGTCGTCGCGGCGCTGGGGCACACCGACGCGACGTACGAGCAGACCCTGGCCGGTGTCGCCGCGGGCGCGACCGTCGGCACGCACCTGTTCAACGGCATGCGCCCGGCGCACCATCGCGAGCCGGGCCCGATCGTCGCGCTGCTGAGCTCCCCCTCGATCGTCTGCGAGCTGGTCGCCGACGGCATCCACCTGCACGACGGGATGCTGCGTTTCGCGGCGCAGGCGGCCGGGCCGGACCGCGCGGCGCTGATCACGGACGCGATGGACGCGGCCGGCATGCCCGACGGCGAGTACGAACTGGGCGGCCAGGCCGTGGCGGTGGCCGACCGGGTGGCGCGGCTGGTCCGGGACGGCTCGATCGCGGGCAGCACCCTGACGATGGACGAGGCGTTCCGGCGGGCGGTGGGCGCGGGCCTCGACCTGACGACGGCTTCGGCGATGGCGTCGACGACGCCGGCCCGCGCGCTGGGCCTGGCGGATCAGGTCGGCGCGCTGGAGGCCGGCCTCCGCGCGGATCTGGTCGTCCTGCGCCCGGACCTGACGGTCAGGCGCGTGATGCGCGCAGGCGCCTGGGTCTGACCGCCTGCTCCCCCGCGACCACCGGGCGGTCGAGCCCGGCGGGCCGGTCGACGCCGTTCGGCAGGCGCGGCAGCGGGATGGCGTCCCACGGGATCCGGGTCAGCAGGCGGGCCAGGATCAGGCCCAGCAGCAGCCCCGCCACCGAGTCGGTGATCCAGTGGTATGCCAGGTAGGTAGTGGTGAAGAACACGATCGCCGGTGGCAGCACCCGCAGGGCCGTGTAGGCGCGCGGCGACAGCGGCGGCCGGTCGAGCGACCGCAGCAGCGCGCTCGCCAGCAGCGCGATGACGGCGTACCAGGCCACCGCGTTGGCGACGTGCCCGGACGGGTAGCTCATGGCCAGCGGGCCGGCGGCGGCCGGGTTGAACAGGATCTCCGGGTCCGGGCCCTTGAAGTGCGGTGCCGCGCGGTCCAGCCAGATCTTCAGCGGGCCGATCGTCGCGGACGTCACCAGGAATGCGGCCACGATCACCAGCAGCGGGCGCACCGAACGCCTCCGCCAGGCCACCAGCCCGGCCAGCAGGATCGAGGTCGACATCAGCACCTGGCCGCCCTGGCCCAGGTAGTTGAACACCCGCAACGTCATGCCCAGCGGCGCCGGACGGTGATCATCAACCCAGGCGGCCACCTGCAGGTCGAGCGTGAGCAGGTGGCCGCGGGCGAGCGCCACGGTCAGCGCGACGAAGCCGGCGAGCAGGGCGGCGTCGAACCACCAGCCCCGGGGCCGTACGGGCATGAGCATGGCGCACACGGTACGTCAGAGATACGACTTGAGCCTGTTGTTGAGCAGGTCAGCGCGGACCCCCGAGTTCGGGCAGCCGCCGAAGTGGTGCAGCGCCACCACCTTGTTGGTCTTGCGGGAGAGCACCGGGCTGCCGCTCGATCCGCCCTCGGTGTCGCAGTAGTAGGACACGTCGGAGTTCTGCGCGTACCCGTCGAACGCCGGGTCGACCACCGCGCAGGTGCCCGCCGGCTCCCCGAGGCGCCCGGCGATCCGGGTCGGCTCGCCGGCCGGGTGCTGCGGCACATAGAGCTCCTGATTGCGGGCCGGCACGACGGTGTCCAGGGTGAGGTAGCCGAACTTCTGCACCGTGGCGAAGTTGCTCACCGTGAAGAGCGTGTAGTCGAGGACGTGCTCGGTGGCGAGCACCTTGTCGCCCCAGACCTTTGTCGGCTTGAAGACGTCGTACCCGCCGCACGTGGCGCACTGGTAGTTGAACCAGACCTCGGTCTCGTACGCGGCGGCCGAGTTGTCGAAGCAGTGGTTGTTCGTCAGCATCCGGTTCTTGGTGCCGACCCGCCAGCCGGTGCAGAGCTCGGTGCCGTTGATCAGCAGCCGCGCGATCGACTTCGACCGCGTGTACGCCACCGGGTCGGCGGAGCGGTAGCAGACCGCGTCCTTGCTCGTGTCGCTGCCGCAGATGGACTCCTCGTCGCCGGTGCGACCCGGCCGCGCGAGACCCTCCGACGGGATCCGGGCCTGCTCCTTGCGGGAGTAGCCGCGGGCGACCTGGTCCACGTTCACCCCGAGCCCGCCGAGCACCGAGCCGACCAGATCGCCGCCGCCGCGGTGCACCTCGACCACCGCGGTGTCGCCGGTGATCGACATGGCCCACCTGCCGGTGTCGGTGACGCCTTCGAGCAGCTTCGGCGCGTCGTACCGGTAGGACTCCTCGCCCTCGGGGTCCGAGACCGTCACATAGTCGCCCGGCAGCATCGTCATGCGACTAAAGTGGACCTTCACGTACGACGCTGACGGATAGTGCAGAACCTCGCGCTTCGGCGCGCCGTACCCGAGCAGCTTGTCAATCTTGAGCAGCTCGCCGACCTTCTGGCGGCCCTCGCCGCCCGGGCCCGTCGCGGACTCGGGAACCGCCGGGCCGGTCGTGCCCGGTGCCGGCGACGAGGACTTCGCCGCGGGCTTCCCGGATGACGGCCCGGCGGCCGGTGCGCCGCCGGGAGAACCGTTTCCGCCGGTCGCGGCCGCGGGCTGCCGCACCGCGCCGGGGTCACCGGGCGAGCCCGCCGCCTCCTGCCAGGAACCGACCGGGCGAACCTCGTCCGTCGAGAACCTCCATGCCGCCGCACCGACCGTGCCGGCCAGTGCCAGGGCAGCACCCGCCCCGACGACGATGCTCACCACGCGTCGCAAATTCACTCCCGCCCCTCTGATCACACCACCGACATAAGAAACAATCCGTCTATCTCGCTTCTGTGTAACGAACCACGTGCGGCAGCGACGCGCCGTGCGGAACGTGCACACTGGGCCTCGTGCGAATCACGTCCGCCCTAGTCGACCCGGCGCTGCTGGACCTGCCGTGGAGCGTGCCGCTCGAGGAGTGGCCCGCCTCACACCTGGTCGCGCTGCCGCAGGGCATCTCGCGGCACATCGTCAGGTTCGTCAAACTCAACGACACCGTCTACGCCCTCAAGGAGACCCGGGAACGGATAGCCGAGCGGGAGTACGACCTGCTCCGCGCCCTCGAGCGGATCGACTTCCCGGCCGTAGAGGCCGTCGCCGTCGTCACCGACCGGGTGGACGACGCGGGCGAGCCGCTCGAGACCGTGCTGATCACGCGGCACCTCCAGTTCTCGCTGCCGTACCGGGCGCTCTTCTCGCACACGCTGCGGCCCGAGACGATGAACAGGCTGCTCGACGCGCTCGCCGCGCTGATCGTCCGCATGCACCTGACCGGCTTCTCGTGGGGCGACTGCTCGCTGTCCAACACGCTCTTCCGCCGCGACGCGGGCGCGTTCGCGGCCTATCTGGTCGACGCCGAGACGGGCAACCTGCACCCCCGGCTCTCCGAGGGCCAGCGCAGCGAGGACATCGAGATCCTGCGGCTGAACATCTTCGGCGAGTGCCTGGACCTGCAGGCCGCCGAGCTGCTGCACGAGGCGATCGACCCGGAGTCGGTGGTCGACGACATCGTGGCCCGCTACGAGCGGCTGTGGCACGAGGTCACGTACGAGCAGGAGGTCGCCCGCGACGCCCGCCACGACATCGAGGGCCGCATCCGGCGCCTCAACGACCTGGGCTTCGACGTCGCCGAGGTCGCGATGTCCACGGTGGACGGCGGCTACCGGGTCCGGCCGAAGGTGGTCGACGCCGGTTACCACACCCGCCGGCTGCTCCGCCTGACCGGCCTGGACGCCGAGGAGAACCAGGCCCGGCAGCTGCTCAACGACCTGGACGCCTACCGCGCGGAGTCGGACCTGACCGACGAGCAGCAGGCGGCACACCGCTGGCTCACCGAGGTCTTCGAGCCGGTGGTCCGCGCGGTGCCGACGCACCTGCGCCGCAAGCTCGAGCCGCAGGAGATCTTCTCGCAGATCATCCAGCACAAGTGGCTGCTGTCCGAACAGGCCGGACGCGACGTCGGCATGGCACCCGCGGTGCAGTCTTATCTGACCGACGTGCTGGCACACAAGCCGGACGAGCAGGCCGTCCTGGGCCTCGAGGTGAGCGCGCTCTGACCCGCCCGGCGCGGGACGGTCCTCAGGCCGGCTCCTCCGCCGGCCCCGTCAGGTCTGCCGGCGGGCTGGCCTGCTCGACCAGGGCGCGCAGGCCCGCGCGGCGGGCCACGATGATGATGCGGTCACCGGTCGCCAGCACCCGGCGGTGGTCCGGGGTCCAGTCCACCCACTCCGAGCCGGCCGACGCCAGGCCGATCACGCGTACGCTCAGCGGCCGGTCGGCCTGGCTCAGCGGCAGCCCGTCGAGCGGTGAACCGGCGTAGACCCGCACCCCGGCGACCAGCAGCGCGTGCCGGTCGACCGGGATGGTGGCGAGCACCTCGCGCTCCAGCATCGCCGCCGCGAAGGTCGGCGCGGCCAGCCGGGAAACGCTGCGCGAGATGTTGATGTTGAAGGCGGTCTGCACCCGCTGGGCGAAGTCGTCGTCGAAGAGCCGCAGCACGACGCGGAGATCCGGGCGGACGGCGCGGGCGTTCAGCGCGGCCTGCAGGTTGGTGACGTCGTCGGTGGAGACCACCACCAGCGCCTTGCTGGTGGCGATCGACGCCGAGCGCAGCGTCTCCTCCAGCGCCGCGTCGCCGACGATGAACGGCACACCCAGCTGCTGCGCGGCCTTCGAGCCACGGGCGTCGGCCCGGCGGTCGATCGCCACCACGTCGACTCCCAGGTCGTTGAGCTGGCGCAGCACCCGGGTGCCGACGCTGCCGAGGCCGACGACCACCACGTGGTCCTCGTGCTGCGCGGCGCCCCTGCCGCTGTTGAGCTCGAGCCGGGCGTTCACCATGCCCTCGACCACCGCCGCCGTGATCAGTGGCAGCAGCGCGAGTCCGGCGATGGTCAGCACCAGCTGGGCGGCCTGCGCAACGCTGTTGCGCTCGATCTCCACATCGGACGAACCGACCGCCGTCAGCAGCGTCACGTAGATCGACCGCCAGAAGCCGCTGACCGGGTCGGCGTGCACCAGCACCGCGCCCGACACCACGGTGACGACCAGGGTGACCAGCACCGCGACGCCCAGCTTGCGGCTCAGCGCGGCCCGCAGCGCGCGGCCCATCACGCGCACCGGCCGCCGGCGCCGGCGGGCACGGATCCGGCGCTGCGCGTCGACCACCTGGGCGGCGGGACGGCCGGACGCCTCGGCGAGCACCAGATCCGTCGGCTGCTGCGCGCCGGGCGGCGGATCCGCGGGCAGGACGTCGATGCGGCCGGCACCGTCCGCTGCGGTCAGGGCGCAGACCAACCGGTCCGGGCTGACCTCGCCGCGGCGCGCCACGTACAGGGTGCGGCCGGCGAGTCGCAGGTGGGTCGGTGCGACCTCGCCCAGCGAGGCCGCCACGAACGCCGGTGCGGCCATCGCCGCGTCGGAGAGGACCGCGCAGTCGGCGAAGAGCCGGCGCACGCCGTACCCGAGGCCGGTGTTGAACATCCGGATGACCAGCCGCAGGTCCGGCTCGACGGCCTGGGCGCAGAGCGCGGCGTGCAGGTTCACCACGTCGTCGGGCATCACCAGGCCCAGGGCGGCCGCGCCCGCGAGCCCCGCGGCGCGGAACGTGCGCTCGTCGAGGCGGTCGGCGCGCACGACCCGCACGCCGCGCAGGGTGGCCAGGTCGGGAACGTCTTCGCGCAGGGTGGACGGGATGATCACCGTGAGCCGGATCCGGTGGCCGGCGTTCGCCAGCTCCTCGGCGACGGTGTAGACGAGCGAGTCCGCGCCACAGATCACGAAGTGCGGCCGGCCGTCGGCGTTGCGCCGCAGCCGGGACACGAACGCGCGACCGGAAGGTTCGCGATTGGGGTCGGCGGCCATGGACCGCATCGTAGCCACGTGATCACCACGGCTTGAACCCGTCGCCCCCCGAACCCTCCACGGAGGCCATTCGTTGCCCTTTCCGAACGTTTCGTCCGAATTTCTGCAGGAGGAGATCGATGCGCAAGTGGTTCTACGCCGGGGCGGTGGTCGGCGGCGTCCTGCTGCTCGGCGCGGCACCCGCGCAGGCGGACCTGGTTCCCGTACAGACCGATGGGCTGGTGAACTCGGCCGACGGCCGGGGTATCGGGCTTGACCCGGCCGGCAGCCTCAACCTGGAGAGCCCGCTGGGCGGCGCCAACCAGCTGATGAACATCAAGCCGGGCCAGAACTCCGCCGATCTTCAGGGTCTCGGGTCCCTTTCGGACATGATGCCGAGGAACACCGGCCTTCTGCAGGGGGTCGCCGAGCCGGACGGCCGGGCGCAGGGCGCGGGGCTGGTCCCCGCGGGCGTGCCGGTGGGCGGCCTGACCCGCGGTGGCACGTCCGTCGCCGGGATGGCCCGCGGTGCGACGTCCGCCGGCGGCGCGACGGCCGGTCGACAGGCTGCCGGCGGCCTGCCGACCGGCAACCTGACCAGCCTCATCCCGAGCGGTCTGCTCAGCGGGGGCCTGCTCGGCGGCGGGCTGCTCCCGGCCGCCGGTGCGCCCAGGGAGTCGGCGCTGTTCGACGGCGGGCTGCCACTGCTCGGCGGCCTCGGCGGCCTGCTGCCGGCGAACGAGGTGCCGGACAAGGACAAAGACAAGGACAAGGGCAAGGACAAGGACCGGGCCGGCGACGCCGACGATGTCGTGACCGGCATGCCGGCGGGCGGCACGGCGGTAGACCCGGCGACCGTCGACCCGGCGACCGTCGACCCGGCCATCGACGAGCCGGTCAGGGACCCGCGGGTGCACGAGGAGCCGATCGACAACGAGGCGGGCGGCGACAAGCGGTCCTTCTCCGGGGGCGGCCGGCCGATCGCGGGCGTGGACGAGGACTTCAAGTAGGTCGTGCGATGTCGAGCCCGCCCCGGTGCGTCCGGTGCGGGCTCGACGCGTTTCGAACCGCCCGGCCGCGGCCGGCGTCAGGAGGCCTGATCTCCCGGGACGAGGTCCCAGTTGAGCAGCACGAACGGGGCCTCCTCGGTAGCGCCCGCCCGGCGGTAGGTGGCCTGCGCGGCCTCGTTGTCGGGCTCGGTGCCGACCCACATCCCGTAGCAGCCGCGTTCGCGGGCGACGTCGCCCAGCGCCCGGACGAGCGCGGTGCCGACACCACGCAGCCGGGCGGCGGGCGCCACGCCGAGCTCGTAGATGAACATCTCCGTGCCCTTGTCCGGATGGGTCATCTCGACCCCGGAGATCATGCCGACCGCCCGGTCGCCGTCGTAGGCGAAGAGCAGATGGTGGTCCGGATGTGTGAGGAATTTCTCGGTCGCCGCCGCCAGCGGCGGCTCGTCGAAAAGGTCGGCGGCACGGTGCACGGCCGCGGCGTCCACGACCCGCTCGATGCGCATGGCGACACCTTAGGCGGAAGGACGGGAAAATTCTTTTCAGGGTGTTTGGGAGCCCCCGGCCGGAATCGCCCGTCGCTACGAGTCCAGGCTCGATCAGGTGGTAGACAGCGACGGCACGCGGCGCGCCTCGCTTGCGGAAGCCCCGGAGATCCTCTCTCGGGGCATGGCGGCGTTCGCCGCGGCCGTCAGCGCCGTCAGGCCTGCCGCGTCGCCGCCGGGCCGGTGGGCCGCACCGATGGTGACGCCCACCGAGACCACCTGGCCGTCGAGGTACATCGGACGACCGATCTCGGCGTAAAGCCGGGCGCTGACCTCGGCGGCCGCGGTCGGGTCCGTGTCCGGCAGGAGCACGACGAACTCGGCGCCGCTCATCCGGCCGACCATGTCACTGACGCGCAGGTTGGTGCTCAGCCGGTGGCCCGCCTCGCGCAGCAGGCTGTCGCCCGCGGCGTGGCCGAGGGTGTCGTTTACCTGTTTGAAGCCGTTCAGCTCGATGAGCAGCACGGCGATCTCCCGGCCGGCCTGCCCGTCGGCGTACTCGGCGAGCTGGGCCCGGTTCGGCAGGCCGGTGAGACCGTCGCGTGCGGCCTGATGCCGCAGCGCCGTGCGCAGGGCGTGCAGCTCCCCGGCCTGGCGGGCGAGGGCGGACGACAGGGTGCCGCTGAGCACCGCGACGAACAGCGGGATGGCGATCGCGAACAGCAGATCCCCGGCGCGTACGGCGTCATCGCCGAGGGTGATCACCGTGCCGGCGAACGCGGCAGAGGTGGCAGCCCAGGCGATCAGCGCGCCCCGCAGCCGGTGCCGCAGGGCACCGGCAACGATAGGAACGATCAGGCCCGGCCAGATGGTGATTTGGCCGTCCACCTGAACCCAGAGGACGATGCCGCTCATGAGCAGGATGTCGCCGGCCACCTGGCAGGCGCTCAGCACGGCATAACGCGGACCGTCCAGGTGCCGGAAGTTGATCAACGCGAACACGTTGAGCACTGCCATCACGGCGATACCGGCCAGGCACACCACGATGAGCCGACGGTCTTCCGCGGCTGGGGCCGGCATACCGAACCAGCGGGCGAGGAACAGCGCCGCGGCGAGCAGGCCGCTGCCGCGCGAGATGAAGGTGATCCCCTCGATGGCGCGGCGTCGCCGCAGCAGGGACGGGTCTGGGCGGGCGGTCACAGGAACTCGGATCGGCCGGCGCGGCCCGAGCATGAGAGATTCGCCGGCGCACACCGGCCCCGCGTGTGACGCGCCACACCCCGAGCTGCGCCACCCGCGGTGTCAGGACCGTCGAACGGTGACGAGGAAGACCACCGCCGCACTCATCAGCCCGGCCGTGGCCCAGCAGAGCGCCACGACCGCCTAGATGGGTCGCAACGTCGCCGACGCCTCCGCGGCCGCCAACTCCACCGCCGAGGGCGTCAACCGCTCCCAGAGCGCCGCCACCGACCTGGCCCGCATGGCCAGCGAACTGAACACCCTGGTCGCGGCCTTCAGGCTCTGAGTCCGCGTTGCCCGGGAGCCGCTTGCGGCCGGTGCGTCCGCGGGCGTTATCGGGGGGTTTTCGGGGGCGGTTCAAACCACAGCGATAGATATAAGGCCCTGACCGGCGTCTGCGCTGGTTAGGGCCTTTCCCTGAGCCCCCGGTCGGAATCGAACCGACGACATCCTGTTTACAAGACAGGTGCTCTGGCCAACTGAGCTACAGGGGCGCGCGATCAGCATACCGGCATGCCAACCGGCAGGCGGAACGCCCTTTGCCAGGCGCGACCTTGGCAGTTCCGGAAAAAAGCCTTACGGTGGCGGGCGTGTGGCTTGCCCACGCTGTTCCTCCCACTCGGATCGTCCGGCACGTTCCTGCCGGTGGAAAGGAAGTCGATTCACCATGGCTACGGTCACCTATGAGAAGGCCTCCCGGATCTATCCCGGACAGGAGCGCCCCGCGGTCAACGAGCTCGACCTCGAGATCGGCGACGGCGAGTTCCTGGTCCTGGTCGGCCCCTCCGGCTGCGGTAAGTCCACCAGCCTGCGGATGCTCGCCGGCCTCGAGGACGTGGACCGCGGCCGCATCCTCATCCAGGGCAAGGACGTCACGAACCTCCCCCCGAAGTCCCGCGACATCGCGATGGTCTTCCAGAACTACGCCCTGTACCCGCACATGTCGGTGTACGAGAACATGGCGTTCGCCCTGAAGCTGCGCAAGACCCCCAAGTCGGAGATCGACCGCCGGGTCAAGGAGGCCGCCCAGCTGCTGCAGCTGGACGAGTACCTGAGCCGCAAGCCGAAGGCGCTCTCCGGCGGCCAGCGCCAGCGCGTCGCCATGGGCCGTGCGATCGTGCGTGAGCCGCAGGTGTTCCTCATGGACGAGCCGCTGTCGAACCTCGACGCCAAGCTCCGCGTACAGACCCGGTCGCAGATCGCGACGCTGCAGGCCAAGCTGGGCATCACCACCGTCTACGTGACCCACGACCAGGTCGAGGCCATGACGATGGGTCACCGGGTGGCGGTCATGCTCGACGGCGTGCTGCAGCAGTGCGACACCCCGCGGGTGCTGTACGACAACCCGGGCAACGTCTTCGTCGCCGGCTTCATCGGCTCCCCGGCCATGAACCTCAAGACCGTCCCGCTGACCGAGTCGGGTGCGGCGTTCGCCGAACTCGCCGTTCCGCTGACCCGCGAGCAGGTCGCGGCGGCGAACGACGGCGGCGGCAAGGTGACCATCGGCTTCCGGCCCGAGGCGACCGACCTGGTCTCCCCGACCGAGGGCGGCCTGCCGATCGTCGTCGACCTGGTCGAGGACCTCGGCTCGGACGCCAACGTCTACGGCCACGCGGCCCTCGACGGCGGCTCGGAGCGGTTCGTGGTCCGCACCGACCGGCGCTCGATGCCGACCATGGGCGAGACCGTGTTCATCAAGCCGCAGACCAACCAGGTGCACGTCTTCCACGCCACCAGCGGCCAGCGGATCTGAGTCAGGCAACAGGCGAAGGGCGGTTCCCCGCGTGGGGGCCGCCCTTCTCCATGCCCGGTCTCAGTCGGCGAAGCGCTGGATGACGAAGTCCTCGTCGGCGACGCAGGCCAGGTGGGTCGTGTCCCACGAGCAGGTCGACGACCGGACCCCGTCCAGCGCGCCGAGCGGTACGGGGTCGTCGCCGAGGTGCTCGCCCGCGAGCGCCGGGTCGTCGGCCAGGGTCGAGAGCGCCTTCGAGAACTGCAGCATGTTGCCGCCGTCGAGCCGGCCAACGACCCCGCCCCGCGTCCACGCCACCCGGCCCTCGGCGTCGAGCAGGCTGGTCTGCTCCGGCGACGTGTTTTGGGTCGCGAGCACGGCCTCGCCGACCGGGACGAGCCCGTCGACGTCCGCGACCGTCCGGCGCCACACGTCGCCCTTCCCGGCCGCGTCGATCGCCACCACCTGCGCGGACTTGGCGTCGGACCCGGTCGTCTCGACCACGCAGATCCGGTCGGCGCCGCACGCGGTCAGGTGGCCGAACCGGATGTTCGCGTTCGGCGCCGTGTAGAGCACCCGCGGCTCGTCGAGCTTCGCCAGGTCGTAGGCGACGATCCGGTGTGAGTCGCCGGACTCGGCCACGACGAGCCGGCCGTCGTGTGCGACGACCTCGTCGGCCGGCTCGGCCACGCTCTGCCGCGGCCCGGCGGTCACGTCACCGGTCGACGCGTCGATGACCCGGGCGGACCGGTCGGCGCCGATCTGCACGATCCGCTCGTCGTCGTCGAGCGGTTCGGCGAACGGCACCCCGGTCGCGGTCGCGGGCCCGGCGAGGTCGGCGTCGGTGGTCGCCGCGACGACCTTGGTGGTCGTCACGCCGTACTCGGTGCTGGGGCTCTTCAGCTCCCAGCCGACCTTGCCCCGATCACGGACCTCGAGCCCGACGAGCCTGTTCTCCGTCCGGTCGACCAGCACGACCTTGTCCCCGGCGAAGACGACGCCGTCGTCGCGGCCGACCGTGCGGTCCCACATCTTGCGGCCCTTGCCGGGGTCGAGCAGCACCATGCGCCGGGTGCTGGTGACCGAGTCGCTGTCGGTTATCGCGACCACCGCGTCCGGCACCGTGAAGAAGGACTCCCAGCGGGTGGCGGCCCCGGCCTCGACGCTGCTCCAGGCCTTCGCGCCGCTGCCGGTGGCGGCCGCGACGACGCCGAGCGTCCCGTTGTCGTCGGCGCCGGCGAAGTAGGCTCGCCCGCCGCGCAGGGCCGTCGCGCTGAACGCGGAGGTGACGGGCGCGACGGGCGCGATCCGGTGCTCATCGGTGAGCGGCCGGTAGTCCAGCGCGGGATAGCCGGGCCAGAGCAGCACGACGGCGGTCGCGGCGATCCCGAGCACCGCGGCGGTCCCCGCCGCGACGATCCAGAGACCCTTTTTCCGGTACGCGGGGAGCGCCGGCGTGGGCTCGGGCTGCGTCGAGGCCAGCCACGGCTCGGCGTGCGGCGACACCGGCGCGGGGGACGTGGGTGCGCCCGGGTGCGGTGCGCCAGAGACCGGGTGCAGGACCGGCCCGCCCGCGCCGCCGAACGCGGCCGCCTCCCCTGTGGCCCAGGGATCGACGGGTTCGGCATAGCTCGGCTCGCCCCCGCCGGCCTGGGCAGGCGGGGCGCCGGCCGGCCGGGCCGCCGGTGGTGCCGCTCCGTTGCCGCTCGCGGGTGTCTGCCGGCCCGCGGGTGGGTCGGCGGCCCCGGACGGCCGGGCCGGGCCGGCGTGCGCCATCGTGTCCGTCGCCGGGGGAACCGCGGCCGCCCGCATCGCCTCGGCCGGCGTCCTCGCCCCCTCCGAGGCGGCCGGGATCGCGCCCGCGGCCGGGGCGGCGACTTCGGCCGGCGCAACGCTCGAGGCGGGGATCGGGTCGGCCGGCTCGTCGCCCGGGTCCTGCCCGGCCGCGGCGGCCGCGATGATGGCGCCCTCGGCGACCGGCAGCTCGGGCTGCTCCAGGACGGTCGGCGCGATGCCCAGCTCGCTGTGCAGCAGGCGCGCCACCAGCGGCACCCGGGACGAGCCGCCGACCAGGAACAGACCGGCCAGGTCGGCCGGGTCGAGGCCCGCGGCCCGCAGCACCGAGCCCGCCTCGGCCACCCCGCGGCGCAGCAACGCTCCGGCCGCCGCCTCGAACTCGTCGCGCGTCAGTCGCACCGCGTGCTCCACGCCGGGCACCGGCACGGGGGCGAGCGCCGTGCGGGACAGCATCTCCTTCGCCCCGCGTACGTCGTCCCAGAATTGCCGCCGGGCCCGCCACTGCGCGAGCGTGACCGGATCGGTCAGCGCGGCCCAGGCGGCGGGCTCGTCCTTCTCCAGCGTCGCGCCGAGGTGCGCGACCAGGGCCGCGTCGAGGTCGAGGCCGCCCAGGTCGTCGATGCCGCCGGAGGCCGCGACGGCGAAACGGGGCTGGCCCTGCGGCGTGAGCCCCTCGTTGCGGACGACGGCGATGTCCAGCGTGCCGCCGCCGAAGTCGAAGACTGCGAGCGCCGAACCGACCGGCACCGGGCGGCGCAGGACGTCCGCGAAGTAGCGAGCCGCCGCGACCGGCTCGGCGATCAGCGGCGTCGCCGGCGGCCAGCCCGCGCGGGCCAGGGCGGTGGTCAGCACCCCCCGGCGGCGCGACCCCCACGCCGCCGGACAGGTCAGCACCGCGGGCGGCAGAAAGCCCGTGGCGGCGACGGCCTCGCGGGCCACCGCGGCGAGCAGCGCCGCCAGCAGGTCGGCCGTCGGCACCTCGGCGTCGCCGAGCAGCACCGTCTCGGTGTCGACGTGCCGCTTCGGGTTCGGCTCGAGGCGGCCCGGCTCGGCCTGGCCGAGGCGGACCGCGTCACGGCCGACGTGCAGCCGGCCCGTCGTGTCGAGATAGACGGCGGACGGCAGCAGCGGCTGGCCGTCGAAGAGCAGCGGCCGGGTGCGGCCGTCCGGCCAGCGCAGCATCGCGACCGTGTGCGAGGTGCCCAGGTCGACGCCGAGCACAAAGCCGTCGGTCATGACTCCACCACCTTTGGCATGCCCTCCTGGCCCTCGCTGCGCTCGGTGCAGTCGGTCATGCCCCGCAACCTCCGCCACCGCTGACCCGGCCCGTCACGTTACAGGCAGGGCGCGCCTACCCGTAGATGCGGCGGCGGGCGACCTCGGCCAGGGTGACCGCGGCGGCGACACTGGCGTTCAGCGACTCCACTTCGGACATCATCGGGATGCTCACCCGCAGGTCGCAGGTCTCGCCGACCAGGCGGGACAGGCCGCGGCCCTCGGAGCCGACCACGACCAGCAGCGGGCCGACCGCGGCCTCGAGCTGGTACAGGTCCGTCTCGCCGTCCGCGTCCAGCCCGATCGCGGTGAAACCGGCCTGCTGGGCGGCCTTGATCGACCGGGTCAGGTTGACCACCTGCGACACCGGCACCCGCGCGGCCGCGCCGGCGCTGGTGCGCCAGGCGGTCGCGGTGATGCCGGCCGCCCGGCGCTCCGGCATGAAGACGCCGTGCGCGCCGAACGCGGCCACCGAACGGATCACGGCGCCCAGGTTGCGCGGGTCCGTGACGCCGTCGAGGGCGACCAGCAGCGGCGCGGTCTGCTCCATCGCAGCGGCCACGAGGTCGTCGAAGTTCTCGTACGCGAACGGCGGGACCTGCAGGCCGACGCCCTGGTGCAGGACTCCGCCGGTCATCCGGTCGAGCTCGAGCCGGCTGATCTCCAGGATCGGGATGCCCCGGTCACCGGCCGTCCGGACGATCTCGGTGATCCGGTCGTCGATGTCGATGCCCTGCGCCAGGTAGAGGGCCGTCGCCGGGATCGACGCGCGCAGCGCCTCGGTCACCGGGTTGCGGCCGAGCAGCAGCTCCGGGCCCTCCTTGGTCGGGTTCGAGCGGCGCCCCGGTGCCACCCTCGGGCCGCTGCGGCCCTGCACCCGGCCGCCGCGCTGCGGAGCCGGCCGGCCGGTGCCGCGTCCGCCGCCCCGGCCCCAGGTGGTGTCCTTGCTGCCCGGGATGCCGACCTTGGGCGCCCGGCCCTCGGCGGCGGCGGCGCGCCGCTCCTTGTCCTGCTTGCGGGCGGTCTTCTCGGGAAGCTTCTCGGTGCCCGAGTAGCCCTTGTGCCACGGGCGCTCGTCGGCCGGCAGGGTCTTGCCCCGGCCCTTGAGTCCCGCCCTGTTCTTGCCGCCGGACCCGCCCGACGCGCCCTTCTTGGCGGTGACGCGCTTGCTCACATTGAAGGAATTTCCCGGCATCAGTGCTGCTCTCCTACCGTCCAGCGCGGCCCGGCCGGAGTGTCCTCCACCTGAACTCCCGCGTTCTTGAGCTGGTCGCGGACCGAGTCGGCCGCCGCCCAGTCCTTGCGTGCCCGCGCCTGCGCGCGTTGATCGAGTGCGAGGGCGACCAGCGAGTCGACGATCGGCCTCAGGTCGCCGCCGTTCTCGCCCTCGTGCCACGCGGGGTCGAGCGGGTCGAGGCCGAGTACGCCGAGCATGGCGCGCACCTCGGTCAGCGCGGCGCGGACGCCGGTCTCGTCGCTCGCGGCCAGCGCGGTGTTGCCCTCGCGGATCGTGTCGTGCACGACGGCCAGCGCCGCCGACGTGTTGAGGTCGTCGTTCATCGCCGCGGCGAACGCCGGCGGCACCTCTTTCGGGCGGCCGGGACCGACGACCTCGACGGCCCGCTGCACGAAGCCCTCGATCCTGCGGTACGCCGTGGCGGCCTCGCGCATCGCGTCGTCGGAGTAGTCGATGCGCGAGCGGTAGTGCGGGACGCCCAGGTAGTAGCGCAGCTCGACCGGCCGGATGCCCATGGCGAGCACGGCCTGCACGTCGATGACGTTGCCCAGCGACTTGCTCATCTTGGCCTCGCCGAGATTGAGCAGCGCGTGGTGCACCCAGTAGCGGGCGAACGGCAGCCCGCCGGAGCGGGACTGTGCGATCTCGTTCTCGTGGTGCGGGAAGGTCAGGTCGAGGCCGCCGCCGTGGATGTCGAACTCGGCGCCGAGGTAGCGCCGGGCCATCGCGGAGCACTCGATGTGCCAGCCGGGCCGGCCGCGGCCCCACGGCGAGGCCCAGGAGGCGTCGCCGGGCTCGTCGGCCTTGGCGCCCTTCCACAGGGCGAAGTCCGCCGGGTGCCGCTTGCCCCGCTCGGGCGTGCCGCCGGCGGAGAGCATGTCCTCGGGCCGCTGACCGGAGAGCGAGCCGTACTCCTTGAAGCTGGGCACGTCGAAGTAGACGTCGCCGTTGCCCTCGGCCGACTCGTAGGCGTGCCCGCGCTCGATCAGCTCGCCGATCAACTCGTGCATCTCGGTGATGTGCGCGGTGGCGAGCGGCTCGTAGGTGGGCGCCAGCACGTTGAGCGAGCGGTAGTCGGCGTCGAGGACGAGCTTGTTCGCGTACGCGATCGCCCAGAAGGGGCGGCCCGTCTCCAGCGACTTCACGAGGATCTTGTCGTCGACGTCGGTGATGTTGCGGATGAAGGTGACCTCGAGGCCGATGTGCAGCAACCAGCGGCGCAGCACGTCATAGTTGACGGCGGAACGCAGGTGCCCGATGTGCGGTATCGACTGCACGGTGAGACCGCACAGGTAGATGCCGACCTGACCGGGCGTCATCGGGACGAAGTCCCGGACGGATCGGGTCGCGGTGTCATGCAGACGGAGCGTCACCGTACAAGGGTACCGACCGCCGCGACCAAGTAGCGTCCCGCCCGCGGGCGGGTTATCCACAGGCTCATCCACAGGCCTGGCGGCCGGGGCCGGTCAGGGGCGGGTCATCCGCAGCACGTCGAGCGTCGCGTCCAGGTCCTCCTCGCTCAGGACTCCGCTGGCGACGTGACCCCGTTCGATCACCACGGCCCGGATGGTCTTGTCCTCCTTCAGCGCCTGCTTCGCGATCGCGGCCGCCTCGTCGTAACCGAGATACCGGTTCAGCGGCGTGACGATCGACGGCGAGCCCTCGGCGTACCCGCGGACGACCTCGTCGTTGACCTCGAGACCGTCGATGCACCGGTCCGCGAGCATCCGCGCCGCGTTGGCCAGCAGCTTGATCGACTCCAGCAGGTTGCGGGCCATCACCGGGAGCATGACGTTGAGCTCGAAGTCGCCCTGGCTGCCGGCGAACGCGACGGCCGCGTCGTTGCCGATGACCTGCGCGGCCACCTGACGCACCGACTCGGGCACGACCGGGTTCACCTTGCCCGGCATGATCGACGAGCCCGGCTGCAGGTCGGGCAGGCGCAGCTCACGCAGGCCGGCGCGCGGGCCCGAACCCATCCAGCGGATGTCGTTGACGATCTTGTAGAGGCTGACCGCGACGACCCGCAGCTGCCCGGACGTCTCGACCAGGGCGTCCCGGGCGCCCTGCGCCTCGAAGTGGTTGCGCGCCTCGCTCAGCGGCAGCCCGGTCACCTTCCTCAGCAGCAGGATGACGGCGGGGGCGAAGCCGGGCGGCGTGTTGACCCCGGTGCCGACCGCGGTGCCGCCGAGGGGCAGCTCGGCGAGCCGCGGCAGCGAGTCGGTGAGCCGGTCGATGCCGTTCTGCACCTGCGCCGCGTACCCGGAGAACTCCTGTCCGAGGGTGACCGGCGTCGCGTCCATCAGGTGCGTCCGGCCGGCCTTGACCACCTCCGACCAGTCGTTCGCCTTCGCGCTCAGCGCGACCACCAGGTGGTCCAGGGCGGGGATGAGGTTGCTGGTGACGGCCTCGGCGGCGGCCAGGTGAATCGACGAGGGGAAGACGTCGTTGCTGGACTGCGAGGCGTTGACGTGGTCGTTCGGGTGCACCGTCCGGCCCAGTTCACGCGACGCGAGCGTCGCGATGACCTCGTTGGCGTTCATGTTCGACGAGGTGCCCGAGCCGGTCTGGAAGACGTCGATCGGGAACTGGTCGTCGTAACCCCCGTGCGCGACGTGCGCGGCGGCGGTCATGATCGCCGTCGCCACATCGCCATCCAGTACGCCCAGAGCGGCGTTGACCTGCGCGGCCGCCCCCTTGATCTGGGCCAGCGCACGGATGTGCGAGGGCTCGATCCCGCGCCCGGAGATCGGGAAGTTCTCCACCGCCCGCTGGGTCTGCGCCCGCCACAGGGCGTCGGCCGGCACCCGGACCTCGCCCATCGTGTCGCGCTCGATCCGGTAACCGCTCTCGTCAGTCGTCGTCACGATTCCATCCTGCCCCCGTCGCCCCGGGAACGCAGTCGATCCGTGCCACTGTCCAGCTCCGCCGGCCGCCGCTCGACGTCGACGCCTCGCCCTGGTAGCTGCGGAACGACCCCTCGAGGCGGCGATTCTCGATGCGCTGTGCGAGATCGCCCTGCACCGTGGCGGCGAGAGTGGATCGACAGCGAAACGAGAGCGTCGTCACCCACTCTGTGATGCAGGCCGTTCCGCTCCGGATGTTTCCCGCATCGCCCCAGACGGAGCGGAACGGCTCGTAACGGGGGTGTTCAGCCCGCCCGGGGCAAGGTCCCGGGCGGGCTGTTCGCGTATGGCGGATTGCACCCGGTTGGACGCCACCCGGGGTGGAACGTATCGTCGCGAAGGGTTTGCCCCCCGACGAACAGGATCTCTGTCATGCGAAGCGCCCTCCTCGCCGTTTCCCTGTGCGGCCTGCTCCTCACCGGAGCCGCGTGTAGCAGCGGCGGCGACGGCGACACGGAGACCGTCGCAGAGGCGCCCGCGGTGGAAGTGACGACGCCGGCGACCACCGTCGCGGCGCCGAACTACTACGCGAACACCCGCACGGTCTGCACCGCGCTCGACAAGATCTTCGACGCGGACGTGGCGGAGTTCGGCACCGCGATGGGCCGGATGATCGCCTACAAGGAGGCGAAGCAGGCCGACGAGGCCGAGCAGGCGCGCAAGGCGGCGAGCAAGGAGCTCAAGGAGGTCGGCGAGAAGATCCGCAAGGCGACCTCGAAGGCCGAGGATCCCGACCTCAAGGAGGCGGGGGCGATCTCGGCGACCAAGTTCTCCAAGAGCGCCGCGGACAAGGCCCTCTTCGACAAGGTCAAGACCACGACGGATCTGAACAAGACCCTCGTGGCGAAGATGCCGGACTGGATGGACCCGGTTGCGGGCCTCTGCGCCACCTGAGCCCGTTACCCGGCCTCGACGCCCGCGGCGCGCAGGATCCGGCGTACCTGTTCCCTCGAGTAGCCCGAGGCGGCCATCACGTCGACCTGGCGGGCGCCGGCGAGAGTGGCCCGGACGATCTCCTGGCCCAGGCGCTCCCGGGCGGCGGGAACCTCCGCGCGGGCCTCGGCAACACGTTGCTGCGCCTCGGTCACGGCGTCCTGGGCGGCCTGGTAGGCACGCGCCGCAGCCTCAAGGTCACTCAGCACGCCAGCGAGTCAAGCACCCGGCAGTGTGAGGCCACGCGAGAACCGGCGCAGATGGCCTCCCACGGGTTAACAGCGAGGCCACATGGCACTACGGTGTGGGGCACCCGTTGGCGGCTTCCGACAGGAGCCCTGATCGACCCCGGGAGGTCGAACCGCCCGTGACCGCACCCGGCACCGAATCCGACCTGGCCGTCTCGTTCCGGGACGGGGACGCACCCCGCGCGCTGGCCGACCGGCCGGTGGCCTTCGCACACCGGCACGCCCGCGGCTGGACCCTCAACCTGGCCGGCGCGGGCCCCACCGAGCACCCGACCTTCGACGCGGTGGCCGACACCGTGGTCCGCGCGACCCGGGTCCGCCGCCTGCTGATCGTCTGGCCCGGCCGGGACGCATCGTGATCGCGCCCCGGCGGCCGCGGCGCTAGGGCTTGCTGCCGACCTGGAGAACGTTCTTGGGGCGGGTGACCTCGGCGAAGAAGTCGTTACCCTTGTCGTCCACGACGATGAACGCCGGGAAGTCCTCGACATCGATCTTCCAGACCGCTTCCATCCCCAGCTCGGGGTACTCCAGCACCTCGACGTGCCGGATGCAGTCCTGTGCGAGCCGCGCCGCCGGCCCGCCGATCGAGCCGAGGTAGAAGCCGCCGTGACTCTGGCAGGCCTTCGTCACCTGGCCGGAACGGTTGCCCTTGGCCAGCATCACCAGCGAGCCGCCCGCGGCCTGGAACTTCTCCACGTAGGCGTCCATCCGGCCGGCCGTGGTCGGGCCGAACGAGCCGGACGCGTAGCCCTCGGGCGTCTTGGCCGGGCCGGCGTAGTAGACGGCATGGTCGCGCAGGTACTGCGGCATCGGCTCGCCCGCGTCGAGGCGCTCGGCGATCTTCGCGTGCGCGATGTCGCGGGCGACGACCAGCGGGCCGGTCAGCGACAGCCGGGTCTTGACCGGGTACTTGCTCAGCTGGTCGCGGATCTCGGCCATCGGCCGGTTGAGGTCGACCCGGACGACCTCGTCGGTCTCCAGCGACTCGTCGGTGACATCCGGCAGGAAGCGCGCCGGGTCCGGTTCGAGGCGTTCGAGCCACACGCCGGAAGGGGTGATCTTCGCGAGCGCCTGGCGGTCGGCCGAGCAGGAGACCGCGATCGCGACCGGGCAGGAGGCGCCGTGCCGCGGCAGCCGGATCACCCGGACGTCGTGGCAGAAGTACCGGCCGCCGAACTGCGCGCCGATGCCGAAGTCGCGGGTCAGCTCGAGTACGGCCGCCTCGAGCTCGACGTCGCGGAAGCCGTGCGCGGTCATCGAGCCGGTGCGCGGCAGGTTGTCCAGGTACTTGGCGCTGGCCAGCTTCGCGGTCTTGAGGGCGTACTCGCCGCTGGTGCCGCCGATCACGATGGCCAGGTGGTACGGCGGGCACGCGGACGTGCCGATGAGCCGCAGCTTCTCGTCCAGGAACGCCATCATCCGCGCCGGGTTCAGCAGCGCCTTGGTCTCCTGGTAGAGGTACGACTTGTTGGCCGAGCCGCCGCCCTTGGCCATGAAGAGGAACTTGTAGGCGTCCGGCTGGCCGCCCGGGTCCTCGGCGTAGAGCTCGATCTGCGCGGGCAGGTTGGAGCCGGTGTTGCGCTCGTCCCACATCGTCAGCGGCGCGAGCTGCGAGTAGCGCAGGTTCAGGCGGGTGTACGCCTGGTAGACGCCCAGCGCGATGGCCTGCTCGTCGGTGCCGTCGGTGAGCACGTGCCGTCCGCGCTTGCCCATGACGATCGCCGTGCCGGTGTCCTGGCACATCGGCAGCACGCCACCGGCCGCGATGTTCGCGTTGCGCAGCAGGTCCCGGGCGACGAAGCGGTCGTTCGGCGAGGCCTTCGGATCATCGATGATGGCGCGCAGCTGGGCGAGGTGCGCGGGGCGCAGGAAGTGGGCGATGTCGTGCATCGCCTCGGCGGTGAGGAGCGTCAGCACGTTCGGGTCGACGGTGAGAAACCGTCGGCCGCCGGGCCCCTCGACGACGTCGACGCCCTCGTCCGAGACCAGTCGGTACTCGGTCAGGTCGTCATTTTGCGGCAACAGCGGCGAATACGAGAAAGCGGCGGCTCTGCTCATGACGGGCAAGCCTAGGCCAGCCCGTGCACCAGGCGCGAACCCACCGGGTCACACCCGGATACCGGTTCGATCAACCGGCGGGCGAGCCGCCGAACGGAAGGTAGGCCATGTCCCGTCCAGAGACCAGGATCATGCCGCCGGGGCCGACCGCGAAGACCTTCGCATCGGTACGCGCCTCGGTCAGCACGGCGCCGCTCCGCGGGCTCATCGCGACCACCCTCTGCGGCTTCGCCTCGGCCACGACCGCCGCGTACGGCGTCAGCGCCGCCTGCGCGCCGGCGCCGATCGACCGGCGCCAGCCGACCCGGCCGCGGCCGAACGAGCGGGCCGCCAGGGTCGCCTTGTCCGAGCTGCGGATGAGCGCGTACGAGTCGTCGACGGCGAGCACGGTCTGCCCCTTGTCGCCGTGCCAGAGCATCCGCCCGTCGTGCGCCGCGATCAGCTCCTGCCGGCCGACCGGGTCGACGCCGAGCACGACGTCGTGGCCGCCGGCCGGGTCCCGCTCCTGCTTGCAGGCCGAGCCGTTGTCGGCCGTGCGCAGGTTGAGCCCGTCACGGCGCCACACCGCCTGCCCGTTGGGCGGGTCGTGCGCGACGACCCCGTAGTAGCAGGTGCCGTCGCGCGCCTCGCCGGTGACCGTGAGCACCCGGCCGCCGACCACGGTGACGCGCTGGTCCCGGCCCGGCGTGCGGGTCTGCACGACCCGGCCCTGCGCGGTGTCGATCACCTGGATCCGGCCGTCGCCGGGCAGCCCGATGAGGCTGGGCAGCGGCCTCGGCCCGGCCGCGCCGTCGGCGAACCGCGACGAGGTGAGCGGCTGGGTGTCGGGCAGGTCGGGGTTCGAGGCGTTGAGCACGAAGCCGATGCCGGGCGCCGCGATCGTCCACATCGGCCGGTTGCCGCGCGGTTCCCAGGCGCTGAGCTCACACTCGCCGGCACCGGGGCAGCGCAGGTCGAGGACCGCGTCGGCGTACGTCCAGACGGCCGTTGCCTCGGTGTCCCGGCGCCGGACCGCGCCGGTGGCCGGGTCGAGCACCTCGTAGCCCTTGGTCAGCAGCCGCCCGACGACGACCACCGCGTCGTTGGCGCCCCCGGCGACGCCCGCCCAGTCGGCGTCCGACTTCCAGAGCTGCACGCCGGCGGTGATCCCGTACGCCTCGACGGAGGTCCGGTACTCGACGACGACCGCGCCGCCGCTGATCGTGACGCTCCGCGGCGATCCGCCGATGGTCGTCTGCCAGGCGGCGACGCCCTCGGCGATCGGATCGCTCTGGTTGATCCAGGACCAGATCTTCGGGAACGGGTTCCACACCCCGGTGGTGGCCAGGACGATGACGACCACGACGCCGACCAGCGCGTAGCCCTTCGCCGACCCGCCGGAAGCCACGCGGACACGGTAACGAGATCGACATGGCTCGACGACGAGCCCGAAAAGCCCGTGTCGATAGACTATGCGCCGCTTGCGGCCTTGACCAACGGCATCGTGCGGTAGGGAATCTGCTCGGCCAGCGCGATGATCGTCGACGCCCGCAGGATCCCCTCGTACGCCAGGATGGTGTCGATCACCCGCTGCAGGTCGGCGTTCGAGCGCGCGACGATCCGGCACATCAGGTCGCCGCTGCCGGTGATGGTGTGCGCCTCCAGGACCTCGGGGATGTCGGCCAGGTGGGTGGTGACGGCGGTGTGGCCGTACCGCTGGCTGATCTCGAGGGTCACGAAGCTCATCACGCCGTAGCCGATCGCCGCCGGCGAGACGTCCGGGCCGAAGCCGCGGATCGCGCCGCGCGCGGTCAGCTTGTCGAGGCGGGCCTGTGCGGTGCCGCGGGCGACCGCGAGCCGGCGCGACAGCTCGAGCACGCCGATGCGCGGCTCCTCGGCGAGCAGCGCGAGCAGCCGGCCGTCGAGGGCGTCCAGGTGAACATCTTGTACAGCCATGTTGCTGGTGCACTCTACCGAATGCGCATACTGACCAGCAAAGATTTCCACTATTGCCCACATGGCGGGGACGAGTAAGCCTCTGGACATGACGCAGGTGATGGAAACCGCCCAAGAGACCGTCGACGTATTCCCCGTCAAGGGCGTCGACCATCTCCAGTTCCTGGTGGGCAACGCGAAGCAGGCGGCCCACTACTACTCGACCGCCTTCGGGATGACCTGCGTGGCGTACCGCGGGCCGGAGCAGGGCTACCGCGACCAGGCCGAGTACGTGCTGGTCAGCGGGTCGGCACGGTTCGTCCTCACGGGCGCGGTGCACGCCGGCGCCCCGGGTGCCGAGCACGTCACCAAGCACAGCGACGGCGTGCGCGACATCGCCCTGGCCGTGCCGGACGTGGACCGGGCCTACGCCCACGCGATCTCCGCGGGCGCCCGCAGCATCACCGAGCCGCACGACGTCTGCGACGAGCACGGGATCGTCAGGCTGGCCGCCATCGCCGCCTACGGCGACACCATCCACACGCTTGTCGACCGCTCGAAGTACGACGGCCCGTTCCTGCCCGGCTTCGTGGCCCGCGACCCGATCGTCGACCGGCGGCCCGCCATCGACGCCGGCCTGCAGCCCAAGCGCTTCTTCCAGGCCGTCGACCACGTCGTCGGCAACGTCGAGCTCGGCAAGATGGACGAGTGGGTCGCGTTCTACGGCCGTGTGATGGGCTTCACCAACATGGCCGAGTTCATCGGCGACGACATCGCCACCGACTACTCGGCGCTGATGTCGAAGGTCGTCGCCGACGGCACCCGCAAGGTCAAGTTCCCGCTCAACGAGCCCGCCGTCTCCAAGCGCAAATCGCAGATCGACGAGTACCTCGAGTTCTACGGCGGCCCGGGCGCGCAGCACATCGCGGTGGCGACCAACGACATCCTGGCCAGCGTCGACGCCATGCGCGCGGCCGGCGTCGAGTTCCTCGACACGCCGGACTCGTACTACGACGACCCGGAGCTGCGTGCCCGGATCGGCGAGGTCCGGGTGCCGATCGAGGAGCTGAAGAAGCGCGCGATCCTGGTCGACCGCGACGAGGACGGCTACCTGCTGCAGATCTTCACCCGGCCGGTGCAGGACCGCCCGACCGTCTTCTTCGAGCTGATCGAGCGGCACGGCTCGCTCGGATTCGGCAAGGGCAACTTCAAGGCCCTGTTCGAGGCCATCGAGCGGGAGCAGGAGCTGCGGGGAAACCTGTAACACTGTCTCCGTGACGCAAGCGAACGACGACATGGTGCGGGCCGCGGGCCGGCCGCCTACCGGTGGGCCGGTCCGCGCCCCGGTGCCGCAGCAGGCCGGCGGCCCGCCCCAGAGCCCGCCGCCCTATAACGGTCCGCCCCCGCAGTACGGGTACTACGGACCGCCGCCGCGGCAGCCGTACGGTTGGCGGCCGCCCCCGATGCCGCTGGCACCGGACGGGCGGCCGCTGGCCGACTTCGGCACCCGGCTGCTGGCCCACCTCATCGACGGAGCGGTCCTGACCGGCATCGCGATGGTCGTCTTCGTACCGGTGGCCGTGGTCTTCCTGTTCGACAGGATGCCGGAGCTCCCCGACCCCGGGCAGGCCTACGCACCCGGCGTCGCGGTGGACTTCGACGTCGCCGGGCTGCTGCTGCCGCTCCTGCTGCTGGAGCTCGGCTTCGTCGCGCTGTTGCTGGCGGGCTACTACTTCTACTTCGTCGAGATGATGTTCCGCAGCGGCCAGACCCTCGGCAAGAAGCTGATGAAGATCAAGGTGATCCCGATCGAGCCCGGCGCGACCCTGACCCGCGGCATGGCCGCGAAGCGGTACCTCGTCGAGTTCATCGTCGGGGTGTTCGTACCGCTCTTCAGCTACCTCGACGGCCTGTGGCAGCTCTGGGACAAGCCCTACCAGCAGACCCTGCACGACAAGGCCGCCAAGACCGTCGTGGTAAAGGTTGCGCCATGACTTCGCTGCCCGCCGGTTGGTACAAGGACCCGGCCGACCCGACGACCCAGCGCTGGTGGGACGGCGATGGCTGGCTGGGCAAGGCCATCCCGGCCGACGCGACCCCGCCCGACGGGCCGCCGCCCGCCGAGGAGGAGGAGTCCCCCGCACCGGTCACCCCGGCGCCGGCGGAGCCCGCCCGGCTCCTCGGCCCGCAGCCGGGCTGGGGTAAACCCGGATCCGGTTCGCCCACCGCGAGTGACCCGCCGCCGGGCCCTCAGCAGTCACCGGCCGGCGACCCGCCTCCGGGTTGGGCACCGCCACCGGGCCATCCCTCGCAGCCGGGGCATCAGGTACCGCCGGGCTATCAGCAGCAACCGGGCTGGACTCCGCCGGCCGCCGGCTGGGCACCCACACCCCACGGCTTTCAGCCGCCACCCGGATATTCGCAGCCGCCCCCGGGCTGGGTACCGCCGCCCGGTTGGGTGCCGCAGGCGTACGCCTATCAGGTGCAGGCACGTCCGCACGGCCAGCCGCTGGCCGGCCTGGGCCAGCGGCTGGTCGCCCGGATCATCGACATCATCGCCGTCCTGCTCCTGAACGTCCTGGTCAACGGCTGGTTGGCGTACCAGTGGTGGCTCGAGTACGAGCCGGTCCTCAGCGCCGCGCTGGCCAACCCGGCCGCCCGCCCGGAGCCCGCCTCGCCCCGCGCCGGCTACCTGATGCTCGCGATGCTGTTCGTCGCGACGGCGCTCTGGTTCGCCTACGAGGTGCCCGCGCTGGCCAACAGCGGCCAGACCCTCGGCAAGCGCCTGCTCCAGGTCAAGGTCGTGAAGCTGGAGGACACCGGCCAGCTCGGCTTCGCCCGGGCGTTCCGGCGCTGGTCCCGGCTCGGCATGTGGACACCGCTCTGGACCTGTTGTGGTGTCGGCTTCCTGGCCCAGCTGGTCTACTCGGGATCGGTGCTCTTCGACCAGAAACTGCGCCAGGCGCTGCATGACAAATCGGCCGCGACGGTAGTCGTCGCGGTGCCGCCCGGCCGGCCGGAACAGCAGGTCGAGGCGGCGCCGGACCACGCCGACGACCCCACCGGAGGACAGAGATGAGCAGGTTGACCCGCGCCGACCTGGAGGCGCTGCCCGCGTACGTGCCGGGCCGGAACGTCGCCGACCTGGCCCGCGAACTGGGCATCGCCGAGGCGATCAAGCTGGCCAGCAACGAGGTCCCGTTCGGCCCGCTGCCGGGCGTGGCGGAGGCGGTGGCGAAGGCCGTCACGGAATCGCACCGTTACCCGGACATGGGCGTGATCGCGCTCCGCGGCCGCCTTGCGGAACGCTACGGAGTCGACCCCGACCGCATCGTCACCGGCTGTGGCTCCGTGGCGTTGGCCGAGCACCTGGCCAAGGCCACCTGCCTGCCGGGCGACGAGATCGTCTACTCGTGGCGCTCGTTCGAGGCGTACCCGATCATCGCGGCGGGCGTCGGCGCGACGAGCATCCGCGTGCCCAACACCCCGGGCCACGGCCACGACCTGCAGGCGATGGCGGACGCGATCACCGATCGCACCCGCCTGGTGATCGTCTGCAACCCGAACAACCCGACCGGGACGAGCGTCCGCAAGGAGGAGCTGGACCGCTTTCTGGCCCGGGTCCCGTCGGACGTGCTGGTGGTCCTGGACGAGGCCTACCGCGAGTTCGTGACGGACGAGCAGGTCCCGGACGCCCTGGACACCTACGGCGACCGCGCGAACGTCGTCGTCCTGCGCACGATGTCGAAGGCCTGGGGCCTGGCCGGGCTGCGGGTGGGCTTCCTGGTGGCGCAGCCGGAGGTCGCGGCGGCGATCCGCAAGGTGCTGACCCCGTTCTCGACCAGCCTGGTCGCGCAGGCGGCGGCGCTCGCGGCGCTGGACGCGGAGGCCGAGGTGACCCGCCGCTGCGCGCTCGTCGTCGCGGAGCGCGAGCGCGTCACGGAGGCGCTCCGCAAGCTCCACCCGGACGTGCCGACCAGCCAGGCGAACTTCGTCTGGCTCCCGCTGGGCGACGGCGCGGTGGACTTCGGCGCGGCCTGCGAGAAGCAGGGTGTGATCGTCCGTCCGTTCGCGGGCGACGGCGTCCGCGTCACGATCGGCACGCCGGAGGAGAACGACGCCTTCCTGGCGGCGGCCGAGGCGGCCCGGTAGGCGCAGCGGCCACGGAGCCGGCCCGCGCGGCGTGAGGACGGCCTCGCGCCGCGCGGGCCGCACTCATGCCGGCGCGGGGACCTCCTTGAGGGCCGACACGCGGGCCGGGAAGGTCCGCCGGGACGCCAGGACCGCCAGGACGGCCACCAGGGCGAGCACGGCGGCCAGCGCCGGCAGCCAGGCCAACAGGCCGGCCCGGACGAAACGCTCGCCGAGCAGCGCGCCGCCGCCGATGCCGACCTGGAACGCGACCACGTAGACCGCCGAGGCGGCGTCGCGGGCATCGGGCGCGACGCGCAGGATCGCGGCCTGGAGGATCACGGGTGTCGCCGTGATCGCGCCGCCCCAGGCCAGCGCCGCGAGCACCGTCGGCACCGCGCCGAGCACCGGGATCAGCACCGCCAGCGAGACGATCATGACGCCCGCCAGGGCGGTGAGCAGCGTCCGGGGATGCCGGTCGACGAACCGGCCGACGATCCAGTTGCCGAGCAGACCGGCCGCGCCGTACCCGAGCAGCAGCGCGCTCAGCCCGGCGCCCTCCAGGCCACCGTCGCGCCGCACCAGGGGCGCGATGTAGGTGTACGCCGCGAAGTGCCCGGTCACCAGCACCGTCGTGACGAGGCAGACCACCGCGACCGGCCCCCGGCGGATGATCCTGATCGACGCCCTGAGCTGCGCGCCCGCCCGGACGGCGAGGTCCTGCGGCAGCGCCGGCAGCCTCGGCAGCACCACGAGGACCGCCGCCGCGCACATCGCGCCGGCGGCGGCGAGCACGGCCAACGCGATCCGCCAGCCGAGCCACTGGCCCAGCGCGGTGCCGAGCGGCACGCCCAGCACGATCGCCAGCGAGTTGCCGAGGAATACCAGCGCCGTCGCCCTGCCCGCGCTGCCCGGCGGCACGAGCCGGGCCGCCACCGGTGCGATCGTCGACCAGAACACGCCGTGCGCCGTCGCGCAGATCAGGCGCGACAGGGTGAGGATGGAGAACGTAGCCGCGAAGACGGCCATGAGCTGGGAGATTGCAAATATCGCCACGGTCGCGGCGATGAGCAGGTGCCGCGGAACCCGCATGGTGAGCGCGGTCAGCGGAATGGTGGTCAGCGCCGCCACGACGGCGTAGCTGGTCAGCAGCAGACCGACGTCCGCCTCGCTGACCGACAGGCCGTCCGCGATCTGCGGGAGCAGCCCGACCGGGATGGTCTCCGCGGTGACATAGACGAAGCAGGAAGCGCCGAGCACGGGCAGCGCGCCGCGGTGGCTCCGGTTCATCGACCGACAATAAGCTCTAGTACCGAGCAAAAGAAGGGGGAACGCTGTGACGACGCGCGCAACCGAGCTGTTGCGGGTGGTGCACGCCCGACCCGGTGTCACCCGGGCCGACGCGGCCCGGATGATCGGCGTCGGCACCGGCGCGGCCACGGAACTGGTCGGCCGGCTCGGGCAGGCCCAGTTGCTGGCCGAGGGCCCGACCGCGCCGAGCGGCGCCCGGGGCCGCCCGACGACCGCGTTGATACCGCACCCGCGCGGGCCGCTGATCGCCGCCGCCTCGATCACCCACGAGTCCTGGCGGGTGGACGTGGTCGAACTCGGCGGCAGCGTCCTGGCCACCGCGGGCGAGGACCTCGCCGGCCGCGGCGGCGACGAGGTGGTCGCGGCGCTGAGCGCGGCGGTGCAACGCCTGCGCAGGGAGCACGGCGACCGGATCCGCGGCATCGGCATCTCCGTGCCGGGCACGGTCTCCCGCGACCTGATGCTGGACGCGAGCCAGCTCGGCTGGCACGACGTCGACCTGGCGGCCGCCTGGCCGCGGGCCGAGACCTTCGTGGCGGGCAACGACGCCACCCTCGCCGCATCGGCCGAGTCCCGGCGCGGCGTGGCCGTCGGCGCGGCGGTGGCGCTGCACCTGCGCATCGAGGCGGGCCTCGGCGGCGCGGTGGTGGACGGCGGCCGGGTGCTGATCGGCGCGCTCGGCGCGTCCGGCGAGTTCGGCCACATGCCGTTCGGCGACCCGGCGGTCCGCTGCCCGTGCGGCGCGTACGGCTGCTGGGGCACCGCCGTCGACGGCTCGGCGCTGGCACGCCTGCTGGGCCACGAACCGCCCCGCGACCCGGTCTCCTATGCCCGCCGGATCATCAACTCGCCGGAGCCGGAGCCGGCGGCCGCCACGGCGGCCGTGGCGACGGCCCTGGGCCGGGGCATCGCGGGCCTGGTCAACGGTCTGGACGCCGACCTGGTGACCCTCGGCGGCCTGGGCGTCGACCTGCTGGCGGCGGCGCCGGGGCAGATCGCCACGGCGTACGAGGCGGGCCTGATGGCCTTCCGCCGGGCGGCACCCCCGCCGGTGCTGCCGGCGCTGCTCGGCGACGACGGCCCGATCGCGGGCGCGGCCGAGGAGGCCTGGACGGCCCTGCTGACCCGCCTGATCTAGGTCGCGGCGATGACGACCGGGTCCATCGTGTAGTAGTGGTTCGGCTCGTCCGGGTCGGCGCCCGCCGCCGGCCGCAGGCGCTCGATCGCCACGTAGCCGTCCGTGAGCTGCCACGCGTGCGGCTTCCACGCGTCCACCCGCTCCTTCGCCACGAACAGCGGGAACGCCGCACGCTGCGCCCCGGTCCCCGCGTCGAGGACGACCAGCCGCTCGTCCGGGGTGAGCAGCACGGCCTTGCCGGCCCGCACCCCGAGCACCTGCGCCGCACCGGCCCAGCGCCACGACTCGCGGCCCGCGCGCGAGGCCGTCACCGCGCCGCCGGACGCGGTCAGCACCAGGTCGCCCGCGGCGGTCGCGGCGGGGTCGTCGAGCGCCGGGGCGCGTTCCGGCCGCCCGCCGCCGACCAGCCAGCCCCGGCCGGACGCGTCGCGCAGGCCGGCGCACCCCGAGCGGGCCACGTCGCAGCCGGTCGCGGTCGACGGGCCGGCCGGCCAGCCCCGCACCGCGCCGCCGGAGATCACGTCCCAGGCTCCCGTTCCGCACACGTACCGGCCGCCGGCCGTCACGAAGCCGTCGGCGCAGCCCGGCGGAAGGTCGACCGACCAGCGCTGCGCGCCGTCGGCGATCGCCCTGGCGGTCAGCCGCCGCCCGTCGGTGACCAGCACGCTCGTGCCGGCCGTGTGCAGCCCCGGCGGCGCCCAGACCGCGGCCGACCCGGTGCGCCCCTCGAAGCCGTCCGCGCCGGGCCCGCCGGAGCGCCACACCGGCCTCCCGGTACGCCCGTCGAGCGCCACCAGGTCACCGTCCGACCACCGGGTGACCACCGTCGTGCCGGCCGCCACCACCCCGGTCACCCGCTCCGGCCAGCGCCGGTACGACCACCGCGGCGTGTACATCGTCCTGGCCTCGACCGGGGCGTCCGCCTTGACCAGGCGATCGGCCGCGTAGACCCGGATGCGGTCGTCGACGATCAACGGCGCCATGGCGGTCTTGCCGGTGACCCCCGCCGGGAGCGTCGCCGCGACCGGGTACGGCTCGACGGCGGGCTCGAGGACCTCCGCCGGCGCCAGCATCCGCCAACCGACGACGCCCGCGGCGAGCAGCACGACCAGGGCGGCGAGGGCACGCGGGAGCTTCCGGGTCACCCCAGCGACGATAGGTCAGGCCGCGGCGGCCAGGTCGTCCAGGTCCCGCCGCAGCGCGCCCTCGACCGTACGCGCGGCCAGCCCGCCGAATACCAGCGCGAGGAACCGGCCCGCCGGCGCGGTGGGGGTGCCGTCCTGCACGACCGCGACCATGGTGCCGCCGCGGTGCCGGCCCTCGGTGATCGACACGAACGTGTACGTCATCCGGTATTCGGCGCCGATCCCCGGCGAGGCGACGACGAAGCGCTCCGGAACGACGCACTCCTCGACGCGGAACTCCTCGGTGATCTCCCCGCCGTCCGCCATGGTGCGGGTCTCGCGCCACACCGTTCCCGCGCGGAAGGGGCCGGAGGTGAGCATCTCGACGGCGGTCACCGTCGACAGCCAGCCGCGACGACCGGGCAGGTCGGTGAAGACACGCCACACGGCGGCAACCGGCGCCTCGACCAACCGCGTCACTTCGACCGTCGACATTGCGTGACCTCCCGGATACAAGGTACGGCCAGTTGCCGGTCAGGGACAGACGGTTCCGCTTACCGCGCCGAGCCCTATCGGTCTGCCGTCCGGACCGGGAGCGGTGGCGCTGATCGTGACGGTGTCGCCGTCCTGCAGAAAGCCGCGGGTCGAGCCGTCGTCGAGCTTGACCGGTTCCAGGCCGTTCCAGGTGAGCTCGAGGAACGAGCCGGCCTCACCGCGGGCCGGCCCGGAGACCGTCCCCGAGGCGAAGAGGTCCCCGGTTCGCACGCTCGCGCCGTTGACGGTCAGGTGCGCGAGCTGCTGTGCCGGGGTCCAGTACATCTGGGCGAACGGCGGCGAGCTGACCACGGTGCCGTTCCACTCGACGGCGAGGGACAGGTCCAGCCCTTCGCCGGGCGGCATCAGGTAGCCGGCCGGCACCGGCTCCTGCGCCGCGGCCGGCACGAGCGCGCCGGACAGCGCCTCCAGCGGCACGACCCACGGCGACACCGAGGTGGCGAACGACTTGCCCAGGAACGGGCCGAGCGGCTGGTACTCGAACGCCTGAATGTCCCGCGCCGACCAGTCGTTGACCAGGACCACTCCGAAGACGTGCTCGGCGAAGTCGGCGGTGCGGATCCGGCGGCCGGGCAGGCCCACCACGAAGCCGACCTCGGCCTCGACGTCGAGGCGCCGGGTCGGGCCGAAGTCGCCGGGGCCGAGCTGCCCGGCGGGCCTGTCGATCGGGGTGCCCGAGACGACGACCGTGCCCGCGCGGCCGTGATAGCCGATCGGCAGGTGCTTCCAGTTGGGCAGCAGGCCGGGCCGGTCCGGCCGCAGGATCCGGCCGACGTTCGCGGCGTGGTGCTCGCTGGAGTAGAAGTCGACGTAGTCGGCCACCTCGAACGGCAGGTGCAGCTCGACGTCCTCCAGCGGCACGGCCGCAAGCGTCGGCGCCAGCTCGACGACCCGGTCCCGGACGGCCGTCCACTGCGGACGCCCGAGCGACATCAGCACGTTGAGCGAGGGCCGGCACAGCGCGCCACCGGCCAGGATCAGCTCCGACGACTCGGCGCGGGACAGGTCGAGCACGGCGTCGCCCAGCCGGACGCCGATCCGGCGCACCCCGTCGGGCCCGCTGAACACCCCGTACGGGAGGTTGCGCAGGTCGAAGAGGGTCACTCGTAGCCGCCGTTGATCAGGCCGAGGCGGATCAGCTCCGTCAGCGGCTCCAGCACGTTCGGCGCACCGAACCCGGCCCACAGCGGCCGCGGCTCGTCGCGCCGGATCCGCGCCGGCTCGATGAGCGGCACCGGATGCGTCGCGCCCAGCGCCTCGGCCACCTCGGCCACCTCGGCACCGTCGGCCGCCGCGGCGGACGCGACCAGCACGTTCAGGAATCCGTGGTGGGTGAAGCCGGTCTCGGGGTCGGTGTGCCGCAGCGCGTGCCGCAGCCCGGCGGCGAGCTTGAACGGAAGGTCGCGGTCGCGGCAGGCGCAGATGACCGCGGCGAGCTCGACGGGGGTGGGGAACAGCTCGGCGGCGAGCCCGCCGACCCGGAACTTCGGCGCGATCCGCCACCCCTCGGCGCGCTGCCCGGCCACGGTGTCCAGCCCCGCCAGCAGGCCCCAGCTGAGCGGAATCTCCGCGTACACGTCGAGGTCGGGCTCTTCGGCGGCGAGCGTGCGCAGCGCGCCCAGGCCGGGCTGCGGGTCCTCGCCGCGGCGCGCGACCGCCGCCTCGACCCGGGTCACGACGGCGCCGGCGGACCGCAGCTTGGCGACCACGGTCGGCAGCGCGCTGAGCGCGGCGTCGTTCACGACGCCGACAACGAGGCCGCGCGGCGAAAGATCAAGATCAACAAGCGATGAGGGTACCAGCAGAGAGCCGACAAGTCCGGCATACCAGGCACTACGGTGCTTGGCGTGCGCCTCGAGGACCTCACGGAACCCGGTGACGCCGGGGGGCAGCAGGGACGCGTCGTCGACGAGTCCTGCGAACAGCGGCGGCACCAGCGTTGACACGAATACTGAACCTAATGGACGTTTCGCGAACCGGACAACACCGTCCGTAATGTCAGTTTTCCAGGGGCTACGAACGCCTCCACCTGAAGGAAGGGCGGAGAGCCGGACGACGCCCGGCTCCCCGCCTTCTTCCCCCGGAGTGGCTGACTATCCGATATGGAACGCGTCGCCGTAGATCGAGAAGTCGAGGGGGGTGTTCAGGTCCAGGTTGCCGTTGCGCAGGAACACCCGCTGTGCGGTGTCGATGCGGGTGACGTCGGAGTGCGCCTCCTCCTTCTTCATCTCGACGACGCGCTCGTCCAGGAACGCGTTGAGCCACGTCGTCTCGTTGCCGCCCTGCGCCGGCGGCCGGGCCCTGCGCAGCGCCCGGTCGCGGATCGAGCGCATGCCCTCGTAGCCGTGCACGACCGCGGCGTCGTAGTAGGCGAACTGGCCCAGCGCCCGCACCCCGTCGGCCTTGCCGTCGCGCACCGACGGGTTGAAGTAGACCCGGTCGCGCTCGGACTCCTGCGCGGCCCGGAACACCGGGTCGGACGCGGCCGACCTCCAGTCACGGGTGTAGTTGGGGTCGAGGCCCGCGTGCGACGAGGAGCCGTTGACGTTGCGCAGCGCCGGCAGGTATTTCGCCAGCACGTTGCCCGGCCTGGTCGCCGTGTACGCCTCCACCAGTTCCAGCATGTCACCGGTGCCGGAGCAGAAGCCGATGATCCCGGCGGTGTAGCCGCGGCCGTCGCCGATGTCCTCGATGTAGGAGAACTGGGCGCGCCAGTCGAGCGAGGAGTTCTCGGCCGCCGAGACGATCTGCATCGCCACGTCCTTCTTCGCCGGGTCGTCCAGGTTCACGCCGCTGCCCGGCGGCGCGGTGGTGGGCGGGGTCGTGCCGCCGGGCAGGGTCCATCTCTGGTTCGCGCCCGTCCCGCAGGACCAGATCTGTAGCCGGTTGCCGTTGGCCGAACTGCCGTTCGGGGCGTCGAGGCACTTGCCGGAACCGGTGTTGACCAGGGTGCCGTTCGCCGCCGCGGTCCACTTCTGCGCGGCCGTGCCGTTGCAGTCGTAGATCTGGACCCTGGTGCCGTCGGCGGTCGCGGCCGCGGTGACGTCCAGGCACTTGCCCAGCGCCTTGATCGAGTTGTCGGCGTTGCCGACGGTCCAGGTTTGTGCGTTGGTGCCGTTGCAGTCGTACAGCTGGACGGCGGTGCCGTTCGCGCTGCTCGCGGCGGCGACGTCGACGCATTTGCCGGCGAGGCCGCGGATCGGGCCGGCGGTCGCGGCGCTGGCCGGCAGGAGCCCGTATGCGATGCCGGCGGCGGGGATCAGCAGGCCGCCGAGGGCGTAGGCGATCACTCTCTTCCGGCGGCGGGGCGGGGGCTGGGGGATGGTCATGGCGCTCCTCGAGGGGTTGAGGCGGTGGCGCGCAGGGTGAAGCCATCGATGACGGACGTTGGGGGATCCGTCATCGCGGCGATGAGTGGTCACGCTAGGTCAGTTAAAGTGATTAATCAATAGCCGTCGATTGATCACGTAATGATGTTCCGAGACCGATATGACCGGCGGTCGAGCTCGCGGTGAGGGGGCGACTCATCCCGAGGGGCGAACGGAGCGCAACCAGGTATTGACAGCACAGTGGAGCGGTTCTACGGTCCAGCTAATTGTTAGCCGATTTGCCAATCACCTGAGGGGGCTCGGTGCCGAGACTGGCGGGATCGTCCAAGCTGCTGCGCGCCATGAACGAGAGCGCGGCGCTCGCCCACCTGCTCGAGCCGGGCATGCTCACCCGCGCCGACCTGCGCAAGCTCACCGCGCTGTCCACCCCGACCATCTCCGAGGTGCTGCGCCGGCTCACGGACGCCGGGCTGGTGAACGTCGTCGGATACAACAGCGGCCGGCCGGGGCCGAACGCGGAGATCTATGCGGCGAACCCGGACGCAGCGTACGCCGCCGCGGTGTCCGTTCGCGACATCGGCGCGAGCGGCGCACCCTCGGTCGTCGCCGCGCTCTGCGACCTGACCGGAGCCGTGCGGGCCCGGATCGAGTCGCGGATCGACTTCCTGCACACCGACCCCAAGACCGCACTTGTCGACGTGGTCGCCGAACTGCGCGCCGAGGCCGGCGTGCCGGAGACGCGCGTCAGCCACGTGCAGCTCGGTGTGGCCGGCTCCTACGACGGCGGCGCCGAGACGATCCGCCACGTCGACGTGCCCGGCTTCGGCCGGCCCGGCCTGGTGCCGGAGATCGCCGAGGCGCTCGGCACCCACGTCGGCGTCGACAACGACGTCAACCTCGCCGCGGTGGCCGAGCGCCGCCGGGGTGTCGGCCGGGACGCCGACGGCTTCGCCCTGCTCTGGCTGGGCCAGGAGGGCCTCGGTCTGGCCATCGACATCGGCGGCACGCTGCTGCGCGGCGCGCGCGGCGGCGCGGGCGAGATCGGCTACATGCCGCTGTACGCGCCGGACTCCACCCACCGCAAGGTCGACCTGCAGGACCTGGTCGGCGGCGCCGCCATCCTCGCGCTCGGGCAGGACCACGGCGTCCCCGGCCGTACCCCGCTCGAGGTCGTCCTCGCCGCCGCCGGCGACCCGGCGGCGGCCGGGGAGTTCTTCACCCACCTGGCCGACCGGATCGCGGTCGGCCTCGCCGCCGTGATCGCCGTGCTCGACCCGTCGCTCGTCGTCCTGGCGGGCCCGGTCGCCCAGGCCGGCGGCCAGACCCTGCTCGCCGCGGTCACCGGCGCGCTGCGCCGCGCGGCCCCGCTGGAGAGCACGGTCGCCGTCACCACGATCGACGACGACGCGGTGCTGCTCGGCGCCCTGGACGCCGGGCTCACCGCCGTCCGCGAGGCGCTGATCGCCTCGATCCGCGACAACCAGGCCTGAACCCTGCCGCACCACCTCTGAGAGGACACCTCGAAGTGAACAAGCGGATACCTCATGCCCGAAAAACCCTCCTCGCCGCCGCCCTGCTGCTGACCACCGCCGCCTGCACCCCCGCACCCAAGGAGGCGAAGCTCGCCGACCCGGGCGCGGAGGCGTCCGGCACCGTCGAGCTGTGGCACTTCTTCACCGAACGCGAGGCCGCGGCCATCGACACGGTGATCAAGGACTTCACCGGCGCCCACCCGAACATCAAGGTGACGGTGAAGCAGGGACAGGACGACTCGAAGATGACCCAGGCGATCGGCGCCGGCAACGGCCCCGACATCGGGCTCTCCTACTCCACCGACATCGTCGGCAAGTTCTGCTCGTCCGGGGCGTGGGTCGACCTGACGCCGTACATCAAGCGGGACAATGTGGACCTCAACCGGCTCAACGCCACCACGCGCTCGTACACCGAGTTCGACGGCAAGCGCTGCGCGATGCCCTTCCTCGCCGACGCGTACGGCATCTTCTACAACAAGGACCTGTTCGCCGCGGCCGGCATCGCCGGACCGCCGAAGACCCTCGACGAGCTGACCGCGGACGCCAAGAAGCTGACGGTCAGGAACAAGGACGGCTCGCTGCGGACCGTCGGCTTCCTACCGCTCTTCGACTTCTACGAGAACGCGGCCGCGCACCTGGCCCCCGCCGTCGGCGCGAAGTGGCTGACCGCGGACGGCAGGTCGGCGGTCGGCACCGACCCGGCCTGGAAGACCCTGATGACCTGGCAGAAGGACCTGGTCGACTGGTACGGCTACGACAACCTGCAGAGGTTCCGGGCCGGCCTGGGCGACGAGTTCAGCGCGGACAACGCGTTCCAGAAGGGCCGGGTGGCGATCAACGTCGACGCCGAGTACCGGCTGGCGTTCGTCGAGGACCAGGCGCCGAAGCTGAACTACGGCGTCGCGCCGATCCCGACCAGCGACCCGGCCAGGTACGGCGGCGGCTACGTCACCGGCAACATCATGGGCATCTCCAAGAACGCCCGGAACCCCGAGGCCGCGTGGGAGCTCATCAAGTACCTGACCACGAACGACGACACGATCGTCAAGCTCGCCAACTCGCTGCGGAACCTGCCGACCACGACCGGATCGATCGGCGACCCGGACCTGCGGGTCGAGCCCGAGTTCAGGACGTTCATGGACATCTTCGCCAACCCGAACTCGTCGACCTCGCCGCCGGCCGCGTCCGGCCCCGCGTACCAGGAGACGTTCGGCACGTTCGCCACGAACTGGCAGTCGGGCAAGGTCGCGGACCTGGGCGCCGGACTGGCCGACGCCGACAAGCAGATCAACAGCGTGATGACGCTGGGCGGCTGACCATGCGGCTGCGCCGGAACCTGACCGCGTGGTCCTTCCTCGCTCCCGCGCTGATCGGCATCGTCGTCTTCTTCATCTACCCGCTGATCAGCGCCGTCTACTTCTCCTTCACGAAGTTCGACCTGCTCACCGTGCCGCGGTGGGTCGGGCTCGCGAACTACCGGCGGATGGGCGAGGACCCGTTCCTGCTCCAGTCGATCCGCAACACGGCGTGGATGGTCGCGGTCTTCGTGCCGGTACGCATCGTCGGCGCGATCGGCCTGTCGATGCTGCTGATCGGGCTCAAGCGGGGCGCGGGCTTCTTCCGGACGATCTTCTACCTGCCGGCGCTGGCGCCGCCGGTGGCCGCGACCATCGCGTTCGTCTACCTGCTCAAGCCCGGCACCGGCCCGGTGAACGCGTTCCTGGCGCGGATCGGGATCGAGGGCCCGCTCTGGTTCAACTCGCCCGAGTGGTCGAAGCCGTCGCTGGTGCTGCTCGGCCTCTGGGGCATCGGCGACCTGATGATCATCTTCCTGGCCGCGGTGCTCGGCGTGCCGGCCAGCCTGTACGAGGCGGCCGCGCTCGACGGCGCGAACTCCTGGCACCGCTTCCGCCACGTGACCCTGCCGACGATCCGCCCGGTGATCCTGTTCGCCGCGGTCACCGGGGTCATCTACACGTTGCAGTACTTCGACCAGGCGGCGGTCGCCGGGTCGATAGCCAGCGGGCAGGCCGTGACCGGCGGCGGGATCTCGTCGTCCTTCGGCTTCCCCGAGGGCTCGACGTTCACCTATCCACTGTGGCTGTACACGGTCGGGTTCCGCTACAACGCGCTCGGCTACGCCAACGCGATGGCGGTCGCGCTGTTCGTGGTCGCCCTGGCCGTGACGGTCGTCCTGCTGCTCCGCTCGAAGGCCTTCTCCGGGGAGGATCAATGACCGTCCTGGCGACCGCGCCGGTCGAGAGCGGAAGGGTCGTGGCGCCGCCCGCCGACCGGCGCCACCGGCGGCAGAGCCGGCTCGCCTGGATCGCGAGGCACAGCATCGCGATCGCCCTGGCCGTCATGTTCCTCACCCCGGTGGTCTACCTGTTCCTGATCTCGGTCATGACCAGCGACGCGGCGCTGACCAGCGACTACTGGCCCAACACCTGGCACTTCGAGAACTACGTCCGGGTGTTCGAGGTCACCCCGCTGCCGCGGTACCTGCTCAACACCGTCATCTACGCGGTGTCGGCGACGGCGCTGATGCTGCTGTCCAGCGTGCCCGCCGCGTACGCCCTGGCGAAGCTGAGGTTCCGCGGCCGCAACGTCATGTTCCTGGCCGTCATCTGCGTGATGATGCTGCCGCCGCAGGTGGTGACCGTCCCGCTCTACCTGATGTGGGCCCGGTACGGCCTCACCGGCTCCCTCGCCCCGCTGATCATCCCGATGCTGCTCGGCGACGCGTTCTGCATCTTCCTCCTGCGGCAGTTCATGCTCACCATCCCGTCGGAGTACCTGGACGCGGCCCGCGTCGACGGCTGCGGCGAGTGGCGCACGCTGTTCCGGGTCGTGCTGCCGATGGCGCGGCCGGGCATCGCGGCCGCCGGCCTGTTCCAGTTCTTCTACGCCTGGAACGACTACTACGGACCCCTGCTCTACACCAGCGAGAACGAGAACGCGTGGACGCTGTCGCTGGGCCTCGCCTCCTTCCACGGCGTCCATCACGTCGACTGGAACCTGGTCACCGCCGCCACGGTGCTGACGATGGTCCCGATCGTCGTCGTGTTCTTCTTCGCCCAGAGGGCATTCGTGCAGGGCATCACGCTCACCGGGGTCAAGGGATGAAGATCGCTGTCGTCGGCGGCGGATCGACCTACACGCCGGAACTGGTCGACGGGTTCGCCCGGCTGGGCTCGGCCGTGTCCGAGCTGGTCCTGATCGACCCCGCCGCGGAACGGCTGGACGTCGTCGGCGCCTTCGCGGCCCGGATCCTCCGGCACCACGGCCACCCCGGCACGGTCACCTGGACCACCGACCTCGACGCCGGTGTCACCGACGCCGACGCCGCCGTGATCCAGTTACGGGTCGGCGGCCAGTCGGCCCGGATCAGCGACGAGACCTTCCCGCTGCACTGCGGCTGCGTCGGGCAGGAGACCACCGGAGCCGGCGGGCTGGCGAAGGCGCTGCGCACGGTCCCGGTGGTGCTGGACGTGGCGGCGCGGATCCGGGCCCGGGCCCGGCCGGGCGCGTGGATCGTCGACTTCACCAACCCGGTCGGCATCGTCACCCGCGCCCTGCTCGACGAGGGCCACCGCGCGGTCGGCCTCTGCAACGTGGCGATCGGCTTCCAGCGCCGCTTCGCCCGGATGCTGGACGTGGAACCGGCGGCGGTGGTGCTGGACCACGTCGGCCTGAACCACCTGACCTGGGAGCGGGCCGCCTACGTCGACGGCGTCGACCGCCTGCCGGAGCTGCTCGCCGCCCACCTGGGTGAGCTCGCGGACGAGGTGGACCTGCCCCCCGAGGTGCTGACCACGCTGGGCAACGTCCCGTCGTACTACCTCGGCTACTTCTACGCACACGACCGTCACGTCCGGGACGCCGCGGGCACGCCGACCCGCGGCCGGCGGGTGGCGGAGATCGAGGCGGCCCTGCTGGCGATGTACCGCGACCCCGCGCTGGTGGAGAAGCCGGCCCTGCTCGGCGAGCGCGGCGGCGCTTACTACTCGGAGGCGGCCGTCGCCCTGATCGCCGCGCTGCACGGCCTGGACCCGGACGGGGTGCACTCGGTCAACGTCCGCAACGACGGCACGCTGCCCTTCCTGCCGGACCACGCCGTCATCGAGGTCTCGGCGCGGGCCGACCGGGCCGGCCCGTCGCCCCTGCCGGTCAGCCCGCTGGCCCCGGACCTCGCCGGCCTGGTCGCGCACGTCTGCGGGTACGAGGACCTGGCGCTGGACGCGGCCGTCCGGGGCGGCCGTCAACGGGTCTACCGCGCGCTGCTGGCCCACCCGCTGATCGGCCAGCACGAGCACGCGGACGCCCTGACCGACAGGCTGCTCGCCGCCGGCGCGCAGCACCTGGCCTGGGCCCGATGAGCGCCCTCTTCCTGGCCGTCGACGGCGGCAACTCCAAGACCGACGTCATTCTCGGTACGGCGGACGGCGACGTGCTGGGCTTCGTCCGGGGCCCGACGAGCTCGCCGCACGACATCGGCCTGGCCGGCACCGTCGGGGTCCTGGACCAGCTGATCACCGCCGTGCGCGCACACGCCGGCCTGCCCGCGGGGACCCCGATCGACCTCGCCGCGGTGTACCTGGCCGGCGCCGACCTCCCGATCGAGGTGCGGCGCCTGTACGAGGCGATCGACGCGCGGGCCTGGACCTCCCGGACCATCGTGGACAACGACTGCTTCGCGCTGCTGCGGGCCGGCGCGTCGCTGCCGGACGCGATAGCGGTGGTGTGCGGAGCGGGAAACAACTGCGTCGGCCGCACGGCGGACGGCCGCACGGCCCGGTTCGTCGCCCTGGGCCCGCTCTCCGGCGACTGGGGCGGCGGGCACGACCTGGCCGAACACGCCCTGCGGCTGGCGGCCCGCGGCGAGGACGGCCGCGGCGACCCCACCGCCCTGTCCGCGGCGGTGGCCGGGCACTTCGGCCTCGCCACGGTCCAGGACGTCAGCATCGCGCTGCACCTGGGCGAGCTCGGCCACGTACGCATCCGCGAGCTGACCCCCCTGCTCTTCGACGTGGCGGCCGCGGGCGATCGGGTCGCCGGCGCGCTGGTCGGCCGCCAGGCGGACGAGATCCTCGCGCAGCACCGGGTGGCCGCGACCCGCCTGGGCCTGATCGACGCCCGGCACTGCCTGGTCCTGGGCGGCGGCGTCCTGCGGGCCCGGCACCCGCAACTGCACGATCGGGTGGTCCGGGGCGCGCACGCACAGGCGCCGCTGGTGGAGGTCAGCGTCCTGGAGACGCCCCCGGCGGTGGGCGCGGCGCTGCTGGCCCTCGACGCCCTCGGTACGGCGGGAGACGCGCAGGCGCGGCTCCGTGCCGCGCTGGCCGCCCCCGTCACCGTCTGAGCGCCTACGGGCGCTGCGTCAGCACCACCAGTTCCGCCAGGGCGGCCAGGGCCATCGCGACGATCAGCGGCACCACCCCGCCGATCACCGCGAACCCCAGCAGCCCGAGCGGCGCCAGGACCGTCGCGTAGCAGGCGACGGCCAGCCTGGGCGAGGTGGCCGAGACGGTGCGCAGCGCGGCACCGATCGGCTCCGGCAGCACCCGGGCCAGCCACCCGCCGACGGCCACGAGCACCACGACGCCGATCACGCCGGCCCACATCCGGGCCACCCCGGAGCTTGCCAGCGTCATCACGGCCGCGAGCACCGCGGCGATCAGCACGCCGTTGCTGCCGTACAGCACGGCCTGGCGGAAGGCGTCGAGCGTGGCCGACGAACGGTCCAGCACCGGCCCGCGCGGAAGGCTCACGTCGGGAGGGGGCGCGGACGGATCCGCCGGCGGCTGCACGGGCATCGCCGCGTCGGCCAGGCTCTCGAGGGCCAGCGCCCAGCGCCGCCGTTCGAGCCGGACGACGCCGACGTCCCGCTGCGCGTCGCCGACGGCCGCGTCCAGGTCGAGGGCCTCGCCGTAGGCGCGCTGCGCCAGCGCGAAGAGCCGCAGCCGGGCGGCGACCACGGCCAGCACCAGGTGCGCCTCGGCATCGGCCGGCGTCAGCCGTACCCCGTTCCAGGCGGCGTTGAGCGCCTCCTGCCCGTTGCGCGACTCGCTGAGCAGCGCCGCGCCGGTCCGCTGTGCGTACGGGTCGTCGGGCCAGGTCGACAGGATGGAGATCGCCACCTGGGCCGCCTCGGCGAACCGGCGGTCGTCCGCGAGCGCCATGGCCCGTACCACCAGCGGGCCGATCGTCCCCGGCGCGGCGGCGACGGCCCGATCGGCGGCGGCCAGCGCCTCGACCGGCTGCTCGGCGATCACGTGCACCCGGGCCAGGGTGCTCAGGAGCCCGGGATCGTCCGGCGCGGTGGACAGGCCCGCCGCGATCTCGCCCACCGCCTCGTCGTAGCGGCCGAGGTCGGCCATCAGGAGGGCCCGCTGCCGGTACTCCTCGGGGGTGGTCTCCGGCTCGGACTGGGAGGTGGGCTCACTGGACACCCATCGAGGGTAGGTCTTCCACCGTGAGATCACCGTGTGCGGGGTGAGCCCGCGACGGGCTACGCCGGGTCTGCGGCGATCTCGTAGACGAGCGCGGTGGCGATGGCGGCGAGGCCCTCGCCCCGGCCGGTGAGGCCCAGCCCGTCGGTGGTCGTGCCGGAGACTGTGACCGGCGCGCCGACCGCCTCGGAGAGGATCTGCTGCGCCTCCGCGCGGCGCAGGCCGATCTTCGGACGGTTGCCGATGACCTGGATCGAGACGTTGCCGACCGCGAAGCCGCCGACCCGCAGCCGCCGCACCGTCTCGGCGAGCAGGGTCACCCCGGCGGCGCCCGCCCACTCGGGTTCGTCGGTGCCGAAGTTGCTACCGAGGTCGCCGAGCCCGGCCGCGCTCAGCATCGCGTCGCAGGCGGCGTGCGCGGCCACGTCGGCGTCGGAGTGTCCGGACAGCCCGGACTCGCCGGGCCACATGAGGCCGGCCACCCAGCACACCCGCCTGGGATCGAAGGCGTGCACGTCCGTGCCGATGCCGACGCGCTGACTCAGAGGGCTCACCGCGTCAGGCTACGTGCAGCAGAGCTTCGGCGATCACCAGGTCCAGCGGACGGGTGATCTTCATCGCCAGGTCGGACCCGGGCACGCAGGTGACCGGGACGCCGGCCTTCTCCACCATCCCGGCGTCGTCGGTGTGCGCGTCCAGCCCGGCGGCGTGCGCCGCGGCGAGCACGTCGCGGCGGAAGCCCTGCGGCGTCTGCACGCTGCGCAGCACGGCCCGGTCGACGGTGCCGAGCACCACCTCGGACGGCCCGGAGGCCCCCGCGGAGTCGCCGGCGGGCCCGACCTCCTTGATGGTGTCCACCACGGGAAGGACCGGGATCACGGCCGCGCACCCGGCGCGGACGGCGGCGGCCACGGTCTCCACCAGCTCGGGCGGGGTGAGGGCGCGGGCGGCGTCGTGCGGCTCGAACGGCGGCGCTGGGCGCTGGCCCTCGAGAGCCTGGCCGACGCG
>NZ_JBEZDY010000005.1:266278-359998 GCF_040648555.1 Actinoplanes sp. NPDC049118
GGGGCCGGGGGCCGCCCCCGCCCCCCCCCGGGGGGGGGGGGGGGGGGGGGGGGGGGGGGCCGCCCCCCCCCCCCCCCCCCACGTCCGGGGGTACGGCCGCGAGCGCCGCGGCCACGGAGTGCTGCCGCTCGGCACCGCCGGCGACGACGGTCACCGGCGCGACCGGAGCGAGCAGGGCGCGGACCGCCTCGACCTCCGCGGCGGGCGCGGCGACGACGATCAGGCGCACGGAAGGGGCTGCCGCGACGCGGCGGACGGCGTGCACGAGGAGGGGCTCGCCGGCGAGCAGGCGTAGCGCCTTCGGCCCACCCGGGCCCAGGCGAAGGCCGGCACCCGCAGCCGGAACAAGGACCGCGACGTCACCGCGAGCATTGAGCTGCGCGGTCACGTCGCGGTCCTGTTCGGCTGGTAACACAGGTGGGGGTGGGGCAGAGGTGGTGGGAACGTCAGGCCTCGGTGAGAACCTTGTCGAGGAGAACTTCCGCCTCGTCCTTGGTGCTCTTCTCGGCGAGGGCCACCTCACCGACGAGGATGTCGCGGGCCTTGGCGAGCATGCGCTTCTCCCCAGCCGAGAGACCACGCTCACGCTCGCGACGCCAGAGGTCACGAACGACCTCGGCTACCTTGAGCGGGTTACCGGAGGCGAGCTTCTCAAGATTGGCCTTGTAACGCCGCGACCAGTTGGTCGGCTCCTCGGTGTGCGGCGCGCGGAGGACGTCGAAGACCTTGCCCAGGCCTTCCTCGCCGACCACTTCACGCACGCCGACGATCTCGGCGTTCTCAGCGGGCACACGGACCGTCAGGTCGCCTTGGGCGACCCGCAGGACGAGGTAAAGCTTCTCCACGCCCTTGATAGTTCTAGTCTCGATTGCCTCGATGAGTGCGGCCCCGTGGTGGGGGTAAACAACGGTCTCGCCGACACTGAAAACCATAGGTTCGAAACCCCTTTCGCTGTGTCTAGGGTAACACGCTCAGGCAGCGATGTCCCACCCCGGCCGTGACTGTTAGTGCAGCTCAGAGGGCCTGTGAGCCGTCTTTCTACCGCTTGACATGCGAGCAAAGACCTGCCTCGGTCACCGAGGGTGACTGCACCGTAACGACTCGAACCAGCGAGTCGGAAATTCCGGACCTGAAGCCTTTGCGAGGTCAAGCTTATCGCTTGGGACCGGGAGCGCCCACTACTGGCGGTCGGCCCCTCGGGTGGGGGAGGCTGGACGAAGGTCCCCGGCCACGCGAGACTCGTCGGCAGGGGGGAGGGTGAATCGTGGGCAGTTTGAGCGACAACGGCGGCAACTGGCCGCCCGACGGCGGTTCCCCTGACGGCCTGCCGGACCTCCCCGAGGAGTGGGGCGTCATCGTCATCCCGGACGACCTCTCGGAGCTGTCCGACGAGGTCACCGCCGTCCGCGACGAGCTGCGCCGGTCACAGGGGCGGACCCGCTGGCAGCGCTTCGCCGACCGCCCGGGCATGCGAACCCTGCGCCGCGCCGGCGCCGCCAGCCTCCGCGCCCCGGTCCTGATCATCTCGATGGCGGTGCTGGTGACGGTGGCCAGCCTCTTCGCCTCCGCCTGGCCCGGGCCGGCCCGCTCACCCGCGACGCAGCGCACCGCCACCACGACCGACGACCGCGGCGATACGCTGCCCGCGCTCGAGCTGATCGGCACCGACGGGCGCACCGTCCCGCTCCGGGGGCAGTTGCCGGCCGTGGTCCTGCTCACCGACGGTTGCGAGTGCGACCGGCTGGTCGCCGACACCGCCGCGGCGGTCAGGCCCGAAATCGCCGTTGTGACGGTCGTCTCCGGCGCCGCGTCGGGACAGACCGGCGGCGCACCGCCCACCGGGGCCACCCCGCAGGCGCCGGGCACGCCGGTCCGCGCGCTCCGCGACCCGACCGGCGAACTCCGGGCCGGGTTCGAACTGGGCCCGCCCGACGGCACCGCGGCGGCGCTGCTGGTCAACCGCGGCGGAGAGATCGTCCGCAAGGTGCCCCGGACGGTCTCGATCGAGGACCTCCGGCCCGACCTGGCCCGCCTCTGACGCTGTGTGACGGCCGCGGCACGACGAGCCACGGTCCGGCGGCCGTCAGTAGCCGCGGGTGCGGACGACCCGCCAGCGGAAGACCGCCGGCCCGTCCGTCTCGGCCGACACCGCCATGAAGAACTCGTCCGCCAGCCCAACCGTCAGTTCGACGGGCACCGGCTCGCCCTGGTCGCACGGCACCGCCCGGCCCGAGTCCTCGCCCTGCGTGCTGAGCCGGACCCGGACCTGGCCGTCGCCGATGCAGAGCATCGCCAGCGCGTACGAGCCGCCGCTGACCGACGTGCTGCGCTCGGTGCGCACACCGGCGGCCAGCACCATGGTCTCCGCCTCCGACTGCAGGGTCAGGTCGGGCAGCAGCCGCTCCACGGTTTGGCGGCCCGCCGTGACCGCCGGGTCCTCACCCGTCTCGGGCGCGGCCCGGACGAACCACCCGACCCCGGCGAGCAGCAGGACCGCGGCCAGCCCGTACAGGGTCACGCTCCTGGCCCGGTTCCCCGTCACGCCACCACCCTAGGGCGTCTCCAACAGGACGCCATAAAGCGTCAGCCCGGGCCCGAACGCCAGCAGCACCACGCGCCGGGGCGGCACCGGACGACGCCGGAGCTCGTCCAGCACCAGCAGCACGGTCGGCGACGAGCAGTTCCCGTACGCGGCCAGCACCTCGCGGGAGGCGGCCATCGCCTCGCCCGCCAGCCCGAGCCGCTCCTGCACCACGTCGAGGATCTTCGGGCCGCCGGGGTGCACCGCCCAGCCGTCGACGTCGCCGATCGTCAGGCCGTTGCGGGCGAGCAAATCGTCGACCATGACCCGGACGTGCGCCGACAGCACGTTCGGCACCTGCGCCGAGAGGCCCATGCGGAAGCCGAGATCCGTGACGTCCCAGGTCATGTGCCCGGCCGTCGTGGTGTCGGTGAGGGCGGTGACGTCGCTCACGGCGTACCCGCCGGGGGTCGCTTCCGGGGTGAGCACGACGGCGGCCGCGGCGTCCGAGAAGAGCGCGTGCGAGACGATCTGTTGAATGTCCGCCCGCGGATCGCTCGGCTGGATGTGCAGGCTGGTCAGCTCGGCGCAGAGCAGCAGCGCCGGCCGCCCGCGGGCGGCGACGAAGTCGGCCGCCGTGCCCAGCCCGGGCAGCGCCGCGTAGCAGCCCATGTGCCCGACGAAGAGGCGCTGCAGCGACGCCGCCATGCCCAGGTCGCGGGCCAGCAGGATGTCGATGCCCGGCGTCGCGTAGCCGGTGCAGGAGCAGACCACGAGCAGACCCAGCTCGTCGGCGGCGATCCCGGCCTCGGTGAGCGCACGGCCGACCGCCTCCTTGGCCAGCGGCATGGCCTCCACCTGGTAGCGGCGCATCCGGCGCTCGGTCGACCAGCCGGAGATGTCCTCCAGCAGCGGGCTGACCGCGGCCTGCCGGGTGCGCACGCCGGAGTTGGCGAAGATCCGCTCGGCCAGGCCCCGGCGGCCGCCCGCGTAATGCCCGGAGAAGAAGCTCTCCCACAACTCGCTCTGCGCCGCCGACGGCGGCCGTGCCGTGCCTACCCCCGCGATGATTGCCCGACCGATTCTCTTCACTTGTGCCTCCCCGGTACCGACCCGCCGAACTGGTCCCTACCCACGCCGCGGATCACCACCGCGGGGCCGATCCTTGCGAGTCCGGATCACCTCCGAGCGCCTCGACGCCGAGCCAGTCCGCGCACACGTCCGACGTCGCGGGCTGCAGCGAGCCGGCCCGGGCGTCGCGGTAGAGGCGTTCCAGCGGATGCCCGCGCCGCATCGCCGAGGTGCCGGCGGCCTCGAGCATCGATGCGGCCACCTCGGCCGCGGTGGTGCCGGCGACCAGCTTGGCCCGCCACACCCAGCGGTTCGTCACGGTGTCGCCGGGATTCTCGTCGACGCGCCGGGCCGCCTCCATGACCGTCAGGTGAGCCGCCGCGACCGCCGCGTCCGCCCGGCCGATGCGGGCGCGCACGGCCGGGAGATGCCCCAGGTTGCGCGCGTTGACATGCTCGACGGCCGCGTCGACCGCCGCCCGGGCCACGCCGACGTAGACGGCCGCGTAGCTGGCCACCATCCACTGCGGAGCGAGCTGGGCGATCACCACCGCCAGCCCCTCGACCCCGCCGAGCAGCGCCGTCCGCGGCACGGTGACATCGACGTGCACGTCGTGCGAACCGGTCGCGCGCATGCCCAGCGCGTCCCAGGTCGGCTCGACCGTCAGCCCGTCGCCCGCGGGTACCAGGAACTGCGACACCTGCGCCGGGTCGGCCGCGCTGCGGGCCGCCACCAGGTAGGCGTCCGCGTGGCCCGAGCCCGAGCAGAACGTCTTGGCGCCCTTGATGTGGAAGCCCTCGTCCGTCGGCTCGTACGTGGTGGTCAGCTGCGTCAGTCGGGAGCCGGCGCCGCGCTCGCTCATCGCCACCGCGTACCAGCTGCCCTCGGCCGCCGCCCGCAGATAGCCGTCGCGGGCCTCGAGCGCCTCGCCCGGCAGGCCCAGCGCGTCGGCCAGTTCATCGGTGACGCCGCTGAGCGCGCCGGTGACCGAGGCGTGCATGTTGAAGATCAGGGCGGTCGCGCCGTTGCCGCGGGCCAGCTCGTACGCGATCGACGCGTAGTCCGCGAAGCCCGCGCCGGCCCCGCCGAGGCGCTCCGGGACCATCAGTCCGAACAGGCCGGAGCGGCGCAGGTCGGCGAAGTCGTCCGCCGGGAACGAGCCGTCCCGGTCATGATCGGCCGCCCGCGCCGCGAACCTGGGCGCGAGCCGTCGTGCCTCCTCCGCGGTCACTCCCGCTCCTCACCCTGTTTGCGGCCAATTCCCTGGTAGACCACCGCGGTGGACCGGGACGGGATCATCCGGCCCAGCGGCCGGGGCCAGGTGCCGTTCGGCAGGAACAGCCACCGGAGCAGCCCGACGGCGCTCGGGCGCAGCCCGCGGACCCGCAGCCGGACGCCGTGCTTCGCGCACTCGGCGGTCAGCTCACCCGGGTCGACGAACAGGTCGGGATCGTGGATGCCGATCGGGGCCACGCCGAGCCGCTCACCGAGGGTCACCGTCACGAACCGGCTCACCCGGGTGTCGTTCACCGTGTCCAGCACCAGCAGCCCGCCCGGACGTAACACCCGGCACAGCTCGGCCACCGCGACCGGCAGGTCGCTGACGTGCTCGAGGACCTCGCCGGCGACCACCACGTCGGCCGCGCCGTCCGCCAGCGGCAGGGCCGTCACGTCGCCGGTCACCGGGGTCACCCCGCGGTCCGCCGACTGCTCCAGCCCCGAGCGGCGCAGATCCACGCCCACGTGCCGGTAGCCGAGGCGCTGCACGTGCGGGGCCAGCAGGCCGCCGCCGCAGCCCGCGTCGACCAGCACCTCGCCGGGTCGCCCGGCCGGCGGCACCAGTGCGCCGCGGGCCGCGGCCAGCCAGTGCAGGAGTTCGAAGGTGCCGCCGGGCCGCCACCATTCACCCGCCAGGTCGTCGTACTGACGGGGATCGTTGCGGGGCAACAGACGCATGGGATCGAGCGTGGCATGCGCGGGTAACAACCACCACACTGCTTTCATGTCCGGATCGGTCGCTCTGCTCAAGGCCTCACACCCCGAACCGGGCGGAGCCGTCACGCTTGCCATGACCCTGCTCGCCGTCGGCGTCGGGCACCGGGGCTGGAGCGTGCTGGGCGTCACCGCCGCGATCGGCGCGACCCAGCTCTCCGTCGGCTGGGTCAACGACTGGCTGGACGCCGACCGGGACCGGCTGGCCGGGCGCGCCGACAAGCCGGTGGCCTCGGGCGCCGTCTCCCGCCGTACCGTCGGAATCGCGGGCCTGGCCGCGTCGGTCGCCGTTCCCCTGCTGGGTCTGCCGTTCGGCCCGGCCGCCACGGTCTGCATCACCCTGGTCGGCGTGTTCGCGCTGCTCTACGACTGGCCGTTGAAGTCGACCCCGCTGTCGGTGCTGCCCTACCTGGTGGCGTTCGGCCTGATGCCCGCGTTCGTGGTGATCGCGCTGCCCGGCCACCCCTGGCCGCCTGCCTGGCTGGTCGCGGCGGGCGCGCTGCTCGGCGGCGGTGCGCACTTCGCCAACGTGCTGCCGGACCTCGACGACGACGCCGCGACCGGCGTCGTCGGCCTGCCGCACCGCATCGGCGCGACCGGGTCGCAGGTCGCGGCCGGGTGCCTGCTGCTGGCGGCGACCCTCACCCTGGTCCTCGGGCCACCCGGGCCGCCGTCGTGGGCGGGCGTCGCGGCCGCCGCGGCCGCCGTCGTGGTCCTCCCCCTCGGCTGGTACGCGGGCCGGCGTACGCAGCGCCGGGGTTCGCGGCAGGTGGCGATGTTCCGGTCGGTCATCGTCGTGGCCCTGCTCGACGTGGTCCTGCTCGTCTTCAGCGGCCGGGTGCTGTGAATGGACGGGTCGGCGTACGCGCCGGATCTACGCCCTCTAGGCTGATCGCGAGCCTTTATCTGGAGAAGCCGCGTTTCTTGGAGGACTGTGATGCGCTCGCTGGGATCCCGCCGCGCCGCCCTCGCCACGGGTGTCGCCGCGGTGGCCGCCGTCGCGCTCGCCGGCTGCAGTGCCGGCCAGGTTGCCGAGACCGCGAACAAGAAGCCCTCGAACATGGGTGTCAACGCGGCCAACTCCGACGGCAGCATCTTCATCCGCAACCTCGCGGTGCAGTACCCCGGCACGACGGGCTACAAGGCCGGCGAGAACGCACCGCTGGAGCTGGCCCTCTTCAACCAGACCAGGCAGGCGATCACGGTGACCGTGACCAGCCGGCCCGCCGCCACCGACGCCGAGGCCGCGGAGGGAGCCGAGACCGTCTCCGCGCGCTCCGTCGGCCTGACCGGCGGGGTCGCCGCGTCCGCGAAGCCCTCGGCGTCCGCGCCGGAACCGTCCGCCAGCGGTTCGCCGGGCGCCGAGGTCCCCGGGCAGGAGCCCAGCGCCGGCCAGTCGCCGTCCGCCGCGCCACGGCCCGCCGGCCCGGTCTTCCGGCCGGCGAAGATCGAGATCGCGCCGCTGAGCTCGGTGACCTTCCTGCCGGGTGACGTCGTGCAGCTGCAGGCCATCGGCCTCACCGGCAAGCTGAGCTCGGGTCAGGCGCTGAACCTGGTCTTCTCGTTCAGCAACCGCGCGGACGAGCTCGTGGTTCAGGCACCGGTCGGCACCCCGCTCGTCCCGGCCTCACGCGCCCCGGGCGAGGGGACGCACGAGAACTCCGAGGAGTAGTCCCCGGTTTGTCGTACCACCGGGCTAGCGTGACTGCGTGACGACTTCCCGCACCCCGTCCCGCGCCCGCTCTGAGCCGCGACCTGCCTATCAGTGCGACGCGTGCGGCCACCAGCCACCCAAGTGGCTCGGCCGCTGCCCGGAGTGCAACGAGTGGGGCTCGATCATCGAGTCCACGCTGACCGGTCCGGTCGTCGCCGGCCGCGTGGTCAGTTCCCGGCTGCCGTCCGAGCCCGCCCGTCCCATCGCGACGATCAGTGCCGCCCCCGCCAAGGCGGTGCCCAGCGGCGTCAGCGAGCTCGACCGGGTCCTCGGCGGCGGGCTGGTGCCGGGTGCCGTGGTGCTGCTGGCGGGCGAGCCGGGCGTCGGCAAGTCGACCCTGCTGCTCGACGTCGCACAGCAGTGGGCGGCCGGCACGAGCACGCCGTCGCTCGTCGTCAGCGGCGAGGAGTCGGTCAGCCAGGTCCGGCTGCGCGCCGAGCGGCTCGGCGCCCTGCACGACAACCTCTACCTCGCCTCCGAGAGCGACCTCGGCGCGGTGCTCGGCCACCTCGACGCGGTCAAGCCCGGCCTGCTCATCATCGACTCGGTGCAGACCATCTCCGCGCCCGGCACCGAGGGAGTGCCCGGCGGCGTGACCCAGGTCCGCGCGGTGACCGCCGCGCTGGTCAGCATCGCCAAGGAGCGCGGCGTCGCCACCGTCCTGGTAGGGCACGTCACCAAGGACGGTTCGGTCGCCGGACCCCGGGTCCTCGAGCACCTGGTCGACGTGGTGCTGCACTTCGAGGGCGACAAGCACTCGTCGCTGCGCCTGGTGCGCGGCGTGAAGAACCGCTACGGCCCGGCCGACGAGGTCGGGTGCTTCGAGATGCACGAGAGCGGCATCGTCAGCCTCGCCGATCCGTCCGGGCTGTTCCTGACCCGCTACAACGAGCCGGTGCCCGGCACCTGCGTCACGGTGGCGATGGAGGGCCGGCGGGCGATGGTGACCGAGGTGCAGGCCCTGATCGGCGCCCAGGTGCAGGGCTCACCCCGGCGGACGGTGTCGGGCCTCGACAGCGCCCGGCTGGCCATGGTGCTGGCGGTGCTGCAACGCCGGATGGAGAAGATCAAGCTGCACGACCGGGAGGTCTTCGCGGCCACCGTCGGCGGCATCCGGGTCACCGAGCCGTCGGCCGACCTCGCGATGGCGCTCGCGGTCGCGTCCGGCGCCCTCAACCTGGCGATGGCGCCGCACCTGGTGGCGATCGGCGAGGTCGGGCTGACCGGGGAGGTGCGCCGGATCGGCGCGGTGGGCCGGCGGCTGGCAGAGGCGGCCCGGCTCGGGTTCCGCTTCGCGCTCGTCCCGCCCGGCTGCGGACCCGGCGAGGCGGACAGCCCGCCCAAGGGCATGCGCGTCGTCGAGGTCGGCGACCTGCAGACCGCGGTGCAGTGGGCGGCCCGGGCGTCAGCCGAATGAGTCTCGCCTTCCGGTTACATCGAGTGACGGCAGATAACGCTATGGAGCATCGACCGAACCGCGACTCGTTGACCTGGATGGCAGTCCGTAGAATGTACAGGTGCCGCTCGACCGCGAGGCCTCATCCCACCGCTATGCCGGCAATGCTGCCGGCATCAACGGTTCGGCAGCCCGTCCGATGACCTCCACGACGCCGGGACTCACCGGCGGCGGAGTCAGCGGCGATCCGTTGCGCGCCAACCTCGCGCTGATGGCGCCGGGCACCGCGCTGCGCGACGGCCTCGAACGCATCCTCCGCGGCCGCACCGGCGCGCTGATCGTGCTCGGCTACGACGCGGAGGTGGAGACGCTCTGCACCGGCGGGTTCGCGCTCGACGTCGAGTTCTCCGCGACCCGCCTGCGTGAGCTGTGCAAGATGGACGGCGCGGTCGTGCTCTCCAGCGACGGCACCCGCATCGTCCGCGCAGCCGTGCACCTGATGCCCGACCCCGGCATCCACTCCGAGGAGTCGGGCACCCGGCACCGCACGGCCGAGCGCGTCGCCAAGCAGTCCGGCTTCCCGGTGATCTCGGTCAGCCAGTCGATGCACATCATCGGCCTCTACGTGAACGGCCAGCGCCACGTCCTGGACGACTCGGCGGCCATCCTGTCCCGCGCCAACCAGGCCCTGGCCACCCTCGAGCGCTACAAGCTGCGCCTGGACGAGGTCTCGGGCACGCTGTCGGCGCTGGAGATCGAGGACCTGGTGACGGTCCGCGACGCGGTCGCGGTCGTGCAGCGCCTCGAGATGGTGCGCCGGATCGCCGACGAGATCTCCGGCTACGTGGTCGAGCTCGGCACCGACGGCCGGCTGCTCGCCCTGCAGCTGGACGAGCTGATGGCCGGCGTCGACTCCGACCGCACCCTGGTCATCCGCGACTACCTGCCGACCGGCCGCAAGGCCCGCACGCTGGACGAGGCGCTGGTCGAGCTCGACCTGCTGACCGCCACCGAGATGATCGACCTGGTCGCGGTGGCCAAGGCGATCGGCTACGCGGGCGCCTCCGACGCGCTCGACGCCGCCGTCAGCCCGCGCGGCTTCCGGCTGCTGGCCAAGGTGCCCCGGCTCCCGGCGCAGATAGTCGAGCGGCTGGTCGACCACTTCGGCAGTCTGCAGCGCCTGCTCGGCGCGACGGTGGAGGACCTACAGGCGGTCGAGGGAGTCGGGGATGCCCGGGCCCGCGGCGTCCGCGAGGGCCTGTCCCGCCTCGCCGAGGCCTCGATCCTCGAACGCTACGTCTGACCTCACCCGCCGATACCCGGAAGCCCGGTTGCACCCGCTCGACCTCGACGGGTTGGGCCTCGCCGCCGAGGCGTCCGGCCCTTCGACCAGTGGTGGCGCTCCGCGGACACGGCGGTGCGGCTCTTCGCCGGGTGGACCGGCGACCGGCCCCCGCACCACGGGCCTCATGGCCTGGCGCCGGGATCCGCGCCGGGTCGCGTCAGGCGGTGATGTCGAGCGCGACCGGGGCGCTGACCTTCGCGCCCAGGCGGCCGCGCACCTCGTACAGGCCCGCGGCCGGCGCGGTGCCGGCGGCCAGGCCGGCCGAGCACCTGTTCGACTGCCGGCCGTTCCAGGTCACGTTGTAGACGCGTTCGTTGTTCGGCGGGAACGGACGGACCTCGGAGCCCTTGACGGTGCTGCAGGCGTCCGACGACCACAGCTTCTTCGTGCCCTGCTCGATGTAGAGCTCCTGCAGGTCGGCGCCGACGTCCCGGGAACACGTACGGTCCGAGATGTTCTTGATCTTCAGTCGGAGGGCCAGCGGCACGCCGCGGCGCACGGTCGTCGCCTCCGGCACCGGGGTCACCGACATCTCCTCATCGGTGCAGGTGCCGCCCGCGGGCGCGTTGACGTTCGTGTCGCCGCCGACACCGGTGCCGGTGCCCGCCGATGGGGCGGTGCCCACGCCGGTGCCGGTCAGTTCGCCCGGGTCCGGCAGGGACGGGTTGCCCGCGCCGGGGCCCGGGTCGGTGAAGGAAGGCTCCTCGTCCGGCGTCGATGCCGCGGGAGCCGGGGCCGGCGCCTTCGATGACGTCGCGCCCGTGCCGCGCCTGTCGTCCTCGTCCCCGCCGGAGCAGGAAACGAACAGCACGATGACACCGAGCAGCAGTGCACCGAGCACCACAGCACGACGCCGCCAGTACACGGCGGCAGGAAGGGGACCAACCGTCGCACGCATGATGGGTTGCACCGTACGCCCAGGTGCCCGTCGCGGCGCCGCGACGCGCCGGTTCCGCGACACCGACTCGCCGACAGATCGTTAGAGATAGACCTTGCGCTGGTACACGGCGTGCGCGCCGGCGACCCGATCGAGGAAGAGTTTTCCGGCACAGTGATCGATCTCGTGCTGCAGGGCCCGCGCCTCGAACGCGTCGGTGGTCAGCACGACCGCTTCACCCGTACCCGGCAGGACGGCCTCGACCACGACGCGGCCGGCGCGTTTCACGTCGCCGGTCAGGTCCGGCACGGACATGCAGCCCTCCCGGCCCAGCCGCCAGCGGCTCGCCTCAACGACCCGGGCGTTGCACAGCACGAACGTGCCGTGCGAGGTCGCCGTCTTCGGGTGCTGCGTCACGTCGACGGCGAAGACCTGCACGCCGACGCCGACCTGCGGCGCAGCGAGGCCGACACAGCCGGGCGAGACCCGCATGGTGGCGACCAGATCCGCGGCGAGCTGCACGACCTCGGGATCCTGCGGGTCGACCTCGGCACCGGCGCCGCTCAGCACGCCCGCCGGGGCGGTCACCACGGGCAGCACCTTGCCGTCGACGCCGAGCAGGTCGGGCTTCCAGTCGGCCAGGACGTCGCTCATAAGAGGTCCGACTCGGCGCGGCGCAGCGTCACCTCGACGCCCAGCTCGTCCGCCGCCTCGGCGAGGCGGGCCGCGAGGTCGCCGGCGACTCCGCGCGGCACGTCGACCTCGGCGATCAGCACGTAGAGCGGGCCGGTCAGCCGGGTGGTGAGGTCGGTGATGTTCCCACCGGCCGCGGCGACGACCCGGGTGACGGCGGCGACGATCCCGAGGCGGTCGGCGCCGTGCACGCTGACCAGGTACGGCTCGCCGGCGACCTCCGCGTCCGCCTCCTGCTCGACCACCCGGACGGTGGAGATCAGGTCACTGAGCGGCGCCAGGGCCTTCTCGACGTCGCCGGCGGCGGCTCCGGTGCAGATCAGGGTCATGGCGAAATGGCCACGCAGCCGGGTCATCGTGGAGTCGGACAGGTTCGCCCCGACGCCGGCGAGCGCCTCGGAGACGTCCGCGATGATGCCCGTCCGGTCGGTACCGATGACGGTGATGGCAAGCTCGTTCACCCCGGCATCTTAAGCTGGGCGGGCTATGACGCTCGCCGACTCGGTCATCCAGTGGTACGACAAAAATGCCCGCGACCTGCCCTGGCGGGTCCCCGGTACCAGCGCCTGGGCCGTGCTGGTCAGCGAGGTGATGCTCCAGCAGACGCCGGTCGTGCGGGTGACGCCGGCCTGGCACGCCTGGATGCTGCGCTGGCCGGACCCCGCCGCGCTGGCCGAGGATCCCCCGTCCGAGGCGATCCGAATGTGGGGCCGGCTGGGGTACCCGCGCCGGGCGATGCGGCTGCACGCGTGTGCGGTGGCCGTCATGGAGCGGCACGGCGGGCGGGTGCCGGACGATCTCGATCAGCTGCTCGCGCTGCCCGGTGTCGGCACCTACACGGCCCGGGCGGTGGCGACCTTCGCGTACGGGCAACGTCACCCGGTCGTGGACACCAACGTGCGCCGGGTCGTGTCGCGGGCGGTCGCGGGTGACCCGGACGCGGGACCGGCGACGACGACGGCGGACCTGGCGGCGATGGCCGAGCTGCTGCCGCTCGAGCCGGCGCGGGCGGCCCGGGCGAGCATCGCGTTCATGGAGCTGGGTGCGATCGTCTGCACGGCCCGCTCCCCGCGCTGCGTGGACTGCCCGCTGGAGGCAGTGTGCGCGTGGCGCCGGAGCGGGGCGCCCGCTCCCGTGGGCCCGACCCGCAAGCCGCAGAAGTACGCCGGCACCGACCGTCAGGTTCGGGGCCTGCTGCTGGAGGTCCTGCGGCACGCCACCGGTCCGGTGCCGCGGCAGCGGCTGGACGCGGTCTGGGTCGACGAGGTGCAGCGGGCGCGCGCCCTGGCCGGGCTGGTCGCGGACGGCCTGGTCGAACCGCTCGACTCGGACGCGGACCGCTTCGTGCTGGCCGGCGACCACCCGCCCCGCTTCCCGCCACTGACCTGATCGTCGACCCGGGTCGCCGACGCCACCTTTCGGTCCGCCGCGCTACCGGGCGGGCGCCGTGGTCGACGCGGCGATCGTCGCCGCCAGGTCCGGCGGGAGCGGGTAGGGCCGCTCCGGGGGCACCAGCGCCGGGTCCCGGGTGGACCGAACCCGGTGTGCGAGTTCGGTGACGTCGCTGATCGCCACCGTCCACTCGTCCACGTAGCGGCCTGCCGCCTCGCCGCCGAGGCCGAGCTGCAGCGACCGATGGGGCAGCGCCCCCAGCTGGATCGACCGTTCCGGGTCCCACTGCACCCGGACCGGGCTGCGCCGCAGCCGCCGCGACCACTCGGCGCGGTTCTCCGCGCCGCCGTGCTCGTAGGAGCTGAGGCACGCGTGGGCCAGCGCCCACTCGAATCCGGCGCGGGTGATCTCCACGGCGAGCACCCGCTCCTGGCCCGGCTTCGCGCCCCAGCCGCAGCGGTACATCATCCACAGGAACGACGGCTTGATCCACGTCATCCGCTCGCGCTTGAACGGCGGCACGAAGCGTCCCGCGCGGACCGCCGGCTCCGCGATGTCCGCACGGTAGGCCTGGTAAACGGTGATCGTCTCTTCGGTGTAGGCGGCTCGGACCTGGCGCCGTGGCACTTCCATGCGGAAATGATCAGGCAGTACGGCATGCCGGAGCCAGCCGTTTACGCGCGAAACGGCCCGGCGCCGAGGCGCCGGGCCGTTTCTCAGTCGGTGCTCTCTACTCCTCCGCGGAGGCCGCGCCGAGGTCGGCGGGCACCGCGTCGGGGACCACGGAGCCACGGTCGGCTCCCGTGAAGGTCAGCTTGGACTGCTCGATGTTCTCCGGGTCGCCCTCGCAGTCCACCACCACGATCTGGCCGGGGCGCAGCTCGTTGAAGAGGATCTGCTCGGAGAGGGTGTCCTCCAGGTCGCGCTGGATCGTCCGGCGCAGCGGCCGGGCGCCGAGGACCGGGTCGAAGCCCTTCTTCGCCAGGTACTTCTTCGCGTTGTCGGTCAGCTCGAGGCCCATGTCCTTGTTCTTGAGCTGGGTCTCGATCCGGGCGGTGAAGATGTCCACGATGTGCAGGATCTCGTCCTGGCGCAGCTGGTGGAAGACGATCGTGTCGTCGATGCGGTTCAGGAACTCCGGGCGGAAGTGCTGCTTCAGCTCGTCGTTGACCTTGACCTTCATCCGGTCGTAGTTGCTCTCCACGTCCTCGGACGCCTGGAAGCCCAGCGACACCGCCTTGGCCACGTCGCGCGTGCCGAGGTTGGTGGTCAGGATGATCACCGTGTTCTTGAAGTCCACGATGCGGCCCTGACCGTCGGTGAGGCGGCCGTCCTCCAGGATCTGCAGGAGCGTGTTGAACACGTCCGGGTGCGCCTTCTCGATCTCGTCGAAGAGGACCACCGAGAACGGCTTGCGGCGGACCTTCTCGGTCAGCTGGCCGCCCTCGTCGTAGCCCACGTAGCCGGGAGGGGCACCGACGAGCCGGGACACCGTGTAGCGGTCGTGGAACTCGGACATGTCGAGCTGGATCAGCGCGTCCTCGGAGCCGAAGAGGAACTCCGCGAGCGCCTTGGAGAGCTCGGTCTTACCGACGCCGGACGGGCCGGCGAAGATGAACGAGCCCGAGGGGCGCTTCGGGTCCTTCAGGCCGGCGCGGGTACGCCGGATCGCCTTCGAGACCGCCTTGACCGCGTCCTCCTGGCCGATGACCCGCTTGTGGAGCTCGTCCTCCATGCGCAGCAGCCGGGAGGTCTCCTCCTCGGTCAGCTTGTAGACCGGGATGCCGGTCCAGTTGCCCAGGACCTCGGCGATCTGCTCGTCGTCGACCTCGGACACCACGTCCAGGTCGCCGGCCTTCCACTCCTTCTCCCGCTGCGCCTTCTGCCCGAGGAGCTGCTTCTCCTTGTCACGCAGCTGCGCGGCCCGCTCGAAGTCCTGCGCGTCGATCGCGGACTCCTTGTCGCGGCGGACCTGGGCGATGCGCTCGTCGAAGTCGCGCAGGTCCGGCGGCGCGGTCATCCGGCGGATGCGCATCCGGGCTCCGGCCTCGTCGATCAGGTCGATCGCCTTGTCCGGCAGGAAGCGGTCCGAGATGTAGCGGTCGGCCAGCGTCGCCGCGGCCACCAGGGCGGCGTCGGTGATGCTGATCCGGTGGTGCGCCTCGTAGCGGTCGCGGAGACCCTTGAGGATCTCGATGGTGTGCGCCAGCGACGGCTCACCCACCTGGATGGGCTGGAAGCGGCGCTCGAGCGCGGCGTCCTTCTCGAGGTGCTTGCGGTACTCGTCCAGGGTGGTCGCACCGATGGTCTGCAGCTCACCACGCGCGAGCATGGGCTTGAGGATCGAGGCGGCGTCGATGGCACCCTCGGCGGCACCCGCACCCACCAGGGTGTGGATCTCGTCGATGAACAGGATGATGTCGCCGCGTGTGCGGATCTCCTTGAGCACCTTCTTGAGGCGCTCCTCGAAGTCACCGCGGTAGCGGGAACCGGCGACCAGCGCGCCGAGGTCGAGCGTGTAGAGCTGCTTGTCCTTGAGCGTCTCGGGCACCTCGCCCTTGACGATGGACTGCGAGAGCCCCTCGACGACGGCCGTCTTGCCGACGCCGGGCTCGCCGATCAGCACCGGGTTGTTCTTGGTGCGGCGGGAGAGCACCTGCATGACCCGCTCGATTTCCTTCTCCCGGCCGATGACCGGGTCGAGCTTGCCCTCGCGGGCGGCCTGGGTCAGGTTGCGTCCGAACTGGTCGAGCACCAGGCTGGTCGACGGGGCTGCCTCGCCCGCGGCGGCGCCGGCGGCGGCCGGCTCCTTGCCCTGGTAGCCGGAGAGCAGCTGGATGACCTGCTGGCGGACCCGGTTGAGGTCGGCACCGAGCTTGACCAGCACCTGGGCGGCTACGCCCTCGCCCTCCCGGATCAGCCCGAGCAGGATGTGCTCCGTGCCGATGTAGTTGTGGCCGAGCTGCAGGGCCTCGCGAAGCGAGAGCTCCAGCACCTTCTTGGCCCGCGGCGTGAACGGGATGTGCCCGCTCGGCGCCTGCTGGCCCTGGCCGATGATCTCTTCGACCTGCTGCCGGACCCCCTCGAGGGAGATGCCGAGGCTCTCGAGAGCCTTCGCGGCAACGCCTTCGCCCTCGTGGATCAGGCCGAGCAGGATGTGCTCTGTCCCGATGTAGTTGTGGTTGAGCATCCGGGCCTCTTCTTGGGCCAGGACGACAACCCGTCGCGCTCGGTCGGTGAACCGCTCGAACATGCCCTCGTGCTCCTCACGTGCCGTGCGCCAATGAACTGGCGGGGCCAGCGCACGGGTATCGGTGATGCCCGTGCTCTCCTACTCTATCGCCGTCGGGAGACTCTGCTGGGCCCTCGAGCCCTCTCGGGACGTCCTGCGCCGATGTTCTCCCCAACTTCGCACGCTCAACGGCTGTTCCCCACCCTTGGGGAGTACGCGCACAGCGAAATCCAGTGCCTGACCGGCTCCGTCCACAGCCTGTGGACAACGTCTTCCGCCCTGTGGATAACTTACGCAGAATCGGCGGGGAGCGAGTGAAAAGCAGCGGGGCCCGCGGCGCTTGACGCGCCACGGGCCCCGCTTCGCCTCGTACCGGCTCAGCGGCCGGGTCCCTTCACGTGGAACTCATCCACGATCTCCTGCGGGATCCGGCCCCGGTCGGAGATGTCCTTGCCGGCCTTCTTGGCCCACTCCCGGATCGCCTTGTTCTGCTCCCGGTCGGCGGTCGCACCGCCACGGCCGCGGGCAGCGCGCCCGCCGACGACGACACCACCACGCGCGGCCTTCGAACCCGCGCCCACGTACGGCGCGAAGACTTCCCGCAATTTCGCCGCGTTCTTGTCGGACAGGTCGATCTCGTACTGAATGCCGTCGAGGGCGAACTTGACCGTCTCCTCGGCGTCACCGCCGTCGAGGTCATCGACCAGCTTGTGAATGATCTGCTTGGCCACGCGCCGTTATCCTCTCGAACACAGGTTCTCTCTCCACGCAATCACGAGAACAATAACGCGCGTGCCGCGTGATCCGTCAATGGCGGGTAGTCGATTGACGAGGACGCGATGCAAATCGTGTGCCCGCGGCTACTCCGGGCGCACCAACGGGAACAGGATCGTTTCGCGAATGCCCAGGCCGGTCAGCGCCATCAGTAGCCGGTCGATTCCCATTCCCATCCCGCCGGCGGGCGGCATTCCGTACTCCATCGCGCGCAGGAAATCCTCGTCGAGCCGCATCGCCTCCGGGTCGCCACCGGCGGCGAGCAGCGACTGTGCCGTGAGCCGCTCGCGCTGCACCACGGGGTCGGTCAGCTCGGAGTAGGCGGTCGCCAGCTCGAAGCCCATGACGTAGAGGTCCCACTTCTCCGTCAGCCCCGGCGTCTCGCGGTGCGCCCGGGTCAGCGGGGTCGTCTCCTCCGGATAGTCCCGCACGAACGTCGGCTCCTGCAGCGTCGGCTGGACGAGGTGCTCGAAGAGCTCCTCGGCCAGCTTGCCCGGCCCCCACTTCGGGTCCACCGAGAGGTCATGCTTTTCCGCGTACCGCTGCAGCTGCGCCAGGTCGGTACCGACGGTCACTTCCTCGCCCAGCGCCGCGGAGAGGGAACCGAACACGGTGATCGATCGCCACTCGCCGCCGAGGTCCAACTCGGTGCCATCGAAGTGGGTGACGACGTGTGATCCGGAGATCGCCTCAGCGGCCTCCTGAATCCACTCGCGCGTCTGCTGCTGCATCACGTTGTAGTCGGCATACGCCTGGTACGCCTCGAGCATCGCGAACTCCGGCGAGTGCGTGGAATCCATGCCCTCATTGCGGAAGTTGCGGTTGATCTCGAAGACGCGTTCGATGCCGCCGACGACGGCGCGCTTCAAAAAGAGTTCCGGAGCGATACGCAGATAGAGATCTATATCGAGTGCGTTGCTGTGCGTCACAAACGGGCGAGCGGTGGCGCCACCGTGCAGCAACTGCAACATCGGCGTTTCCACTTCGAGATAATTGCGCCCGTAGAGCGACTCGCGAAGGCTCCGTACCGTAGTCGCCCGGGCCCGGACGATCTCACGGGCCTGCGGGCGGACGATCAGGTCGACATATCGCTGCCGGACCCGGGTCTCCTCGCCCAGCGGCCGGTGCGCCACCGGAAGCGGGCGCAGGGCCTTGGCCGTCATGGTCCAGGAGTCGGCGAGCACGGAGAGCTCACCGCGGCGGCTGGTGATCACCTCGCCGGCGATGCCGACCAGGTCGCCCAGGTCGACGACGCGCTTCCACTGCTCGAGGGCCTCGGCGCCGACCTTGTCGAGGGACAGCATGGCCTGCAGCTCGGTGCCGTCACCGTCGCGCAGCGTCGCGAAACAGAGCTTTCCGCCGTTGCGCACGAAGATCACCCGGCCGGTGATGCCGACCTTGTCCCCCGAGGCGGTGTCGGTCGCCAGGTCCGCGTACCTGGTCCGGAGCTCGGCGAGCGTCGCGGTGCGCTCGAAACCGACCGGGTACGGCTCGACGCCCTCGGCCAGCAGCCGGTCCCGCTTCGACCGGCGGACCCGCATCTGTTCGGGAAGGTCCTCGGCGGGGTCAACGGCTGCGGGGTTCTGCTCGGTCACGGCACGACTCTCTGTGGAAGACGACATCTCAGGGTTCCGGAAAGCCTACTAAGCCGGTCTCAGACGTTCCGCTCATATACCATCCGCAGCCCGATCAGCGTGATCATCGGCTCGTGCGCGGTGATGGTCCGGCACTCGTCCTTGACCAGCCAGGCGAGCCCGCCGGTGGCGATGACCGAGCGGACGCCGCCCAGCTCGGCGGTCATCAGGTCGACGATCCGGTCGACCTGACCGGCGACGCCGTAGTAGAGGCCGGACTGGAGGCACTCGACGGTGTTCTTGCCGATCACCGAGCGCGGCTTGGCCGGCTCGACCTTGCGCAGCTGGGCGGCGCGGGCGGCGAGCGCGTCGAAGGAGATCTCGATGCCGGGCGCGAAGGCACCGCCGAGGAACTCGCCACGGGCGCTGATCACGTCGAAGTTCGTCGTGGTGCCGAAGTCCACCACGATCGAGGGACCCCCGTAGAGCGCGTGGGCGGCGAGGGTGTTGACGACGCGGTCGGCGCCGACCTCCTTGGGGTTGTCGATGGCGAGCTGCACCCCGGTCTTCACGCCCGGCTCGACGATGACGTTCGGCAGGTCGGCGTAGTAACGCCCGAGCATCGTCCGTAACGAGCGCAGCGCGGCCGGAACGGTCGAGCAGGCCGCCACCCCGGTGATCTCCACCGCGTCCCCGGCGAGCAGGCCGCGGAACATCAGGCCGAGCTCGTCGGCGGTGGACCGGGCGTCCGTCTTGATCCGCCAACTGTGGACGAGTTTATCCCCGTCGAAGGTGGCGAGGACGGTGTTCGTGTTTCCGATGTCGATGCAGAGCAGCACGGGGGGAGCCTAACCATTCGAAGGTACGGGCGTTGGCGTCACCGACCGCGACACCGGCGACCATGCCACCGGGCCGGCGGTAACGGCGCGTGGGCCGCCCACCCCGGCCCCGGCTCACCCCGCGGAGATCAGCGCGCGCGGAGGTCCATCGCGATGTCGAGGATCGGGGACGAGTGGGTCAGGCCGCCGACCGAGAGGTAGTCGACGCCGGTCGCCGCGTAGGCCTTCGCGGTCTCCAGCGTCAGGTTGCCGGTGGCCTCCAGCTCGGCCCGGTCGCCGACCGCCGCCACCACCTCGCGCAGCAGCTCCGGCGCCATGTTGTCGCAGAGCAGGAAGCCGGCGCCCGCCTCAACCGCCTCCTCGGCCTCGGCCAGCGTCGTGACCTCCACCTGGACGGCGACGTCCGGGAACGTCGAGCGGACCAGGCGGTAGGCCGCGGTGATGCTGCCGGCCGCGAGCTTGTGGTTGTCCTTGATCATGGCGACGTCGTAGAGGCCCATGCGCTTGTTCGTGCCGCCGCCGGCACGCACCGCGTACTTCTCCAGGACGCGCAGGCCCGGCGTCGTCTTGCGGGTGTCCAGCACCGTCGCCTTCGTGCCCGCCAGCTCGTCGGCCCACCTGCGGGTGTGCGTCGCGACGCCGGACATCCGGCAGAGCAGGTTGAGCGCCGTGCGTTCGGCCGTGAGCAGCGACCGGGTCTGGCCGGTGACCACCGCGAGGACGTCGCCGCGGACCACCCGGGCGCCCTCCTCGACCCGCTGGTCGAACTCCGCGGTGCCGCCGGAGGTCGCCGCGAAGACCTGGGCCGCGACCGGCAGGCCGGCCACCACGCCGGGGGCGCGGGCGACCAGCTCGGCCGTGTCGACCTGGCCGGCCGCGATCGTCGCCGCACTTGTCACGTCGCGGGGCGGGTCGCCGAGGTCCTCGGCGAGCGCCGTGTAGACGATCCGCTCCACCTCGGCGAGGTCCAGGCCGCCGGTCACGGGTCCACCACCGTTGGTCATGCCATCTCCTCGAAGGTCTGGGTCAGGTGGCCGCCGGCGTCGATCGCTCCGAGCAGGTGACCGCGCCATTCGTCCGCCGCGTTCGGGTAGTCCTCGCGCCAGTGGCAGCCCCGCGTCTCGCGCCGCTCGGAGGCCGAGGCGACGAGCGCGCTCGCCACCGTCAGCAGGTTGGTCGCCTCCCAGGCCGCGTTGCGCGGGACCCCGCGCTGCTCGCCGAGGCGGGACAGCTCCTTGGCGGTCACGGCGAGCGAGTCGGCCGAGCGGAGCACGCCGGCGCCGCGGGTCATCGCCCGCTGCAGGTCGCCGCGGATCGCCGGGGCGACCACCCAGCCCGGACCGCCGGCGGGCGGCGCCGGGTCCGCCTGCGGCGGCAGGCCGCGGGCGATGTCGCCGGCGATGCGCCGGGAGAAGACCAGGCCCTCCAGCAGCGAGTTGCTCGCCAGCCTGTTCGCGCCGTGCACGCCGGTGCAGGCCACCTCGCCGCAGGCGTAGAGGCCGGGTATCGACGTGCGGCCGTGCAAGTCGGTGCGGACGCCGCCGGAGGCGTAGTGCGCCGCCGGGGCGACCGGGATCAGCTCGGTCGCCGGGTCGACGCCGGCGGCCCGGGTGGACGCCACGATCGTCGGGAAGCGCTGCTCCAGGAACTCCCTGCCCAGGTGCCGCGCGTCCAGGTAGACGTGGTCGGCGCCGGTGGCCCGCAGCACCCGGTGGATGCCCTTGGCGACGATGTCGCGCGGGGCCAGCTCGGCGAGCTCGTGCTGACCGACCATGAACCGCTTGCCCGCCTCGTCGACCAGGTGGGCGCCCTCCCCGCGCAGCGCCTCGGAGATCAGCGGCCGCTGCGCCGAGGTCACGCTCGCCGTCACGAACGACGTCGGGTGGAACTGGACGAACTCCACGTCGTTGACCTTGGCACCGGCCCGCAGCGCGAGCGCGACGCCGTCGCCGGTGGACACCGCCGGGTTGGTGGTGGAGGCGAAGATCTGCCCCATCCCGCCCGTGGCCAGCACCACGGCACGGGCCAGGATCGCGCCGACGCCGTCCTCGCTGCCCTCGCCCAGGACGTGCAGGGTGATGCCGCAGGCCCGGCCGTCGGCCGCGCGCAGCAGGTCCAGCACCAGGGCGTGCTCGACCAGCCTGATCCACGGGTCCCGGCGCACCGCCTCGTGCAGGGCGCGCTGCACCTCGGCGCCGGTGGCGTCGCCGCCGGCGTGCACGATCCGGTCGGCGCGGTGGCCGCCCTCGCGGGTCAGCATCAGCGACCCGTCGACGTTGCGGTCGAACTCGGCCCCGATCCGCATCAGCTCCCGGATCCGCGCCGGCCCCTCCTCGACCAGCACCCGCACGGCCGCGGGGTCGCACAGGCCGACACCCGCGATCTCGGTGTCGAAGGCGTGCGCCTCCGGGGTGTCGAGGGGGTCGAGCACGGCCGCGATGCCGCCCTGCGCCCACCGGGTCGACCCGTCGTCGATGTTGACCTTCGTGACGACGGTGACGTGCAGGCCCGCCTCGCGCAGGTAGAGCGCGGCGGTGAGGCCCGCGACGCCGGAGCCGACCACCAGCACGTCGGTGGTCTCGGTCCAGCCGGGCTCGGCGGCGGCCAGCCGGCGCGGCAGCACCGGAAGGTCGGCAAGATGCGACATGGCCTCAGTCAACCCCGCCGGTACGACGAAATCACGGCCGGGGCGCCAAGAAGTGCCGGGCGTTACTGGTACTGGACGGGCGCGGCCTTCGGGCCCTTGCCCTTGAGCGAGGAGGTGAGCGTCGCCCCGTCCACCCACAGGTAGCAGCGCACGTCCCGATCGCCCAGCTCCCAGACGTCCTTGCCACCGGGTAGCGAGATCACGCCGGCCCGGTACTTCAGGTCGGCGTCGTTGGGCACACCGACGTACGAGGCGATCACGGCCCGGCAGCCCTCGTGGAACTCGTCCCAGTCCTTCGTCGTCTTCGGGTAGCCGCGGTTGCCCGCGTTCCAGATGCCCACGAACTCGGCGTTGTGCGCGGCTTCGCACGGCACGCCGGGCATCGAGGCGATCTCGCCCTGCCGGTCCAGCAGCGCGGTGTAGCAGGTCAGCAGCAGCGGGGACTTCGGCTCGTCGAGCGCGTTCCGCAGCGTGCCGACCCGCTGCACCAGCCCGCCGTCGTCCTCGACCGAGCTGCTCACCAGCACCTCGCAGCGAAACCAGCGAGCGCCGCCCGCCCAGGCCGCCGGGGTCGGCTGGGTCACGCCGACCCACAGCCGGGCGGTGCGCCAGGGCGCGCCGACGTACTCGGTGGTCTTGCGGTCACAGGTCTTGTAGGCCGCCCGGGCGGCCGCCGAACCCGGCGCGGGCGGAGCCGCGGCGTCGGCGGCCGGGCTCGGATAGGTGCCGACGTAGACGGTCTCCGTGCGGTGCTTGAGCTTGCAGCCGACCACTTCGTAGCCGGCCCGGGCGCCGGAGGTCGAGAAGTTGGAGAGGTGGCAGGTTTCCGCCGCGGGCGTGAAACCCGTCGGGGCGCCGATCGCCGCCCAGCCGCCGGTGAGGTCGCCGTCGACGCCGGCGGGGTTGCCGCAGCCGCCGGCCGCCAGGAGGGCGAACAGGCTCAGCACGGCCGCGATCGGCCAGGGCCTGCATGACCGCCGCCGAGGCGAGTGTCGCATTAACCCGAGCCTCCCCAGCGCCAGTGATGTCCGATTTGTCAATCATATGGCAATCGACTCGGGGGTCAGGCGGCTTCGGGTCAGACCTCGCGGGTTCGGCACCCGGCGGTACCGGAACCCGGCGGGGTGAGCGTCAGGCGGCCCTCCCGAGCAGGAGCGGCACGTTGTCGATCAGGCGGGTCGTGCCCACCTTGGCGGCGACGAGCAGCCGCGCCGGGCCGTCGAGCGGAGGCGTGCCCAGCAGGGGGTCGGTCAGGGCCAGGTAGTCGACCTGCACGCCGGGCTCATCGGCGAGGATCTTGCCGGCCGCCTCCAGCGCGCTCTGCGCGTCGCTCTGCGCGGCGCCCTCCCGCAGGGCGTGCGAGAGCGCGAGCGCGGCCTGCCGCTGCCCGGCCGAGAGGTAACGGTTGCGGCTGGACAGGGCCAGTCCGTCGGCCTCCCGGACGGTCGGCACGCCGACGATCTCCGCTCCGATCTCCAGATCGCGGACCATCCGGCGGATCAGGGACAGCTGCTGGAAGTCCTTCTCACCGAAGAACGCCAGGTCGGCGCGGGTGAGCAGCAGCAGCTTGGCGACCACCGTGAGCATCCCGGAGAAGTGCCCGGGGCGGCTCGCCCCCTCGAGGATCTCGCCCATCGGGCCGGCGTCCAGGGTCACCAGCGGCGAGCCGCCGGGGTACATCTCATCGCGGTCCGGCGCGAAGACCAGGTCGACCCCCTCGGCCCGGCAGGCCTCGAGGTCGGCGGCCAGCGTTCGCGGGTACTTGTCGAAGTCCTCGTTCGGGCCGAACTGCAGCGGGTTCACGAAGATCGTGACGAGCACGAAGTCGCCGCGCTCGCGGGCCTCGCGCATCAGCTGGCGGTGGCCCTCGTGCAGGGCGCCCATGGTCATCACGACGGCCACCCGGCCGGTCGCGGCGGCCCGGGCGGCGGCGAGTTCGGCGCGGGTGTGTACAAGCGCGGTCATGACGGGCTCCCTACGGTCGCCGGTGCGGTCGCCTGCGCGCCCGCCTGAGCAAGAACGTCCAGCAGCAGCGCCGCGTCCTGCGGCCGCAGCCGCCCGGCGGCGATGGCCCGGTCGGCGGTGCGCCGGGCCAGAGCGAGATAGGCCGGCACGGACTCCGGCGCGACGCGGTCCAGGTGCGCTCGCACGGTCCCGGCGTCGCCGCGGGAGACCGGCCCGGTGAGCGCGGCGTCACCGAGCAGCAGGGCGTTGTCCAGGGCGGCGTGCAGCAGCGGCGACAGGACGGCCTCCGGGTGCTCGACACCGGCGGCGCGCAGCAGGTCGGCGGCCTCGTTGACGAGCGTGACCAGGTGGTTCGCGCCGTGCGCGAGGGCGGCGTGGTACAGCGGCCGGGAGTCCTCGGCGATCCACTCAGGGATGCCTCCGAGGTCGGTGACCAGCCGCGACGCGAACGCCCGGTCCCGCGCGGTGACGCCCCAGGCGATGCCGGGCAGCCGCTCGAGGTCGGCGTCGGCACCCGTGAAGGTCATCGCCGGGTGCAGCGCGATGCCGTCGACGTCACCGAGGACGGCCAGGCCGTGCGCGCCCGAGGTGTGCGCCACGGTCGCGCCGTCGCGAAGTGATCCGGTGGCGGCCAGGCCGGAAACGACCGCGGCCAGGTGGTCGTCGGGAACGGCGAGAAGCAGCAGATCGGCGGCGGCCCGGGCGGCCTCGTCCGCGGGAAGGATCGCGGCCCGCGGCAACAGGCGGCGGGCCCGCTCACGGGAGGCGGCGGAGACGGCCGCGACGGCGACCACGCGGTGTCCGGCGTCCTCGAGGGCTGCGCCGAGCACCGCGCCCACCCGTCCGGCGCCGACCACGCCGACGACCAGGGGTTGCGCACGCTTTCCGGCGCGCGGCAGAGCGCTCATCTAAAGATCCAGTCCTCGCGAAAGGGGTACCGGTCGACCGCAATTATGCGCCCGTGTAACACGCGCGTGACAAGAGCGTGTGAACAACTGCACCGGCGATTTACGCCTAGATTGGCGGACGTGACGAACGTTGGCTGGCGGTCCGCGATGGCCGGGGCGCTGTACGGAACCGAGGGCTTCTTCACCCGCTCGGCCGAGGGCCCGGCGGACCACTTCCGGACGAGCGTGCACGCCTCACCGCTGTTCGCGAGCGCCCTGCTGCGGCTGATCCGGCGGGTGGACTCGGCGCTGGGCGGCCCGGAACGCCTGGACGTGGTCGACGTGGGCGCGGGCCGCGGCGAACTGCTCGCCGCCCTGCACGCCCTGGTGTCCGCCGACCCGACCGCCGCGCCTGGCGGCCTCGCCGAGCGGGTCCGCTTCGTCGGTGTCGAGCTCGCCCGGCGGCCCGCCGGGCTGCCGCGGGAGATCGGCTGGCGGCGCGACGTGCCCGAGCGGGTCGTCGGGGTGCTGCTGGCGACCGAGTGGCTGGACAACGTGCCGCTCGACGTCGCCGAGGTCGACGCCGAGGGGCGGCTCCGCCGGGTGCTCGTCGACCGCGGGACCGGGCTGGAGTCGCTCGGGCCGGACGTCGGCGCCGCCGACCGCTTCTGGGCGGCGCGGTGGTGGCCGGACGCCGGGCTCGGCGACCGGATCGAGATCGGCTGGCCCCGCGACATCGCCTGGGCCGATGCCGTCGGTGCGGTGCGGTTCGGCTGCGCGCTGGCCGTCGACTACGGGCATCTGCGCACGGCCCGGCCCCCGCTGGGCACCCTGACCGGCTACCGGAACGGGCGGCAGGTCGAGCCGGTGCCCGACGGCACGTGCGACATCACGGCACACGTTGCCGTGGACTCCGCCGCGGCCGCGGCCGGCACCGCGTACCGGATCATCGGCCAGCGCGAGGCGCTGCGCGGCCTCGGGGTCGACGGCGGGCGACCGGCGCTCGATCTCGCGCGCCGGGATCCGGCGGGATATCTGCGGGCCCTGAGCGCGGCCGGCGCCGCCGGCGAACTCACCGACCCCGCCGGGCTGGGCGGGCACTGGTGGCTGCTGCACGAGGTGGGAATCGAGCTTCGTGGGACGATGCTGCCGTGAGCGAACGCAGTGAGCGAACGGGGCGGCGTCGTGAGTGACCTGCGGGAGATGACTGTCGGCACCGGGTCCGGGCTCGACACGGCCGACATGGTGCTCAACATCGGCCCTCAGCACCCGTCGACGCACGGCGTGCTCCGGCTCAAGCTCACCCTCGACGGCGAGCGGGTCATCGCCTGCGAACCGATCGTCGGCTACATGCACCGCGGCGCCGAGAAGCTGTTCGAGGTGCGTGACTACCGGCAGATCATCGTGCTGGCCAACCGGCACGACTGGCTCTCGGCGTTCTCCAACGAGCTCGGCGTCGCGCTCGCCGTCGAGCGGCTCATGGGCATCGAGGTGCCCGAGCGCGCGACCTGGCTGCGGATGGCCCTCGCCGAGCTGAACCGGGTGCTCAACCACCTGATGTTCCTCGGCTCGTACCCGCTGGAGATCGGCGCGATCACGCCGATGTTCTACGCCTTCCGGGAACGGGAGACGCTGCAGGCCGTCATGGAGGAGGTCTCCGGCGGCCGGATCCACTACATGTTCAATCGCGTCGGGGGCCTCAAGGAGGAGGTACCGGCGGGCTGGACCGGCCGGGCCCGGGAGGCGATCGACAAGGTGCGCCGGCGGATGCCGGACATCGACCGGCTGATCCGCAAGAACGACATCTTCCTCGCCCGGACCGTCGGCGTGGGTGTGCTGACCGCCGAACAGGCGGCGGCGTACGGTGCGTCCGGACCGGTGGCGCGGGCCAGCGGCCTCGACATCGACCTGCGGCGCGACGAGCCGTACCTGGCGTACGACCAGCTTGAGGTTCCGGTGGTGACCCGGACGGCCGGTGACTGCCACTCGCGCTTCGAGGTGCTGCTGGATCAGGTGTACGTGTCCCTCGACCTGGCGCAGGCCTGCCTGGACCGGGTCGACCAGATCAGCGGGCCGGTGAACGTGCGCCTGCCGAAGGTGGTCAAGGCGCCGGAGGGCCACACGTACGCCTGGACGGAGAACCCGCTCGGCATCAACGGCTACTACCTGGTGTCCCGTGGCGAGAAGACGCCGTGGCGGCTGAAGCTGAGAACCGCGTCCTACGCCAACGTGCAGGCGCTGGCGACGCTGATCCCGGGGTGCCTGGTGCCGGACCTGATCGCGATCCTGGGATCGATGTTCTTCGTGGTCGGGGACATCGACAAGTAGCGGCCTACCAGCGGCCGTATTCGCCCGGGGCCCGGCCGGTGTTGGCGGCCATGGGGTCCGGGCCGAACCGGTCGGCGCTGCCCCAGCCCGCCGGCCGGCCGTAACCGATCCCCTGGCCGTAGCCGGCCGCTCCGCCTGTCGCCGGGCCGGTCGCCTGGCCATAGCCGGTCGCCTGCTCGTAACCGGTTCCCTGCTCGTAGCCGGTCGCCGGCTCGTAGCCGGTCGCCGGCTCGTAGCCGGTCCCCTGGTCGAAGCCGGTCCCCTGGTCGAAGCCGGCTCCCTGGTCGTAGCCCGTCGACTGGTCGTAGCCCGTCGGCTGGTCGTAGCCGGCCCCGTGCTCATGGCCGGCCGCGTGGCCGTGACCGGCCGGCTGGTGGTAGCCGAAGTCCTGGCCGCCGCCGGGCGCCTGGCCGTAGGTGGCGTCCCGGGCGTGGCCGGCGCCCTGCCAGTCGGCGGCGCGCTCGGAGTAGCCGTAGTCGTAGCCGCCGCTTGCGGGCCCCTGGTAGCCGCCGTACAGGCCGTAGCCGGAGTCCGCGGCGTGTCCCCCGCCCGACGCGTCCTGGCCGGTCGCCCATTGGGCGGCCTCGTCGCCGACGCCGAAGCGGGCCAGGTCGGTGCCGGTGTCGGGTGCCGCGTGCCGCCGCGACGGCCGCTGCTCGACCGCCGTTCCCGGCCCGGTTCCCGGGTCGGAGGCGGCGTCGTAGTCGCCGCTGTATTCGGGGGCCTGCCAGTAGTCGGAGGCCGCGCCGCGCTCCGCCCAGGCCGAGCCGGAGTGTCCCAGCTCGTAGCCGGCGCCCTGCCCCTGCCCGGCCGGGGTGCCGCCGCCCTGGAAGACCAGATCCACCTGGGGGATCGACCCACCGCGGGAGACCGTGCCCGCCGCGGAGACCGGGGCCGCGCGGTATCCGTCCTGGTAGGCCCCGCCCGAGGCCGGCACGGCCGCGGCGTCGTGCGCACGCGGAACCGGGCCGTCCGTCTCGACGGCGGCCCCCACGGAGCCGACCCTGGCGAACCCGGATCCAGCGGCGCCGGATCCGACCGAAGCCGAACCGGCGCGGGCCGGAACCACGGAGGCGGAACCGACGCGGGCCGAACCCACCGAGGCAGAACCGACCGAGGCAGAACCCACCGAGGCCGAGCCCACCGCTGCCGAGCCCACGGAGGCCGAACCCACCGGGGCGGACACGGAAGCGACGGCCGCGACGCGGACGACCGCACCGGAGGAGACCGACGCGGCGGCGGCCACCGGCACGCGGGCGCCGGCCGGGTGCGCCTCGCCGGGCACGGGATACCCACCCGGGCGGGCACCGGCGCCGGGCCCGGCCTCCAGGCCGGCGGGGTGGCCGACGACCGCGCGGGCGCCCGCCGACCGGGCCGCCGGCGGCAGGGCCGACGGGAGGCCCGTGATCGGGGAGCCCGCCGCGCGCAGGCGGGTGATCTCGTCCTGGAGCACCTGCACCCGGTGACCCGTCGCGCGGGCCGCCGCGGCGATCTCCTCGCGGAGCCGCTCGCGCAACTCGTCGGCCTCGGCCGCGACCCGGTCCTCGACGTCCATGCGGTGCAGCACCGGATCGCTTCTGATCAGCATCGACGCGCCCATGAGGACCACGCAGACCGCGACCAGCAGGACCGCGAACCGGATGGAGCCGTCGCCGTCGCCGAGCAGAACGACGAGGGCGGCGACCGGGGCCATGGCGACGCCGGCCCAGATCAGCGCCGTGAGGAGGCGGGCAGAGCGCTGCGCCTCGGGGTCCCGGTCAGGCATGGTCGCAGATGCTACCGAGAGTGGCGCCCGTCACGATACGGGCAGACGCCGGGCACCTCGATCGGGTGCCCGGCGTCCGGGACGTATCAGCAGGTCATCAACCGGCCGCGAGGGCCGCGTCCGAGCTGAAAACGAGGCCGACGCTGATCGTGCCCTGCTTGAGACCGGTCTTGGTCAGCGGACCGCCGGCGTCCAGGGAGCTGAACTCGCCCGCCTTGAAGCCGTAGGTCTCGACCAGGCCCTGCTGGCACTTCGGCCGCTGCGGGCACTCCGCCGGGCCGCCCAGAATGGTGGCCGCGCCCGAGCACTTCTCGGCGAGCTCCGACAGGGTCTTGACGCCGTACTTGGCGGAGAAAGCCTCCGTGACGGCGAACGCGTTCTGGTCCTGCGCCGCCGACGGTGCGCCGAAGACCAGGCCGACCTTCTCGCCGAGGGCGGTCAGGTTGGTCATCGTTGTCTCGATCTGCGGCGAGGACGGGTCCTTGGCGCCCTTGCCGTCGACCTTGCCGGAGAGGAACGTCGCCAGGGTGGCCGCGTACTCCGGGACCACGTCGACGTCGCCCTTCTCGAGGGCGGGCTCGTAGAGCTCGCGGTTGCCGATCTGCTGCACCTCGACCTTGTAGCCCGCGGCGGTCAGAACGATCTTGTAGAGCTCGCCCAGGGTCGCGTTCTCGCTGAAGTTGGCGGCGCCGACCTTCAGGTCGCCGCCGGGGCCCTTCTCGATGCCCGCGGTGAGGTTGTTGGCGGCGGCGAACTCCTCGGCCGCGGCCTTCGACGACTTGCGGTCGACGTCGACGGCCTTGTTGAGCTCGATCAGCTTGGTCGTGTCGAGCGCCGCGGAGACCTTGTCGAGCGCCGCGATGAGCTGCGGCGACGAGGACTTCTTGTGGATTGCCGGGACGATGTTGTCGGTGTTCTGCAGGTTCTTGTCGTCGGTGAGGACGACCAGGGTGTCACCGGCCACGGGGGCGCAGCCCGCGCCCGCCGCGGCGCTCGGGGGCGCCTCGGTGCCGGAGGAGCCGGACTCGCCGCAGCCGGCGAGGATGACGGCGGCCGTCATGAGGGTGCCGGCCGTCATGAGCAGGTGTCGATGCATTCTGCCGCCTTCTGTGTCCCGGCACGGCGGTATTGCCGCGCCGCGTGTCCGACGGGCCGTCGGTGTTCGATGCCCGCGTGGTTTCGGCTGTCGGCCGCGGGAACGGCCACAGACATTCCTACCCGCTGGGTGTGACATCTTTCGTAACGATGCGGGAGCGTTACCCGGCCGGCGCCGCCGCGGTGGGCCGGGTTCGCCGTCCTGTCCGCAACACCGGCGGTGTCACCAGCCGTTGTACGCCCGCCAGCAGCGCTTCGACCAGCAATGCGACAAGCGCCACAACGATGCCCCCGGCCACGATCTGCCCGGCGCCGCCGTTGCTGATGCCGATCCCGAAGCCGGCCAGGATGATCTCGCCGAGCCCGCCGCCGTTGACGAACGCCGCCAGCCCGGCCGTGGCCACCACCTGCACGGCCGCGATCCGCAGGCCCGTCGCGAGGTACGGCACCGCGAGCGGCAACTCGACCTGGCGAAGCACCTGGCCGCCGGACAGGCCCATGCCCCGCGCGGCGTCCCTGGTCTCGGGATCGATCTGCCGCAGCCCCGTGTACGCGTTCGCCAGCAGCGGCGGCACCGCGAAGACGGCCAGCGCCGCGACGACGGGCGGCTTGCCGAAGCCGAGCGGGGTCAGCGGCAGGATGGTGAGCAGGGCCAGCGTCGGGATCGCCAGGGTCAGGTTGGCGACGACGACGACCCCGCCGCCGCCGCGACCGCGGTGGCCGAGCCAGATGCCGAGCGGCCAGGCGACGGCACAGCCCAGCAGCACCGCCCAAGCGCAGATGACCAGGTGCTCCACCAGCCGGTCGAGCAGCCCGCCCGGATTGGTCCAGTTGAGCGGGTCGTTGAGCCAGACGAAGGCCTCGTGGAGGTAGTTCACGACTTCCGCTCCCGGGCCCAGGGGGTGAGCACCCGTCCCAACCCAGCCAGGAGCAGGTCGAGCACCAGCGCCAGGCCGACGCAGAGGATGGTGCCGGTCATGATCTCGGCCTTGTAGAAGTTGTTCCGGAAGCCGCCGAGGATCATGTCGCCGAGGCCGCCCCTGCCGATCAGCGCGCCGACCGTGACCAGGGCGACGGTCGACACCGTGGCGAGCCGCAGGCCGGTGAGGATGCCGGGCAGCGCCAGCGGCAGCTCGATGCGCCACAGCCGGCCGAACCGCCCGTAGCCCATGCCGGCCGCGGCGTCACGGACCTCGCCCGGAACACCGGCGAGGCCGGCGAGCGAATTGCGCACGAGCACGAGCAGGGCGTACAGGACGAGCGCGATCAGGACCGCGGTGTCGGTCGTGGTGCCGACCGCCGGGGCGAGCAGGGCGAGAAGCGCCAGCGACGGGATCGTGTAGAGAACGCCGGAGAGTGCGAGAATCGGGCCGGTCAGCGGTCGCCACCAGTAGGAGACGATCGCCAGCGGCAAGGCGACGATCAGCGCGATGATCACTGCACGCGCGGTGAGACCCACGTGGAACTGCAGGTTGGTGAGGATCTCGTCGGCGTTGTCCTGCACGTAACGCCACGAGAACCACGGATTTCCCGGCCCGTCGTCAGCGGGGGCGGCCAGGGGCCACGCGGGCGCCGCGGCCCTCGACAGGAAGGACATACGTGGACGCTACCGCGATCACCGACTCCGGCGCTGGCCGGAGCGCGGCGTCTATCACGCTCGCGAACCTCGGGAAGGTCTACCCGGACGGCACGGTCGCGGTCGGTGACATCAGCCTGGAGGTGCCGGCGGGCGAGCTCGTCGTGCTGATCGGCCCGTCGGGCTGCGGCAAGTCCACCGTCCTTCGGATGATCAACCGGCTGATCGAGCCGTCCAAGGGCCGGATCCTGATCGACGGCCAGGACGTCTCGGCGCAGGACCCGGTCGAGCTGCGCAGGCAGATCGGCTACGTGATCCAGAATGTCGGGCTCTTTCCGCATCAGACGATCCGCACCAACGTCGGCACGGTGCCGCGGCTGCTCGGCTGGAACCGCAAGCGGATCAGGTCCCGCTCGGACGAGCTGCTCGACCTGGTCGGCCTCGACCCGGCGCGCCACGGCGGCCGCTACCCGCACGAGCTCTCCGGCGGTCAGCGCCAGCGGGTCGGCGTCGCCCGCGCGCTCGCCGCGGATCCGGTGGTGTTGCTCATGGATGAGCCGTTCTCCGCGGTGGACCCGATCGTGCGAAGCCGACTGCAGGAGGAGTTCCTCCGGCTGCAGGCCACGGTCCGCAAGACCATCGTGCTGGTCACCCACGACATCGACGAGGCCGTACGGCTCGGCGACCGGATCGCGGTGCTGGCCGAGGGCGGCCGGCTGCTGCAGTACGCGCCCCCGGCCGAACTGCTGAGCAGGCCGGCGTCGCCGGCGGTGCGCGAGTTCGTCGGCGCCGACCGGGGCATCCGGCGGCTGGCGGTCACCCCGGTCCGCGACGCGATGCGCCCGATCGGCCACGTCGAGGAGATCGACCGGCTGCCCACGGTGGACCTGTCCGGCACGCTCCACGACGCGCTCGCCGTGATGCTGACCAGCGACGCCCTCAACGTCATCGTGGTCGAGGACGGCACGCCGGTCGGCGCCGTCTCACGCTCGGCCCTCTTCGACGTGCCCAATGAGGAAGCCACCGCGATCGCCTGAGCGCTCCGGGCCGTGCGGGGTGCGCACGGCGAGACACCCCTGGGGCTAACGGGTGCCTCGGCGGCCGCCGAGGGTGGCGATGCCGACGATCCAGCCGACGAAGAGGCCGTAGGTGGCGCCCTCCCCGGCGGTACGGAACGCGCCGAGCAGCGACGGGTTGGCCAGGAACAGCGTGGTCAGCAGCGCGGCGAAGCCGGCGGCGAAGATGTACGCCGCCCAGCCGGCGAAGAACTGGCTGAGGGTGCCGCGGGCGCGGGCCAGCTGCGAGCCGGGCAGCAGGTAGAGGAAGAGCAGCGTCAGCACGACGACCAGAATCGCCCGGAGGTCGGCGATCAGGATCGAGCGCAGCGAGTCGTCGGAGTCGAAGCGCCAGTGCGGCCACGCGAGCAGGCGCAGCCACCAGCCTCCGGCGGTGTCGGGGTCGGTGTTGTCGGCGGCCCAGTCGGCGTACCAGGGGCTGCCGAACACCAGGACCAGTATCAGCGCGGCGAGCGTGCCCGCACCGGGCGCGGTTTTGTAGCGGTTGGTGAGAGCCATGAGTCCGCTATTGCCCAGCGGATTCCGGTCGCCAAACGCGTCGGAGCTGATATCCGTGAATGTGTACCTTGCGGGTTATCAGTGCTTTTGCAGATAGTCGATGAACGCCGCCCGCAACAGCGGCTCCTGCTCCCCGAAGCCGTGCCCGGTCAGTTCGCGCCACAGCGCGACCGCCTCGTCGATCGTCGGCCCGACCGTGTTCGGCGCGCCGTCCAGCGAGGCGGCCTCGTCCGCGTCCGGCAGGTGCCTGAACACCGACCAGAAGAAGCTCAGGTCGCGCCGCCCCCGGGCCTTCGCGAAGGCGCGCTCACGCAGCTCCTCGGTGGGCAGGGCGTCAAGCTCGGCGAAGGTCGATTCGGTCATGCTGCCAGCATAGGGCGGATTTGCGTCCGGTCAGCGGGTGCTGCCCCACGGGCCCTCGTCCCAGCGACCCGAGGCGTTCTCCGGCGGCGTCGCCGAGGTCGCCCACGTCTCCGGCATGTCGGGCGACCACGTGCCCGCCGAGGCGGCGGCGTTCCAGTCCGCGCCGACCGCGGGCACCGGCAGCGGGCGCCCGTACGTCTCGACGAGCCGGCTCACGATCAGCCCGGCGCCGATCGTGCAGGCCGCGACGGCGAACAACGCGATGTCGAGGTCGCGCCGGTCCGCATATTCGAGGAACAGCGTGATCCCGGCGACGGCGAGCAGGGTGCCGAAGATGCCGCCGCGCCGGCCGTACGCGCTGGTGCCGGCGAGCAGGGCGGTGCCGAACGCGATGCCGGTCCACTCCAGCCCGGTGCCGGGTGCGATCGGCGCGGCCGACTGCGCCGCGATCAGCATGCCGGCGGCGACCGCGAACACCGAGGAGAGCACGAGCGCGGCGATCACCGGCAGCGCCGCGCCGGCGCCCCGGCGCAGGGCCGGATCGCCCGCCGGGCGCAGCCGCCCGACCATCCGGCGTATCGGCGTCACCGTGCCGAGCGCGCCGCCGAGGACCGCGAGCAGCGCGAAGCCGCCGAAGAGGTAGAACGCCTGGTTCGACGGGTCGTAGCCGCCCTGCACCGCGACCGGCGCCGTGCGCAACTGGTCGTAGACGACCACGCCCATGCCCGCGCCCAGCGTCGCGATCCAGCCGGGCACGTGCAGCACGATCACGAACAGCGCCACCGCCAGGCCGCCGACGGCGGCGATGATCAACGCCGGCACGGCGGCCTTCACCAGGCCGTCGTCGCCGTTCTCGGCGAAGTGCAGTGCACCGGCGAGCGCGATCGGGCCGAGCGCGAGATTCGGTACGCCGGCGCGCAGCGTCAGCCCGGCGCCGAGGGCGAGCAGGCCGATCGAGGCGCCGGAGATCAGCAGGCCGTCCAGGGCGGGCCGGCGCACGCTGGCCGGATCGAGCCGGTAGAGCAGGAAGGCGACCGCGGCGACCGCCAGCAGCAGCAGGATCTCCCAGCCGATGTGGATGCCGAGCCGGTCCCGGCCGCCGTCGTCCGCCTCGTCCCGGCGCAGCGGCTCGGTCGGCGTCGGCTCCTCGCCGTCGACCTCGATGCCATCGGGATCGAGGTCGCGGCGGCGCGCGCGATAGTCCGCGGCCGCCAGGCCGGTCCGGTACGCGGCCGGGTTACTGTCTCCCCGGTCGCCGGTGTCACGACGATATGTCGTGTCGTCGTAGGCCATCTCGCGCACCTCCTCGCCGCGGCACAGCATACGTAGGCGAACGGGTCTCAGTTCAAGTACTGAACCGCTAAAGATCAGGACCTACCGGCCGACCGGTCCGACTCGCCACCGTCCTTCTGATCGGGTCGTTCCGGAACGCGGCAGGACCGCTCGAGCCACAACGCCGCGCACACCAGCGCCAGCGAGGCGACCACGCCGGCGATGGCCGCCGGGATGTCGTCGGTGGCGGCCTTGGTCGGCTCCAGCTCCAGCCAGGCAAGCAGGCCGGCGGAGAAGCCGCCGAACAGGGCGCCGGCCAGCGACGACGCCTTGGCGAGCACCGCGTAGCGGGCCACCGCGAGGGGTTCGACGCGCGCCGCGCCGGGCTTGTGCTGGATCCGGGCGCTGGTGTTCTGCGCGAGGAAGGCCTCGGCGATCGCCAGCGCCGCGAGCACGATGATCGGCAGCCACGGCAGCCGCGGCATCTGCGCGTAGAAGGAGCTCAGTAACAGCCAGCCGACCGCGGCGGCGGCCAGCGCGGCGACGACCAGCGTCGAGATGCTGGTCGGCCGCATCGACGGATCGGGCGCTCCGCCGCCGGGGTTGCTGCTCACTCCTGTGACTCTAACGGCAGATCGGGCCTCGGGGTCAGGGCGTTCGCATCGGCGGTGAGCTCGGGCGAGTTCAACAGGTCGGTGACCCAGCCGTGCCCGGGCAGCCGGGCGTACGGCTGGAGGTCGAGCCAGGGCTTGAGGACGAACGCGCGCAGGTGCGCCCGGGGATGCGGGAGGGTCAGCTCCGCATCGTCGCTGAGTACGGGCGTGCCGTCCTCCTGCCAGGCCGCGACGACGTCCACGTCGAGGGTGCGCGGCCCGAACCGCCGCTCCGGATCGCGGACCCGGCCCGCGGCCCGCTCCAGCGCCCGGGCCCGCTCCAGCCAGCCGGCCGGGTCCGCCGCCGGGTCGACGACCAGCAGGACCGCGTTCAGGTACGGCGGCTGCTCGACGTCGCCCCACGGCGGCGTCTCGTAGACACCGGAGGCCAGCACGACGCACTCGCCCAGTCGCGTCACGGCTTCCCTCAGGTGCGCGTACCGGTCGCCGAGGTTGCTGCCGAGCGAGAGGATCGCCCGGGTCATCGGGCGCGCCGGACGGTGACCGACACGTCGGCGAACTCGTGCGGGATCGGCGCCTGCGGCTTGTGCACGGTGACCGTTGCGGCGGCGACCCGGGCGTCGGCCAGGCAGACCGTCGCGAGCCGGTCGGCCAGCGTCTCGATCAGGTTGACCGGCTCACCCGCGATCACCTCGACCAGGCCGCCGGCCAGTTCGCCGTAGTGGACGGTGTCGGTGACGTCGTCGGTGACGGCGGCCCGGGCCAGGTCCAGCTCCAGCTCGACGTCGACCACGAAGTCCTGGCCGTCGCGCCGCTCGAAGTCGTACACGCCGTGGTGGCCCCTGGCCTTCAGGCCGCGCAGGCTGATGCGGTCGCTCACCGCGTACCCCCGGAATCTGATCTTTGGAAACGCGGGCTGCCGGTGGCGCGCCACACGGCCAGCGCGTCCACGGTCGCGCGCACGTCGTGCACGCGGACGCCCCAGGCCCCCGCGGCCACGGCCAGCACGGACGTCGCTATCGTCGCCGCCTCGCGGCCGTCGACGGGCCGCGGCTCGCCGTCGGGCCCGGCGAGCAACCGGCCGAGGTAGGTCTTGCGGCTCGCCGCGAAGAGCACCGGACGGCCGAGCGCGACCAGCTCGTCGAGGTGCGCGCCGAGCGCCCAGTTGTGCTCGGCGTGCTTGGCGAAGCCGATTCCGGGGTCGAGGATCAGCCGCCCGGGGTCGACGCCGGCCGCGACCGCGTCGTCCACCCGCTGCAGCAGCTCGTCGCGGACCTCGGCGACGACGTCGGTGTAGGTGGCCAGGTCGAGCATCCGGCGGGAGTGGCCGCGCCAGTGCATGAGGATCCACGGGCAGCCGGCGTCCGCGACGACGGCGGCCATGCCCGGGTCGGCCAGGCCGCCGGAGACGTCGTTGACCACCAGAGCGCCCGCCGCAAGGGCCGCCGCCGCGACCTCGGCGCGGGTCGTGTCGATGCTCAGCGGCACCCCGGCACCGGCCAGTGCCTTGATCACGGGCAGCACCCGGGCGATCTCGGTCGGGCCGTCGACGCGTCCGGCACCCGGACGGGTGGACTCGCCACCGATGTCGATGATGTCGGCGCCCTCCGCGCGCAGCTCGACGCCGTGCGCGACGGCCGCGTCGACGTCCGCGTAGCGACCCCCGTCCGAGAAGGAATCCGGGGTGACGTTGAGTACGCCCATCACGACCGGGTGATCTTGCTGGAGCAACTGGTCGCCACTGAACTGAACCGAAGTGGCGCTACCGGTCGTGTCGGTCACAGGAAGACGGTACCGGCCCGCAGGTTTTCGAACAGGCGTACGATCGCACATGACTCATGTTCAGTCACGCCTTTACCTTCGGTAACGAATCGGGCAGCTTGTAGGTAAGAAGTACGGCCCGTACTCTTCAGACCTGGGCATCATTGAAGGACCGAAGAGAGCAGACGGGCTTTGGGTAGGACAGGAGCGCCCCGAACAGCTCACTCGACGTGGTGAGCTGGAAGTAGCACCATATGGGCGTTGCCGTCAGCGAGGCTTTATAACTGCAGTGTGCTCGGCGCCCTCACGCCAGGCACCCGGGAGGTTTACCGATGATCGCCACAGAGCTTGTCGCGCAGGTCGCGGCAACCCTGCACCAAGGCACCCTGGCCGCTCCCGAGCCCAAGGGCATCAACACCGAGGGTGTCGTCACCTTCTTCGCCAGCAACGTCGCTCCGATCCTGCTGGCCGTCCTGGGGATCATCTTCATCGGCCGCGCCAGCCGCGGCGAGATCTCCAAGGTGCTGACCAGTTCCGCGATCGCCATCGTCGGCCTCGCCTTCATCGCCGGCGCCGCGACGCTGTTCTTCGTCGGCGACTACCTCATCAACCTCATCTTCACCTGAGGTCGCGGGCGGACATATGCGGCTGCGCACTGATGACGACATCTACCGGGCACGCCTGGTCTATCTGGGCCCGCCCGGATACACGCTGCCCCTGCACCTGCCATATGCGCAGTACGGAATGTTCGTCCTACTAGTACCTTTGTTCGTCTTTCTGCACTACCTGCTGACCTGGGAGTTCGACGCCTTCCCGGCCTGGGAGATAGCCCTGGCCATGGTCACGACGTCGTACGTGTTCCGGCATGTCGATCCCGACCGTCCCGCCCGCATGGTCATCCGCACCGCGCTCACCGACTGGCGCCGCACCCGCGAGCCGGCCGTCGAACAGCGCGACCCGAGACTTGTCGCCACGCGCATCAGGGTTCGGGAGGAGTTGGTATGACCAGTTTCGCCTCTCATGCTGCATGCCCGAACGGGGCCCGTTCATGACCGCTTCCCCACCGCCCGGGCATTCCCGCGCGGACGCCACCATTACGGGCAGGCAAAGTAACGGTGCGCGACCAGACAACTACTCTCCAGATGAGAGCTTGGAGCAGGTGCCCGGTCCGGGGCACGGCGCGGTAGCGGTCTTCCAGGTACCGCAGCCGGTCCGGCCCCGCACCAACGGCACCCCGCCAGTCGATCCGATGGACATCGATTCGCCGTTCCTCGATCTCTTCGGCGGCGCCCCGGCCGCTAATCCGGTACCGAAGCCGGCGCCTCCGGTCGACGACCCGGACGCCGACTTCGACTTCGGTTTCGACTTCGACGGCGCGGACGAGCGCCGTCAGGCGTCCGCGCCACCCGCCACCGCGGAGGTGGAACCCGAGGCGCCCGCCGAGGTTCCGCCGCCCGGGCCCGAATCGCTTGTCGCTCCCCCGCCGCCGGTACCCCCGCCGGGTGACCCCCGCCCCGGAGCGCGGCCGGCCGACGCGCCCGTCTCGCCGTTCATGCGGGCGCCCGTCGGGCCGCAGGCCGACTTCTACGACGAGCGCGAGGCGCCCGAGTCCGACTTCGACGACTGGCCGGAGGAGGCCCGCCCCGGCGCGATGCCCGTGGTCGCCGCCGCGCCAGTCGCGCCGCGGCCCGACCCCGCGCCCGCCCTGCCCGTACAGACGCCGCCGCTCTGGCAGACGGTCGCGGCACCCGGGGTGACCCCGGTCCGCCCGGCCGAGCCGTACGCCGCGATCGCGCCCGGGTCCGACGTCCGCGCCGACCTGCCCGCGCCGATGCCGGAGAAGGCACCCGCCAAGCGCAGGGGCCGCAAGAACAAGGACCGCGACGAGCCGGCGAACCTCCCGGCGGTACGCCCGAAGGCCGCGCCGCTGCGCCCGCACAAGCTCAAGTTCAGCGACCGCGACCCCGCCATCGAGCTGGAGATCAGCGAGATCGCCGGGCACCTGACGTTCACCCAGGGCACGGTGACGGCCTGGTACTCCCTGCCCGAGGTGCGCTGGGCCTTCCGGCCCGACGCCGAGCGCGAGGCGCTGCTCTCCGCCATCTCCGAGCAGTACGCGGGCCTCGCCGGCTTCCGGCTGCACCTGCGCCGCACCAACCGGCCCTTCCCGGCCGACGAGTGGGCCCGCACGGTCGACTCGCACACGGCGAGGCCGCTGCCCGACGTCTCCGGCGCCACCTCGTGGTCGGATCACCTCGTCGCCGCACAGCGGCACCTGCTCTCCGTCAACCACGCCGAGGGCCAGACCTACCTGGGCGTCACCTTCGCCCGCCGCTCGCTCGGCGACACCTTCTCCGAACGCATCCTGCGGATGTTCGGAAAGGGCACCTCCGACTCCGAACGGCGCAAGCTCGGCCGCACCGTCGAGCAGTTCGACGAGGTGCTGAACGCGTTCGGCATGCGCGGCCGCCGGGTCACCCCGCCGGAGCTGGAGTGGCTGCTCTTCCGCTCCGTCGCGCTCTGCATGGCCCCGCCCGGCCCGCTCTCCCCGATCTCGAACGGCCACTGGGAGCGCGGCGACCTGCTGGCCCTGACCGAGCAGGTCGAGCGCTACCGCACCCCGTACGGCTCGACCGTGAAGCTGGTCAACCGGATGACCGGCGAGGAGCGGCACGTCGCCGTCCTCTCCGTCGGCCGGATGGAGCCGCTTGAGATCCCGGAGAAACACGAGCCGTGGATGCACTTCCACGAGCGCCTGCCGTGGCCGATGGAGCTCTCCTCACGGATCGACATCCTCGGCTCGAACAGCTCCTTCAAGAACCTCGAGCACCGGCTCCGGATGATCCGCTCCCAGCAGCTCGACTACGCGGAGCACGGCATCGACGCCCCGCCGGAACTGGAGCGCCTCGCCAAGCGCGCCCTGGTCATCGGCGACGAGATGACCACCGGCCTGCCGGTCGAGTCCGCCCGGGCACACGGCTGGCACCGGATCGCCGTCGGCGGCCGCACCCGCGAGGAGTGCCTGGAGCGGGCCCGGCGCCTGATCCAGCTCTACTCCCGCGAGCTGCGCATCTCGCTGCAGCACCCGAAGAACCAGGACCAGCTCGCCCGCGAGTTCATCCCCGGCGAGCCGATCGCCAACACCGGCTACGTGCGGCGTATGCCGGTCAAGCTGCTGGCCGCGGCGCTGCCCCAGGCGGCGTCCAACGTGGGCGACCGGCGGGGAGACCTGATCGGCCGCACGTCGGGCACCTGCCGGCGACCCGTCTTCCTCGACCTGCACTTCCCCATGGAGGTACGCGAGCGCTCCGGCCTCGGCGTGCTCGTGGCCGAGCCCGGCGGTGGAAAGTCGACGCTGATGGGCGCGCTCGGCTACCTGAACGCGCGCCGCGGCGTCCAGGTGACCCTGCTCGACCCGTCCGGTCCGCTGGCCCGGCTGTGCGCGATGCCGGAGCTGCGGCCGTACTCCCGGGTGCTGAACCTGACCGGTTCGGAGCAGGGGACGCTCGCCCCGTACTCGTTGATCCCGACCCCGGTCCGCACCGAGTTCCCGACCGGCCCCGCCGGCGACCGGGAGTACGAGATCGCGGTCTCCAACGCCCGCGCCGAGCGCCGCATGCTGGTACAGGACATCTGCTCGATGCTGGTACCGCCGCAGGTGGCCAAGGAGGCGACCACCGCGACCCTGCTGCGGCACGCGGTCCGTCAGGTGCCGGCCGAGGAGACCTCGACGCTGGACGACGTGGTCGCCACCCTGCGTACCCTCGACGACAACGGCGCGGAGCTGGCCAACCTGCTGCTGGACACCGCCGAGATGCCCCTGGCGCTGCTGTTCTTCGGCCGCCCGCCGGAACACCTGCTCGGCGCCGACTCGGCACTGACGGTCATCACGATGGCCGGCCTGCGCCTGCCGGACCTGAAGATCGAGCGCGAGTACTGGTCGGCGGAGGAATCCCTGGCGCTGCCGATGCTGCACACGGCACACCGCCTCGCGGTACGCCGCTGCTACGGCGGCTCAATGTCGGCGCGCAAGATGGTCGGCCTGGACGAGGCCCACTTCATGGAGGGCTGGCGCTCGGGACGGTCGTTCCTGGTCCGCCTCGCCCGAGACTCCCGCAAGTGGAACCTGGCGGCCTTCGTCGCCTCGCAGAACCCGCGCGACATCCTCGGCCTGGACGTGCAGAACCTGGTCTCGACGGTCTTCGTCGGCCGCATCGCGGAGGACCAGGAGATCGCGTCCGAGGCCCTGCGGCTGCTCCGGGTCCCGGTACACGACGGGTACGAGGCGACGCTGGCCTCGCTGTCACAGGCCGACGCGACGTCGTCGACCCGCCTCGGCTTCCGCGAGTTCGTGATGCGCGACGTCGACGGCCGGGTGCAGAAGGTCCGGGTGGACGTGTCGTACGTGGATGGCCTGCTGGAATACCTGGACACGACACCGACGGCGGCCAAGGCGGCGCCCTCGGCCATTCTGCCCGTCACCGACCTGGAGGCCTGAGATGGTCCGGCGGGGGTGCGCACTGATCCTGACAGTGCTCGTAGCTGCTGCGGCGAGCATCGCCTGGGCGGTCGTCGCACCGTCGCCGGCCTCGGCCGGGCCACTACGGGCGCCAGGCGGCGCCTGCAGCGCCGAGGAATGGGGCAAGGACATCCCCGGCTGCGTCAAGCGGCTCAAGGACGTCGCCGCTGACCGGGCGGCATGCCTCAAGGCACCCACCCCCAGCACCCCCGATTCCGGTCTCGCCGGTTGGTTCGCCGAACGCCCCGAGTCATCGAAGCTGAACGGCCCCCAGGGCATCTACAGCCAGTACGGCTACGCCGGCTACAGCTACACCACCTTCGATCTGGACGGTGGCTGCGCGTCGACGCTGACCGAGCCGGAATCCAAGTTCGAGACGACGGTGGCCAACGGCGAGTTCATGATCGCTACCGCGGTGATCGGTGCGTCCAACGCACTGCGGGAGCGCGCCTGGGACCCGGAACAGCTCTGGGGCTGGGCGGACCCGCTGGTCGACCAGGCCACCAGGGCCGTCTACGAGAAGGTCTTCAGCGTCTTCGGCGTGATCACTCTCGCCATCGTCGGTCTGTACCTGATCTGGCGCTCACAGCAGGCGGACATGGGTGCGGCGACGACAACGGTCGGCTGGGCGATCCTCATCATGGTGGCCGTGACTGCGATCGCTGCCTGGCCGGTCAAGTCCGCGAACATCGCCGACCAAACCCTGATCACGACTCTCGGAGTCGTCCATGACGCGGTGGGTCCACGCCCCCAGACGGGTAACACCACCAGTTGCAAGTTGGGCGATCCGGAAGCCTGCGAGGACAACAGGCCGCCCGCTGTGCGGGCGAGCGACACCTCGACCGAGACGATGCTCTATCGCAACTGGGTCCGCGGCCTTCTCGGTTCCGCCGACAGCACGACCGCTCAAAAATATGGCCGAGCACTCTACGACGCCCGCTCGATCAGCTGGCGAGAGGCCGAACGGATCCGGCAGAACCCGGATACCCGGCAGCCCATCCTCACTGGAAAGAGCGACCAGTGGAAGAAGATCTCCGAGCAGGTCAAGACGGAGGACCCGGAGGCATACGACTACCTGCAGGGGACGAACGGGATGGACCGGATCGGCGCAGGCTTCATCGCCGTGCTTGCGTCGCTCATGTTCGCGATGTTCGATCTCACCGCTTCCCTGCTGGTTCTACTTGGCTTCCTGATCTTCAGGTGGGCTGTCATCGCCGCTCCCATCCTGGGCACCGTCGGCCTGCTACGGCCCGCCAGTTCGGGCATCCGGCGACTCGGCAACGCCGTGGTGGCGGCGGTCTTCAATATCGCGATCTTCGGTACCGGGGCGGCCATCTACCTCTTCGCTGTCGACCTGATCATGAACACCGCCAGTCTCGCCGGCTGGTTGCAGGTGGTTCTCGTCTGGCTGGTCGGTATCGTTGGCTGGCTGCTGTTGCGGCCATACCGGCGAATCACTCAGCTCGGTGGCAAGGACAGCACCTCGGCGATCACCTCGGCCGGTTCCTGGCATCGAAGGTTTTTCCGGGACATGCGCGAGGCCGCAAAGCTCGACGTGGCGGATGCCGGCGGGACGAACGAACCCCAGCTCGGTAAGGGCCGCGCGGTATATGTCGACCAGACCAATCTGCGCCCGGAGGCCCGGCTGGAGGACCCGGCGCACAGCTCGGGCGGCCGATCGCTGGCACCGGTTCCCGATCGTGGTGGCAGCACCCCTGCCGTCAGACCGGACGGCAACGAGTCGACCCCGGACACCGCGGCACCGGTTCCGGTGGCGGCGTCGGTGGCCCGCCCGCGCAGGCCCTCCACCTGGACCGAACCGGATGTGGCAGAACGTCCCGCCGCCTTCGCGATCTACCGACCGGAGACCGGTAGCACCACCCGCGAAGAACCGGCAGCGCCGCGGATCCGCACCGAGGCGAAGTGATCGCCCATGGCCGGATTCATGGAACGCAGCCTCGTCGGAGTCTTCCGGTCCCGCTGGGGTGTGGCGATCGTCATTGCAGTGCTGGTACTGGCGATCGTCGGGGTCGGCCGCTTCTTTTCCGACGGCTCCACCACGGCACCGCTCACCGACCCCATCCCGGTGGCGCCGACAGCCAGCATTGATCCCAGCCACGACGACGACGGCGTGATCGTCAACGACGAACCGCCGCCCTCGCCCACCACCAGCCCGGGCAGCGCCGAGCCTGAGGCAGTGGCGTACGCCTTCGCCGCAGCCTGGGTGGACCACAAGAACGTGTCGGCGAAGACCTGGCACGACGGGCTCGTCCCCAACGCGACCGAGGACCTGTCCGACGAACTGAACGGCGTCGACCCGGCAGACGTGCCGGCCGACAAGGTAGTCGGTCGGCCCACCTTGGTGCCGATCGGTGACGGACTGGTCAACGCGGTCGTAACAGTGGACAGCGGAAAACTGACTCTGCAGCTGGTAGCGCCAGACGGACGCTGGCTGGTGGACGACGTCGATTGGGATGGCCCATGAACCTGCCGCGGCCCCGCGGGGTGGTGGCCCTGCTCGTCGCCTTGACCGCCACGCTGGCTCTGCTGTGCTGCGGCGGCGCTGTCAGCGCCCTGTTCCTGGGAACCTTCGACAATCCCAAGGATGAGAACCTCAACCTGCTCGGGGGCAACTGCGGCGCCGGTGGGCCGATCGATCCGGAGAGCAAACTGCCCAGCGTCGGGTCCTACAGCAAAGAGCAGATCAAGAACGCGGCGATCATCATCAACGTCGGCAAACAGCTCAAGCTGCCGCCGAGGGCTTGGGTAATCGCGGTGGCGACGGCGATGCAGGAGTCGAACCTGCGGAATCTCGGCCATCTCGGTAGCCGCAACGATCACGACTCGCTCGGGCTCTTCCAGCAACGGCCGAGCAGCGGCTGGGGTTCGCCGGCGCAGGTCACCGACCCGGTCTTCGCGGCGACGAAGTTCTACGGCAAGCTGAAGAAGGTCAGGAACTGGGAGAGCCTGCCCCTGACCCGGGCGGCCCAGCGGGTGCAGATCAGTGCCTATCCTGGGGCCTATGCCAAGCACGAGCCGATCGCGACCCAGATCGTGAACCTGCTTGCCGACGGAGCAGCGAACGCTGTCGGTAACTCTTTGGACATGGTGTGCGCCTCGGTCGGCCAGGTGTCCGCCTCCGGTTGGACCAGCCCGCTGGCGGCCAGCGGCAAGGGCCTGAAGAGAAGCCAGAAGATGGTGGTGGGCTCCGGCTTCCGGACCGCCGGCCGGCCGAACCACCAGGGTGTCGACCTGATCATCGGCACCGGCAACCCGGTCCGATCGGTGGCGAGCGGTGTCGTCTCCCGGGTCAAATGCGACGAGACGTTCAGCGGTAAGAAGGACTGTGACGTGGCCGGCTATCCCGGCAAGGGCGGCTGTGGCTGGATGCTGGAGATCCGGCACGCCGGCAACGTCATGACTCGCTACTGCCATCTGGTCCAGCGGCCCAAGCTGCAGCCGGGCGACAAGGTCGCGGCCGGTCAGGTCGTGGCCGTGAGCGGCACCAGCGGCAATTCCTCCGGCCCACACCTGCATTTCGAGGTGCACCTCAACAACGACCGGTCCAGCGCCAGCGCGGTGGATCCGGTGCGGTTCATGGCAGAGCGCGGCTCACCTTTGGGTGCCTCGCAGTGACCGGTCGTGCGATGCCTGACCCCTTCGCCGAATCCGGGTGGACCACCGATCCGCCACGGCCGCTGGTGCCGACGCCGGCCATCATGGCTGGACAGCTACGCGGACGCCGGGTGCTGATCGGGTTGCCCGGCCATGGCTGGCGGGGTGACCTGCGCGCGGATGAGAAGGTCGTGCAAGGCAGCCGTACCTACGTGCCGGTGATGCCTGAAGCGGAGTGGTACCGCGCCGAGGCCGAGCAGACAGAGGTCTTCGCCCCGCTGGTGCCGGTCGAGCGGGTCTGGGTCGAGGAGCTCGGGATTGCCGGGCCGGTGACGGGGATCGGCGACGTCGTTTCCCGGCTCGTCTCCCTGGACGAGCCGCCGCGCCGGAACCCGGTCGCGGCGCTGGGCGCGAGCATCCTCACCGGTCGACGGGTGGTCCAGCTGCTGGAGGACGGCGGTGAGCGGCGCGACCTGCGAGCCGTCACGGAGTTGCACACGAGCAATGACGGCGACATCTGTGCCCGCGTCACTACCGAGCTGGACTGGTACCGATGGGGATGGAGCGGCGGGACACCGGCGACCCTGGAGGTTCCGGTGCATCTGCTCTGGCTGGAGTAACGCTCAGCCCACCTCGGCGGCGTCACAAACTCGCCAACCGTCCTCATCCACCACCGAAAACTGCCACGGTTTGGTGACCTGTTCGCTGTCGTCCGCGATGGTGCGGGTCAGGTCGACGGCGACGGTTCCGCGTGTGCCTGACGTGGACACGGTCAGGCCTTCCCAGACCACCTGGATGCTGATGGAATACCGGCTCTCCCGACTCTGCAGATCGGTGCGGAAGGCCTCGATGCGCGTCAGATCCAGGCCGTTCTTGCAGGTGAAGAGTTCCGCTTCCTTGTCGTCCCTATTGACCAGGTAGGAACGCAAGAACTGGTCCACCACCGCGTCCGGCTTGCTTCGCTCAATCTTCGTAGCTTCGTCGTAGGACGAGATGAATACGCCGATTCCGCCCAGGCAAAGCAGCGCCAGAATCCCGGCACCCATGGCCAGAAAGAGCCGAAGCCGCCGGTTTCGCGGCTTTCCCGTCACGGGCGCCGGCACCAGCGGCGGCACCGCGGGCGGCGGGACTGGGTTCGAGGGCTGCACCCCTACCAGACTAGTGCGTTCCGCTGTGGACCAGCAGTGGGCGCAGCCCGGCGAGCGGGGCACTCTGCCCGTACTGGGAAGATTGAGCATCGGCTGCGCATCGTCGTTCTCCAGCCGGTGCAAGGTACGGTTTGAGCGCACACACGGAGGTGAGGCGGTGGAGTCGACGGGGCGCATCGATCAGGCCGCTGCCCTGCACCGCCAGGCAGAGGCCGCCGCCGAGGCGGCCGCCGCGGCCCTGGAGTCGGAGGCGCCCGCCGCCACCGACCCGCTCGAGCAGCATCATCTCGCCGAGGAGCTGCGGGCCGCCGCCAGCGAGTTGACGCCGGGCTGGCTCGGCGCGCCGCTGGATGCGCAGTCTGCGAACACGCCGCTCGGTGGCGGGTTTCCGCCGCAGTTCGTGCGGCTCGGTGTCGCGCAGCCGCTCGACGACGCCCGTTTTCCCGCCGTCATTCCGCTGCTCGGCACCGGCCACCTGACCATCGACGCCGACGCCCGCGACCGGCGGGTCGCGGGCCTGCTCCGCTGCCTGCTGCTGCGCCTGCTGGCCGCCGCGCCCGCCGGTTCGCTGCTCGTCCGCGCCGTCGACGGTACGGGGGGCGGCACGGTCTTCTCCCCTTTCTCCGCGCTGGCGGACGCCGGGCTGCTGTCGCCGACGGCCACGGATCGGGTCGCGCTGCGCGAGGTGCTGACCGAGGCCGAGAAGTGGCTGCGGCCGGTTCGGGGCGGCGCCGTCCGCCGGGGCCGGCGCGACCGGATGATGCTGCTGGTCATCGCCAGCCTGCCGGAGCTCACCGAGGGCGCCGACCTGGTCCGGATCGCCGCGCTGGCGCAGCAGGGCCCGGAGTCGGGCCTGCACCTGATCGTCGCCGGCTGGCCGCCGCCGCCGCTGACCGCCGAGACCACCCAGGCGCCGCTGCCGCGCACGACCCAGGTGTCGCTCCGCAACCCGTACGCGGTGATCGGGAATCCGCCCGGCGTGACGTTCGGGTCGATGCCGGAGGCGGTCTGGCTCAACGCACCCGTCTTCCTCGACGACGATCCGCCGCCGCATCTGGTCGACACCGTCTGCCGGGAGCTGGCGGCCCACTCGGCCGCCGCGTCGCAGGTGACGCTGGCGGATCTGCTGCCGGAGCCGTCCGAGGAGATCTGGAGCGGGGACGCCGCCGACGGGCTCGGCACCACGATCGGTCATGACGGGGACACCCCCGTGGTGTTGCGGTTCAACGACCTGACTCCGCACTGGATGGTCGGCGGCCGGTCCGGCGCCGGCAAGACCGCCCTGCTCATCAACGTCCTGTACGGCCTCGGCACCCGGTACAGCCCGGACGAGCTGGGTCTCTACCTGCTCGACTTCAAGGAGGGCGTCTCCTTCGCCGAGTTCGTGCCGACTCGGCGGGACCGCACCTGGTTGCCGCACGCGCGGGCCGTCGGCGTCGAGTCCGACCGGGAGTACGGCCTGGCGGTGCTGCGCGAGCTGGACGCGGAGATGACCCGCCGCTCGGTGGCGTACAAGCGGGCCGGGGTTACCCGGTTCGCGGATCTGCGCGCGGTCGCCGCCGAGGAGGGCCGGGGCCGGCCGATGCCGCGGATTCTGTGCGTCATCGACGAGTTCCAGGTGCTGCTGGCCGGCAACGACCCGATGGCCAACGAGGCTGTGCAGCTGCTGGAGTCGCTCGCCCGTAAGGGCCGCTCGTACGGCATCCACCTGATCCTGGCCAGCCAGACCGTCCTCGGCGTCGAGGCCCTGTACGCCAAGCGCGACTCGATCTTCGGCCAGTTCCCGGTCCGCCTCGCGCTGCCGGGCGGCGGTGACGTGCTCGAGCCGACGAACGACTCCGCGGCCGGCCTGCCGCTGGGCACGGCGGTCGTCAACACTGCCGGCGGCCTCGGCGGTCCGCGGGGCGCGACCCGGGGCCACGAACGCATCGTGCGCTTCCCCGACCCGCACGCCGACCGCGAGGTCCTCAGCGACCTGCGGCACCGGCTGTGGGGTGCCCGCGACCCGGAGTCGGCCGCGCCGCGCATCTTCGCCGGTTACGCGCATCAGCACCTCGCCGACGACCCGACCTACCGCGCCGCGCTCGCGGGCCGGGCCGGCAGGCCGGCGGCGCTGGTCGGCCGGGTCATCGACGTCAACCTGTCCACCGCGACGTTCCCGCTGGATGCCTCGCCGGGGCGGCATCTGGCCGTCTTCGGCTCGCGCGCGGACGGCGCCCAGGTGCTGGACGCGGCCGCACGCAGCGTCGCCGCGTTCCACCCGCCCCGTACGGCCAGGTTTGTGATCTCCTCGCTGGTCGCCGAGGGTGACGAGCTCGCCAAGGATCTCGCCGTGGAGATCGGTCACCGTCAGGAGGTCGTCGTCGTTCCCGCGGCCGGTCTCGCCGCGGAGCTGGATCTGGACCGGCCCGGCTACCTGGTGGTGTTCGGCATGGACGCGGTCAGCCCGGGCAGCCTCCCCGGGCTCCGGCAGCTGCTGCGGGAGGGGCCGGGCCGCGGCGTGCACCTGTTGTCGTGGTGGCGTGGGCTGCGCCGGTTCAGCGAGGAGACGGGCGGCAGCGCCGGCCGCGAGGACGTCGCCGGCCTGGTCTTCCTGAACTGCCCGGGGCAGGACGTCTCGCTGATGCTCGGCAAGCCGCTGGACTGGCAGCCGAGGGAGAACCGCGCGCTGCTGCACGACCGGCACACCGACCGTACGGTGACGATCGTGCCGTTCGTCCAGCCCGAAAGCGACTCGGCATGACTGAACTTCAGGGGGCGTGGGCCGACTACGTGGCCGCGGCGCAGCGTCTCGACGCCGTGCGGCGGGCCGCAAGCACCGCGGCGGGAGCCCAGGCGGCGACCGTACAGGCCGCGCAGCAGGAGCTGGCCTCGGTGCGCGCCCGCCTGGCACCGCAGCGCGCCCGCCTGGTGCAGGATCTCGGCGTGCCGGAGCTGGCGCTGGCACCGCAACCGGCCGAGCGGGCGCTGGCGGCGCAGAGCATCGCCGCGGGTCCGGAGGCGGTCCTGGCCACGCTGCGGCAGGCGCGCGGCACCGCCGACGCCGCCGACGCCGCGATGCTGCCCGCGGTCGTCACACCCTGGCGGCCGTGGGCCCGCAACCTGCTGGTGTACGGGCCGTTCGCGGCGGCCGTGTTGATCGTGCAGATCGTGCTCTACCTGATCGCGCCGTCCGGCTCCGTGCCCACGTACGCGTTGCTGTGCGGGCTCAGCATGCCGGTGTTGGCGTTCGGGCTGGGCTGGCTGACGATCGGTTTCGTGTACGGCGGCGGTCCGGCGCGGGTTGACCGGACGCCGATCGTCGGCGCGATCGCATGCCTGACCCCCGTGCTGCTGACCTGCATGGGAGTCGGCCTGCTCGCGTTCATCAAGTGAGGGAGCCGAATTGACAAGCGTCGAGGAGATCAAGGCCAACGTCGCCGCGTCGGTCGACGGCACCCAGCGTGCGGTATCCGGCATCCAGCAGGTCACGGACCAGCTTGACGAGGCGCTGACCCGGCTGCGGCTGACCGCGATCGGCTCGTTCCATCCGTCGATCGCGACGGCCATCGCGCAGCTGGAGCAGGCGCGCTCCCGCCTGGACGAGGCGCAGACGATGGCCCGGGCGGCGATGGACAGCGCCGACGCCTACCGCATGATCGTCTGAGTCGCCGATCTCGGGGAGAACGGCTCAGTCCGGCAGTGCCGCGGTGAGGTCGATCTCGATCAGCTGGCCGGTGTAGCCGAGGCCGGCCACCCCGAGCAGCGTGCTGGCCGTGGTGAAGGCCGGTGCGAGGGCGGAGGCCATGAGCCGCTGCCACACCGCCGCGAGGACTCCGCTGTCCGGGCTGACCACGTACACGATCGAGCGGGCGACGTCGGACGGCTCGGCGCCGGCGGCGGCGAGCACGGCGAGACAGTTCGCGACGACCTGGTCGGTCTGCGCGTCGAGGTCGTCGATGCCGACGACCCGGCCGGCGCGGTCGAGCGGGCACTGGCCGGCGAGGTGTGCCAGCCGGCCGGCCGAGGTGATCGTGACGTGGCTGTACCCGGCCGGCTCGTGCACGGTCGGCGGGTTGAATCTCTCGAGCATCGCGCCAGTATGGCGAAGCGGGCACGGGGTCAGCGCGCGTTTATCAACGCCATCGCCTCGGCGCGGACCTTGCCGTCGCTCTGGAACGCCCCGCGCACCGCCGACGTGACGGTGCGGGCGCCGACCTTGCGGATGCCGCGCATCTCCATGCACATGTGCTCGCACTCGAGGACCACTATGACGCCGCGCGGGCCGAGCTTCTCCATCAGCAGGTCGGCGATCTGCGAGGTGAGCCGCTCCTGCACCTGGGGCCGGCGGGCGAAGACCTCGACGAGCCGGGCGAGCTTCGACAGCCCGGTGATCCGGCCGTCGGCGCCCGGGATGTAGCCGACGTGCGCCACGCCCTTGAACGGCAGCAGGTGGTGCTCGCAGAGGCTCATCATCTCGATGTCGCGGACGAGCACGAGCTCCTCGTGGTTCGCCTCGAACGACGTGGTGAGCACCTTCGCCGGGTCGACCCGCAGCCCGGCGAAGAGTTCCGCGTAGGCCCGGGCCACCCGGGCGGGGGTACGGGCCAGACCGTCGCGGTCCGGGTCCTCACCGATGGCGATGAGGATCTCCCGGACCGCCTTCTCGATCCGGGCGAGGTCGACGGCCTGCTCGACCGGGGTACCGGTGAGCTTGCCGTCGACCAGACGCGCGGCGAGGTAGTCGGGCTCGTCTTCGGGTCCGTCGGGCTCCGTCGAGCTTTCGTCGGCGATCAGAGGTTGCCTTCCACCGTGCCGTTCGGCGTCGAACCCGCGGTCGGGTTGCCGCCGCCGACCGCTACCTGACCGTCGGCCTCGGCCTGCGCCTTGAGCTTGTCGCGCTCGGCCGGCGTCAGGACCGGGGGCGCCTCCGACGGGAGCCGCTTGCCGAACCCGTTGAACGGGGACATGGGCGGCCGCTTCGCCACGCGCTCGCAGATGCGGTTCATGTCGTCCTGAGTGATGGTCTCCTTCTCCATCAGCTCGAGGACCATGTTGTCGAGGACGTCGCGGTACTCGACGAGGATCTCCCACGCCTCGTCGTGCGCCAGTTCGATCAGCGCACGAACCTCGCTGTCGATCTCGGCGGCGACGGCGTCGGAGTAGTCCTTCTCGTGGCCCATGTTGCGGCCCATGAACGGCTCGTCGCCGCTGGTGCCGTACTTGACCGCACCGAGCTTCGAGCTCATGCCGTACTGGGTGACCATGGCGCGGGCCAGGCCGGAGGCCTTCTCGATGTCGTTGCCGGCGCCGGTGGTCGGCTCGTGGAAGACGAGCTCCTCCGCCGCGCGGCCGCCGAGCGCGTACGCCAGCGTGTCGATCATCTCGGCCCGGGTCTGCGTGTACTTGTCCTCGGTCGGCAGGACCAGCGTGTGCCCGAGCGAGCGGCCACGGGGAAGGATCGTCACCTTGTGCACGGGCGCGGAGTGCGGCAGCGCGTACGCCACCAGCGCGTGGCCGCCCTCGTGGTAGGCGGTGATCTTCTTCTCGTTGTCGCTCATCGCGCGCGAGCGCCGCTCCGGGCCGGCGATGACCCGGTCGATCGCTTCCTCGAGGAAGAAGTTCGAGATCGCCCGCTTCTCGTTGCGGGCGGTCAGCAGCGCGGCCTCGTTGATCACGTTGGCCAGGTCGGCGCCCGAGAATCCGGGGGTCCGCCGGGCCACCGAGTCGAGGTCGACGTCGGGCGTGAACGGCTTGCCCTTGGCGTGCACCCGCAGGATGGCCTTGCGGCCCTCCATGTCCGGGTTGTCCACCGGGATCTGGCGATCGAAGCGGCCCGGGCGCAGCAGCGCCGGGTCGAGGATGTCGGGCCGGTTGGTGGCGGCGATGAGGATGACGCCGCCCTTGGTGTCGAAGCCGTCCATCTCGACGAGCAGCTGGTTGAGCGTCTGCTCGCGCTCGTCGTGGCCGCCGCCCATGCCGGCGCCGCGGTGCCGGCCGACCGCGTCGATCTCGTCGACGAAGACGATGGCCGGCGCGTTCGCCTTGGCCTGCTCGAAGAGGTCGCGGACGCGGCTGGCGCCGACACCGACGAACATCTCGACGAAGTCGGAACCGGAGATCGAGTAGAACGGCACCCCGGCCTCACCCGCGACGGCACGCGCCAGCAGGGTCTTGCCCGTACCGGGCTGGCCGAAGAGGAGCACGCCCTTGGGGATCTTGGCGCCGAGCGCCTGGTACTTAGCCGGGTTCTGCAGGAAGTCCTTGATCTCCTGGAGCTCCTCGACGGCCTCGTCGGCGCCCGCCACGTCGGCGAAGGTCGTCTTGGGCATGTCCTTGGTCAGCATCTTGGCCTTGGACTTGCCGAAGTTGAGGACCCGGGAACCGCCGCCCTGCATCTGCGACATGAACAGCAGCAGCAGGATGACGAGGATCGCGATCGGCAGCAGGTTGACGAGCAGACTCAGCAGGATGCTGTCGCCGGAGACCGTGGCGTCGACCGTGCCGGTTACCCGGCCCGCCTTCTTCGCCGCCTGGGCCTCGTTCCAGATCTCGTCCCCGACCTCGTACACATACTGGGTCTCGATCTTGTCCGTGGTCTTGCCGTCGAACCGCTCCGCTGTCGCCAGTTCGAGTTGGAGCGTCTGCTCCTTGTCCTTCTGGACGACATTCTTGATGCCGGGCTGGTTGAGTCGCTCGAGGACGACGGAAGTGTCGACCCGCTGGTAGCTCGGACCACTGTTGAAGAATGTGCTCAGCGCAATCGCACCGATGATCACCAGAATGATCCAGACCACCGGGCGGCGGAAGAAACGCGTACGTTCCATACTGTTGTCGGGCGCCTGATGCGCCCGGACCCTCCTGATCGGCGTCCTGGTCACCTGAGTTTTCGAGTCCCCGCCACCGGCCGCCGTGTCAAGGCAGCCGAGCCGCGCGGACGCTGCCGGATCGATGAACCAGGGCCGCTCCGGCTGACCACACCGGCCCGACCGCTGGCGATCCGACCCCTCCGGCGCTCGTAACACTGCGCCATCGGTCACTCGACCGTACACCGTGGGTGCCTCTTACGGCTCCGTCAGCCCGGCCCGCACGACCGCCGTGGTGACGGCCGGTGCGCGCGGAGAGGCCGGGTGAACGCGAACAAATCCGGACAATACAGCGCAGCGGCGGGTCGGGCATCCGATTCCTGAGAGTCGGCTGGGAGTACGTTCAGCTACGGGCGTAGACCTCCGGCTTGAGCACTCCGACGTACGGCACCTCGCGGTAGCGCTCGGCGAAGTCGAGTCCGTAACCGACCACGAACTCGCTCGGGATGTCGAAGCCCACGTACTTGGTCGGAACCGGCACCTTGATGGCCTCCGGCTTGCGGAACAGCGCCACCACCTCGACGCTCTCCGGCTGGCGCGACCGCAGGTACTTCATCAGCCAGGAGAGGGTCAGGCCGGAGTCGACGATGTCCTCGACGATCACCACGTGCCGGCCGGTGATGTCGCGGTCCAGGTCCTTGAGGATGCGCACCACCCCGGAGGACGTGGTGCCGGAGCCGTAGGACGAGACGGCCATGAACTCCATCTCAGAGGAGGGGCCCTGCCGGCCCAGCGCACGCGCGAAGTCCGCCATGAACATGACCGCGCCCTTGAGCACGCAGACCAGCAGAATTCCACCCTCGGCGTCCGCGTAGTCCGCGGCGACCTGCTTGGCGAGCTCTTCGGTCTTCTCGCGGATCTGCTCCTCGGAGATGATCACGCGGTCGATGTCGGCGTCGTACCAGGAGCCGTCTGCCATGCGCCTAGCGTGCCGTATGAAGATGGCCCCGCGTGGCCGGGGGCGGCGGTACGTGCCCGCCCAGGGCGTGGTTATGGGGTGATTCGGCCCAGGTGTCCGGACCCCGGCCGTCGGCCGTGAGTACTGTCACACGTCGACCCGGACGAGGTCACCCGCCCGACGGCCCACGACTATCCCACCGGGCAACGCGGTCGGCCCCTGGCCGTGCCAGCCGGTGACCAGGGCGTCCAGGGCCACGACGTGCCGGTGCGACAGGGCCGCGCCGGGCGCGCCCAGCTCCCCGGCCCAGGCGTGCAGGACGCGGGTCCGGATGGCCGGCGGCAGCTCCGACAGGGCCGCCACCGACAGGCCGGCCGCCGAGCGGCAGGCGAGAAGCGCCGCACCGGCCACCCCGTCCAGGTAGGCGACGTCCGCGGCGATCAGACCGGCGGTCCGGGCCATGTTCGCGACCACGCCGGGCCCCAAGGCGGCGATCAGCGCCGGCAGGGCGTCCGCCCGGACCCGGGACCGGCTGTAGGCGGGGTCGGTGTTGTGCGGGTCCTCCCAGGCCGCGAGGCCGAGGGCGGCGCAGGCCTTGCGGGTGTCGGCCCGGGCGACGTCGAGCAGAGGCCGGACGAAGATCCCCCGCCGGTACGGCATCCCGGACAGCCCGCGCGGGCCGGCGCCCCGGGCGAGCGCGAGCAGCAGGGTTTCGGCCTGGTCGTCGCGGGTGTGCCCGAGCAGCACGGCCGACGCGCCGGTTTGCTCGGCGACGGAGGAAAGCACCTCGTAGCGCGCGTCCCGCGCGGCCGCCTCCGGCCCGCCCGGGCGCCCGGCCACCTCGACGTCGGCGACCTCGACGGGATCCAGCCCCACGGACCGCCCCCACCGCGCCACGGCGGCGGCGCGGGCCGCGGAACCGTCCTGCAGCCCATGATCGACCGTCACCAGCCCGGCTCGTACGCCCAGGCGAGGGGCGACGAACGCCGTCGCCGCGGCGAGCGCCAGCGAGTCGGCACCGCCCGAGCAGGCGACGAGGACGAGCCGGGACGACCCCGCCGCACCGCCGCCCGGCGCCCGATCCGCGGTCCCGGGCGGATCCGGCGCCGCCGCGTCGGGCCGCAGGGCCCGCCGCACGGCGGAGCGGACGGTCGCTACCGGAGGCGGGATCCTGGCCATCCGGTCACGCTATGACGGCAGGGCGACCGGGCCGTGCACCCGGGCCACCCAGGCGTCCGGGTCGCTCAGTTCGTCGAGCCGGGGCAGGGTGAGCGGGGAGCTGAAGATCTTGTTGAAGCCCGCCATCCCGACCCGCTCGACGACGCCGTGCACGAACTTGTGGCCCTCCGCGTACTGCCGCATCTTGACCTCGATGCCGAGCACCCGGCGGATCGCCTTCTCCAGCGGGTTGCCGCCCTCGCGGCGCTGGTTGAACTTCGAGCGGATCGACTCGACCGACGGGATGACCTCGGGGCCGACGCCGTCCATGACGAACTCGGCGTGCCCCTCCAGCAGCGTCATCAGCGCGGTCAGCCGGTCGAGGACCGCCTTCTGCGCGGGGGTCTGCACGATGTCGAGGACCGACGACCGGCTGTCCGGGTCGCGCAGCGCGTCGGAGAGCGTGGCCACGCCGCGGCGCAGCCGCTCGAGGATGTGCTCGCCGCTCTGCGACGCGTCGACGAACGCCTGCACCTCGCCGAGGAAGTAGCCGCGCATCCACGGCACGGCCGTGAACTGGGTACGGTGGGTGACCTCGTGCAGGCAGACCCAGAGCCGGAAGTCGCGCGGGTCGGCGCCGATCTTGCGCTCGACCTCGACGATGTTGGGCGCGTTCAGCAGCAGCTGGCCCGGCTCGGACGAGAACACCTCGTACTGCCCGAGCACGCGGCCGGAGAGGTAGGCGAGCACCGTGCCGGCCTGCACGCCGGTGACCCGGGAACCGATCGCGTCGGCGACCCCGCCCGGCTGCTTGCCGCCCGAGAGGCGGGCGACCAGCGGGATGATCACCTCGCGGAGGCCGGAGATGTTGACCGCCGCCCAGTCCTTGCGGTCGACGACCCGCACCGGCGGGGCCTCGACCTGGGGCGTGAGCCCGGTGTACGCCGCGACGTGGCCCGCGGCCTCGTCGGTCAGCTCGCGCAGTTGAGCCACCACCTGCGTGGCTTCCTCGTAGGACACCGCGGGTCCGGATTTCGACAGCGCGCCCGCGGTGGCGGCGGCCAGATCCCAGTCAACGAACTGCGCCATGCAGACCACCGTACTCGCGCGGTTCCACCGGGCCGCCCTGAGAAAGCCCCCGGGCGGCCCGGAGAAAACCCCTAGTTACACCCGCAGGTGACCAGCTTCGCCGCGATCTCGTCGAGCGCCCGGCGTGCGGCGCCGGACTCGCCGGTGGCGTCCGCCATGATCGCGAAGACCAGCAGCCGGCCGTCCTTGGTCACCAGCTCGCCGGAGATCGCATTGACCCCGGTGAGCGATCCGGTCTTGGCCCGGACCACGCCCTGGCCGACCTGGTTCGCGGACGGCACGACGAAGCGGGTGCGCAGCGTGCCCGACCAGCCGGCCACCGGCAGGCCGCCGAACATGGCGCTGAGCTCGGGGTGCTTGCCGCCGGCGGCGAGGGTCAGCACATCGGTGAGCGCCTTCGGGCTGATCTTGTTCTGCCGGGACAGGCCGCTGCCGTCGGAGAGCCGCACCTCGTCCGTGGACAGTTCCAGCTCACCGAGTTTGGCGATCATCGCGGCGGCGGCGCCCTCGAACGACGCCTCGTCGCCCGCGGCCAGCGCGACCTGCCGGGCCATCGCCTCGGCGATCACGTTGTCGCTCTGCTCCAGCATCCAGTCGACCACGCGCACCAGCGGCGGCGACTCGACCTTCCCCAGCTCGGCACCGGCGGCCAGGGCGGCGGCCGCGGAGGGCGGCGCGGACGACGCCGCCGCCACGGCGGGAGCGGTGCCCTTGCTCACCGCGCCGGACGGCAGGCCGAGGTGCTTGGCGAAGGCCCGGCCGGCCGCGGCCGCCGGATCGATGAAGCGCGGATCGCCACCGAACTCGTTGTGCACCGGCTTGATCCGCCCGGCGTTGGTCATCAGCGGCTGGATCCGCGCGACCTGGCCACCCCCGATGACGTCGCCGTCCCAGCCCTTCGCGGTCAGCGGGCCCTGGTAAAGCGAGGTGTCGACGATGACCTTGGTGATCGGCCGGTCGCCCATCGCCTTCTCGACCTGGTCGGCGAGCTTGTCGAGCCGGGCCGCGCCCGGAAACTGGCCCTTGGCGTCCACCGACAGCGTCGGGTCGCCGCCGCCGATCAGCACGACCTCGCCGGGCTTCGCGCCGGCCACCACGCGGGTGGCCAGCCGGTAGGCCGGGCCGCGCGCGGCCAGCACCGTCGCCGCGGTCAGCAGCTTGGTGGTGGAGGCGGGGACGGTCATGGTGTCGGCATTCTGCGCAAAAAGCGACTCACCGGTCGCGGTGTCGACCACCGAGACGTTTACCCGCGGGCCGAGGACCGCCGCATCGACCAGCGGACCGATCGCGGCCTTCACCCCTTCGGGGGTGGGCGCCGTGCCCGTTGTGCCGACCGCCGCCAGAACGGGCGTCGGCGTCGGCTCGGGCGTCGGGGCCACGGTCGGCGCGGTGGTCGGGTCGCCTGCCAGCCAGCGGTCCACCGGGCCGGGCCGGACCACGAGGGCCCCGGCCGCCACGACGATCACCAGCACGATCGCCGAAACAACCGAAACGACGAGGGTACGCCGCGACCTGGCACCCGGCTGCGCCGCTGCCGGCGTCTGGCCCGGGCGGTCCACCGGGCCGGGGGATACGCCGCCGGGCTGATCCGCGTGCCCGGCCGCCGGCGCCTGTGCCTGCGCGAACTCCCGTGGCGGCTGCTGCGGCTGAGGCGCCGCAGCCCCGAACGCCTGCGGCGTGGAGATGTTGAGCGGGACCGCGGCACGGCCGTAGGTGGTCCCGGCGGCCCGCGGCGTCGCCGACGCCGGCGGCGACCCGGCCGGAGGCACAGCGGACGACCCGGTCGGCGGCCCGGCGGGCGGCACAGCGGACGGCACAGCGGACGACCCGGCGGGCGGCCCAGCAAACGGCCTAACGGGCGGCACAGCGGACGACCCGGCAGGTGGCCCAGCCGGCGACCCGGCGGGCGGCCCCGCCGGAGGCGCGGCTGGCGGCCTGACAGGCGGTGCGGCCGGGGGCCCGGTCAATGGGCCAGCGGGCGGCCCGGCCGGCGGCGCAGCGGGCAGCCCAGCAGGCGACCCCGCCAACGGCCTGACCGGCGGCGCAGCGGGCGGCGGCCCAGCTGGAGGCACAGCCGACGGCACGGCAGGCGGCCCGGCCAACGGCCTGACCGGCGGCATAGCGGGCGGCCCAGCAGCAGGCACAGCCGGCGGCCTGACCGGCGACGCAGCGGGCGATCCGCCCGAAGACCTGACGGGCGGCCCGACCCACGGTCCGACCAGTGGCCGAACGGGCGACCCGGGCGGCGGCCCTGCGGGCGACCCAGCCGCCGTCCCAGGCGGCGGTCCACCGGGCGATCCAGCCGCGGACCCACCGGGCGGCGGCCCGACCGGCGACTCGGCCGGCGGCCCCGAGGGCGGTGCGGCTGGCGGCACACTGGCCCGCCCTACCGGCGATTGGCCCTTTTTCGGCTCGGACACGCCGTCGTACTCGGGAGTGTTCTGTGAATCTTGCCTCCCCACGAGCCCCTCCTCCGTACGTGGCGTCAGACTTAGGGGAGACTACAAACATCCGGCACACCGGCGCGCGCGGATCCTGTGGGGGCTCTGTCACGCTCCCGCTCCGTCGCCGCGTCCCGCCGGGTCCGACTGCGGGGCTAACAAGGGAGCGAACGATGGATTTCGACGTTTTGGTTGAGATCCCCAAGGGCCAGCGGAACAAGTATGAGGTCGACCACAAGACCGGCCGGATCCGGCTGGACCGGACGCTCTTCACCGCGACGCAGTACCCGGCCGACTACGGGTACATCGAAGGCACCCTCGGGCAGGACGGCGATCCCCTGGACGCCCTGGTGCTGATCCAGGAGCCGACGTTCCCGGGTTGCCTCGTGCGGGCGCGGGCGATCGGCATGTACCGGATGACCGACGAGAAGGGCCGCGACGACAAGGTCCTCTGCGTCCCCTTCGAGGACCCGCGCCAGGAGCACCTGCGCGACATCCACCACCTGGGCGAGTTCGACCGGATGGAGATCCAGCACTTCTTCACGGTCTACAAGGACCTCGAGCCCGGCAAGTCGGTCGAGGGCGCGACCTGGACCGGCCGCGTCGAGGCCGAGGAGGAGATCCGGGCGTCGTTCAAGCGCGCGGAGGCCGCTGAGCACAACGAAGAGGGTCACTGACGTTCACGAAGACGCGGCGGCAGGGCGAGAGCCCGGCCGCCGCGTTCTCGTCTGCGCTCAGATGCTGATGTTGCTGGCCATCCCGTAGAGGCCGACGACCGCGCAGGCCACCGGGATGACCGCAACGACGGCGAGGGTGTCCAGCACGTCGGCGAAGCGGCCCAGGTACGGCGACGGCGCCCGGCGGGTCCAGGTGGCGCCGGCGGCCACGGTCGCCAGCGCCATCAGCAGCGTCGTGACGCCCAGCCCGAGCAGCATCGCCTCGCCGGCGCCCCAGAGCAGGTCCAGGCCGAGCACGAAGAGGCCGAAGAGCCCGGCCGAGATCAGCGGGAGCCGCTGGCGCAGCGTCACGAAGAGCCGCGAGCGCAGCAGCAGCGCCGCCACGGCCAGGCCCATCAGGATCCGCGCGGAGAGCCCGCCGGACGAGGCCAGCACCGTGAACGCGCCCGCGCAGAGCAGCGCGTGCCCGATCAGCAGGCCGGTGAGCAGTTCCTCGGTGCGGCCGACCGCGGCGAAGACCCGGGCCCGGTCGGGACGCTCCCGCGCGGCGTCCAGGGCGGCGTTGCCCGCCGGCGCGCCGGTGAAGCCCTGCTCGGCCTCGCTGCCGGTGGGCAGGGTCACGGGCGGCGTCGGCATCTTGCCGAGCCGGATGGCCAGCAGCGGTAGCGCGCCGATGCCGCAGACCAGCGCCGACAGCAGCACCGCCGCGGCGCCGGCCGCCGAGGTGACCAGGCTGGTCAGGGCGGTCAGGGCGCCGAACAGGCCGACCATGACGCCGGCGGCGAAGACCCGGAACGAGGCGGCCACGCCGGCCCCGCCAAGCGCGGCGACCAGCAGCAGCGCCACGGACCCGGCGAGCAGTTCGGGGCCGCCGATCCAGGGAAGCAGGGCCAGGACGCCGACCCGGTCGCCGGCGCCGGCGGAGATCAGCGCGGCGCCGCCCGCGAACGCGTACGGCAGGGCGCAGCCGCCGAGGACCGCACCGGCGCGCGCGTCCCCGTACGCCCGGGAGGCGGTGATGCCGGCGAGCGCGAGCAGCAGGCCGACGCCGAGCCCGAAGGAGGCCGCGCCGCCCCAGGCCGGCCCGGCGACGAGCACCGCGATCAGGCCGAACGAGAGCAGCACCGTGCAGCCGGCCAGGGTGGCCGTCCGGGTGGTGGCCGGTGTCCAGATCGTGCCGCGGCGGCGGGCGCCCTCGGCGATCGCCTCGACGACGTCGTCGTATTCCAGCTCGGGCCAGTTGTCGCGGGCCGGCACCAGGTGCAGCACCTCGCCGTCGCGGACACCCTGCGGGAAGAGGCCCTGCGAGGTCGCGAGCGCGACGCCGTCGGTGCGGCGCAGCAGCCAGCCGCCGTGCTTCTCGCCGTCGTCGGCCAGCCCCTCGCCCGCGTGCCGGAGCACCTCGGGCAGCAGCTCGGCGAGCGGCACGTGCTCGGGCAGCGCGACATCGATCCGGCGCTGCGGAGCACTGATCGTGACCCGGGCCAACCCGGCGCTCATGCCGATCCCGCCTTTCGCATGCCCTCCTGGCCCTCGCGGCCCGGACCGTGATCCAGCGCGGCCGGGCGACGCTCGGTGCAGTCGTTCATGCTGTGTATTTCCCATCGAAGATGCCGAGGCTGCGGAACCAGGGCGACTTTACCTACCATGAGCCCTGCGCGGTGACCGGTCGCCGGTCGCGTGGACGGGGCAAGCCACCACCCGCCTAAGTGGATTTAATGCGCAAAGGCGTGTGGTAGCGGATGAAAGGGACAGTTCGGAATGAGCACGGTGGTGATCAAGCGGGCCGCGCGCCGGCCGGCGCCGGAGATCCCGACCGGCGAACTCGCCGTCGATCCGCCGCCCGAGATCCCACAGGCGGTCGGCGGGCGCTGGACGCAGGCGTTGATGGTGCTGCCGATGCTCGGCGGCTCGGTGGCGATGGCGATGATGATGGGCCGCGGCGGTGGCGGCGCCTTCTCGTACGTGGTCGGCGGCCTCTTCGGCATCTCATCGCTGGCGATGCTCGCCACGTCTTTCGGCGGCAGCGGCGCGCCCAAGAAGGCCGAGATGATGGCCGCCCGCCGCGAATACCTGCGTCACCTCTCCAGCCTGCGCCGCCGGGTCCGCGACACCGCGAGCCGGCAGCGGATCGGCCTCTTCTACCGGCACCCCGACCCGGCGCAGCTCTGGTCGACCGCCGACAGCCACCGGGTCTGGGAGCGCCGCTCGGCCGACCCCGACTTCGGCGTCGTCCGGCTCGCCGTCGGCCCGCAGACCCTGGCCACTCCGCTGATCCCGCCGGTGACCCGGCCACTCGAGGACCTCGAGCCGATGACCGCGGGAGCGCTGCGCCGGTTCCTCGACGCCTACTCCGTGGTGCCGGACCTGCCGGTGGCGGTGTCGCTGCGCGGCTTCGCGCGCGTCTTCATGCGCGGCCAGGGCCCCGCCGGTGCGGCCGACGCGCGCGCACTGACCCGGGCCGTGCTCACCCAGCTCGCCGTCTTCCACGCGCCCGACGACCTGATCATCGCCGTCTGCGCCGGCCCCGAGCGCCGCGCGATGTGGGAGTGGGTCAAGTGGCTGCCGCACAACCTGCACCCGTCCCGGACCGACCGGCTCGGCCCGGTGCGGCTCGTCGCCAGCGCCGGTCCCGACCTGGAGAAACTGCTCGAGGACGTGATCGGCAACCGGCCCCGGTTCAACCCGGCCGGCGTCAGCACCAACGGCCCGCACGTCGTGATCGTGCTGGACGGCGCCGACCTCAAGGGCGCCACGCAGCTCGACGACGGCATCGACGGCGTCACGGTCCTCGACCTCGACGAGGTGCCGCCGCGCCTGCTCGACCGCTCGCTGCTGGTCCTCGAGGTGAAGCCGGGCGGCGCGGGCCGGCGCGAGCTGCACACGTACGCGATGGACCACGCCGCCGACGTCGGCATGCCGGACCGGCTCAGCGAGGAGGAGGCGGAGGCGGTCGCCCGGCGGCTGGCGCCGCTGCGCCTCGCCGCGATGTCCAAGTCCTCCGACACCCCACTGGCCGCCGAGATGGGCCTGGCCGAGCTGCTCAACCTCGGCGACCCCGACTCGTTCAGCGTCGCGCAGGCCTGGCTGCCCCGGCCCAACCGCGACAAGCTGCGGGTGCCGATCGGCCTCGGCGCCGACGGCGGCGCGATCGAGCTCGACCTCAAGGAGTCGGCGCAGGACGGCATGGGCCCGCACGGCCTGCTCATCGGCGCCACCGGCTCCGGCAAGTCCGAGCTGCTGCGCACGCTGGTGCTGGCGCTCGCCGCCACGCACTCCTCCGAGACGCTGAACTTCGTGCTCGTCGACTTCAAGGGCGGCGCGACCTTCTCCTCGCTGGACCGGCTGCCGCACACCGCCGCCGTCATCACCAACCTCGCCGACGAGCTTCCGCTTGTCGACCGCATGGTCGACGCCATCGACGGCGAGCTGATCCGGCGCCAGGAACTGCTGCGCAAGGCCGGCAACTACGCCAGCCTGCGCGACTACGAGAAGGCCCGGGCGGGCGGTGCCGCGCTGCCGCCGCTGCCGTCGCTGCTGGTCATCTGCGACGAGTTCTCCGAGCTGCTCTCGGCGAAGCCCGACTTCATCGACCTGTTCGTCCAGATCGGACGGCTGGGCCGCTCGCTGGGCGTGCACCTGCTGCTCGCCAGCCAGCGCCTCGAGGAGGGCCGGCTGCGCGGCCTGGACACCCACCTGTCGTACCGGATCGGCCTGCGGACCTTCTCGGCGCTGGAGTCGCGGGCCGTGCTCGGTGTCCCGGACGCCTACGAGCTGCCCCGTTCGCCCGGCCACGGCTACCTCAAGTTCGGCACCGAACCACTCATCCGGTTCAAGGCCGCGTACGTGTCCGGTGCGTTCCGCAAGGCCGGCGGCCGCGGCCCCGGCGCGGCCCGCGACGGCTCGGCGCCGCAGGTGCTCTCCTACTCCACCCATTACCTTCCGGCGCCCGAGCCGGTGCAGCCCGCCCAGCCCGAGGCCGAGGAGATCCCCGAGGGCGAGAGCCTGCTGGACGTCATGGTGGCCCGGCTGGGCGGCCAGGGCCCGCCGGCACACCAGGTGTGGCTCCCGCCGCTGAACAAGTCCGCGGCCCTCGACGAGCTGCTCGGCCCGGTCACCGTGGATCCCGTCCGCGGCCTGGCCTTCGCGAACCCCGAGCTGCACGGCGCCCTGCAGGTGCCGATCGCGCTGATCGACAAGCCGCGCGAGCAGCTGCGCGACGTGATGTGGCTGCAGCTCGGCGGCAGCGCCGGTCACGTCGCGGTCGTCGGCGGCGCCCAGTCCGGCAAGTCGACGGCGCTGCGGTCGCTGATCTGCGGGCTGGCGCTCACACACACCCCGGCCGAGGTGCAGGTCTACTGCCTCGACTTCGGCGGCGGCTCGCTCGGCACGCTCAAGGACCTGCCGCACGTCGGCGGCGTCTACGGACGGCTCGACTCGGTCGGCGTGCGGCGCACGGTCGGCGAGGTCTCCACCCTGCTCAACGAACGGGAGCGGCGCTTCGGCGAGCTCGGCATCGATTCGATGTCCTCGTACCGGCGGCGCCGGGCGGCGCAGGCCGGGCTCAACAACGGCGCGGACACCGACCCCTTCGGCGACGTGTTCCTCGTGGTCGACGGCTGGTCGACGCTGCGCAAGGACTACGACGAGCTCGAGTCCGTCATCACCGACATCGCCACCCGCGGCCTGTCCTACGGCATCCACGTGGTCACCAGCGCACCGCGGTGGATGGACTACCGGCCGGCGATCCGCGACCTCTTCGGCTCCCGGGTCGAGCTGCGGCTCGGCGATCCGACCGACTCGATGGTCAACCGGCGTGCCGCGGTCAACGTGCCGGAGAAGGCCGGCCGCGGCCTCGTCGAGCACCCGACGGACAAGAACAAGAGCCTGCACCTGCTGACCGTTCGGCCCGAGTTGAGCGCGGCCGGCGAGACGGCCGAACTGGTCAAGATGATCGCCACCAACTGGGCCGGGCCGCCGGCGCCGCGGGTGCGGCTGCTGCCGCCGTCGCTGCCGTACGCGGACATCGACCTGGACCGGTCGACCGGGCTGCGCCTGCCGATCGGCATCGCCGAGTCGGACCTGCAGCCCGTCGAGATCGACTTCGCGGGCGACCCGCACTTCCTGCTCTTCGGCGACGCCGAGTGCGGCAAGTCCTCGTTCCTGCGGGCGCTCGCCACCTCGGTCATGCGGCGGTTCGCGCCCGAGGAGGCCCGGCTCATCCTGGTCGACTACCGGCGCAGCCTGATGGACCTGCCCGAGTCCGACCACCGCATCGGCTACGGCATCCAGGCGCAGAAGACGCTCGAGCTGATGGAGTCCGTCGCGGGCTACATGGAGCGCCGCCTGCCCGGCCCCGACGTGACGGCGCAGCAGTTGCGCGAGCGGTCGTGGTGGAACGGCCCGGAGCTGTTCGTCCTCGTCGACGACTACGACCTGGTCGCGTCGGGCCCGACCAACCCGCTGCAGCCGATCCTGGAATACCTGCCGCAGGCCCGCGACGTCGGCCTGCACCTGGTCGTGACGCGGCGCGCCGGCGGCGCGAGCCGGGCCATGTACGACCCGGTCATCCAGCGGCTGCGCGAGCTGTCGTCGCCGGGCCTGGTGATGTCGGGGCCGAGCGACGAGGGCCCGCTCATCGGCCCGATCCGGCCCACGCTGATGCCACCTGGCCGTGGTCGACTGATGACTCGGCGTGAGGGCGTGCGGCTGATCCAGCTGTCCCACCTGCCGCCGTACTGACCTGCGCGGCGGATCGGTCACACAAGTGGTGCGATCCGCATAGACAGACCTCAGCTACAACGCTCGGATTCGGAGTAATCTCCCTCCATCGACCGTCCCTCACCAGAATGGTCATGCCGCCAGTGAGCGCTGTGAGCGAAGCACCGAGTGCGTCCCGCCGACCAGGGCGCAACACTTCAACGCCCCTTCCGGCCCGCGGTGGTGCCCGTTGGTGAGCGCGCGGAGCCTGCCGCTGAGGCTGGCCGCCGCGACCGCCGCCGCCGGACTGTGCGTCGGCCTCAGCGGGACCCCGGCGCTCGCCGAACCCGCGGCGCGGCCGCCCGCCGCGCCGTTCGTGAGCCCGCTCGCGGAAGCCCTCGCCAGCCCCGAGCCCTGGATCGGCGATTCGGTCCGGGCCGAGCAGTGGCATCTGAAGACCCTCAACGTCTCCGACGCCTGGACGTACTCGGCCGGCGCGGGCGTCACCGTCGCGGTGATCGACTCCGGCGTCGACGCCGACCACGTGGACCTGCAGGGTCAGGTGCTGCCCGGCCTCGACCTGGTCGACTCGGGCGGCGACGGCGACACCGACCTGGTCGGACACGGCACCACCGTCTCGGCGATCATCGCGGGCCGCGGCGACGACGACGCCGGCGTGGTCGGCATCGCGCCGAAAGCCAAGATCCTTCCGATCCGCGTCCTGGACCGCGAGAACCGCTACGACGACGCGATGATCGTGGCGAAGGGCGTCCGCTGGGCGGTGGACCACGGCGCCCGCGTCGTCAACCTCTCCCTGGGCGGAAACGGCAGCAGCCCGGCCCTCGCCGCGGCGCTGGACTACGCGTTCGCCAAGGACGTGGTCGTGGTGGCCTGCACGGGCAACGCGAGCGCCTCGTCCTCGGCCGGGGTCTGGTACCCGGCCCGCGAGCCGGGGGTCATCGCGGTGGCCGGCATGGAGAAGGACGGCGACGTCCTGTGGTCGGGCTCGATCACCGGCAAGGAGACGGTCGTCGCGGCTCCGGCGACGCAGCTGGTGGGCGCCCGGCCGGACGGCTACTGGCGGGTGCAGGGCACGAGCTTCGCGGCGCCGATGGTGTCGGGCACGGCGGCCCTGGTCCGCTCGCGCTGGCCGACCATGTCGGCGGGCGAGGTGGTCAACCGCATCGTCAAGACGGCGAAGGACCGCGGCACGAGGGGCCACGACGCCCAGTACGGCTACGGCATGATCGACCCGGCGGGCGCACTGACGGCCGAGATCCCGACGGTGCTGCGCAACCCGCTGGACACGACGGCATCGCCGGGCATCGCCCGCTTCGGCAACGCCCCGGTGTCGGGACAGGCCCAGTCGGCACCGGACACCGCGGCCGCGGCGGACACCCAGGCCCCGGGCGCCAACGCGGGCTCGGCGGCCCGGGCCGGCGACATGAACGTCACGGCCGCGGGTCGCGGGTGGTGGGCGGCCGGCGTGCTGTTCCTGGTGTCGGTGCTGGCGGCCCTGCTGACCTTCCGCCGCTTCGCCAGCGTCGCCTGATCACCCGCCGGTAGCTGAAGCCTTCGTGGTCACAGCAGCAGATCGTCGGGTCGGCGGGCAACTCACCGGCTGATCGCCTGTTCCAGGGCGGCACGGATGGATTGCACCGAGGCGAGCGCCATCGGATACGACTCCTCGGCCTCCTCCCACAACTCGCGCCACTCTGAGTCGTCCCCGACGATCCGGTCCAGGGCTCGCTGGTGTCAGGCGCATTCGCCGGTCTTGACGCCCCGGGTACGTGCCACGCCCAGGCTGGCCGTGCCCGCCGCCTCCGACGCCGTCAGCGCGAAGCCCGTCGTCTGGTCGTCCGCCGCCGCCGCGAAGATCACGCCGAGCACGTCGCCGTTCGGGGCCACCAGGGGGCCGCCCGAGTTGCCGCTGCGGACCTTGGCGAAGATCGTGTAGATCTCCCGGGTCACGTCGCCCGAGTCGTAGATGTCCGGGCCGGTGATGTTGCTGACGTCGCGGACCCGGGCCGACTGCGCGTCGTACGGGCCGTCCAGCGGGTAGCCGAGCACGATCGCGTTCGCCCCGGTCGCCGCCTGCTTCTTGACGAACGGCATCACCGGCGCCCGCAGACCCGGCACGTAGATGACGGCCAGGTCGCGCTCCGGGTCGTAGACCACCACCTTGCCGTCCAGCCGGTCGTCGGTGGTCTCCACCTGCACGTTGCGGGTGCCCGCCACCACGTGGGCGTTCGTCATGATGCGCTCGTCGGCGTACACGAAGCCGGAGCCCTCGATGCGGCGCGAGCAGCTCGGCGCCGTGCCCAGCACCTTGATCACCGACCGCCGGGAGTTGACGACCACCTGCGACTTCGCCAGCTTCGGATCCGGCGCCGCGACCTCGCGGGCGTTCGTGCGGGCCAGGCCGCCGAAGACGTCCGGGAAGCCGTTTGTGTTGAGCGACTCGCGCAGACCGGCCGACAGCGCCTGCGCCTGCTCCGGCATCAGCGAGTTGATGCCGTTCAGCACGGCGCTGCTGCGCACCTGCTTGTTTATGCCGGGGAACGGCGTCGAGCCGAGCGGAACGGCGATCAGCCACGCGACGAGCAGCACCGCCACCAGCGAGACCACCGCACCGCCGGCATCGTCCAGCCGCTGCAGCGGCGGGCTCGAGATCGAACGGCGCAGCTTCGTGCCCAGCCAGCCCGCAAGGGTCTGTCCGAGCACCGCCAGTGCGAAGATCGCCACCAGCGAGACGACCAGACGCACGGTGTCGTCGTTGAACTGGTTGGCGATCAGCGGGCCGACCTGCAGGCCGATCAGCGCACCGCTGAAGAACCCGCCGAAGGACAGCGCCCCGATGACGAAGCCCTGCCGGTAGCCGCTGATGGCGAAGACCAGCATGAGCAGGATCAGGAATCCATCGACCACATGCACTCGCTCAGAGTAGAAGTGACAGTCACGTAACCACCTCGTCGGAGGTGGCCGGCACCGCGACCGGGGTATCGGGCAGTCTGACGAGCCGGGCGGGCTCCCACGGCCGGGCCCAGCCGGCCATGTCCAGCAGGGCGGAGATGACGCCGGCGGTGAAGCCCCAGACGAGCATCCCGCGGACCTGGAAGGCGGGACCGACCCAGCCGCTCGGGTGGCGTACCCGGATCCGGTTCTCCGGGTCGACCAGCTCGGCGATCGGCAGCCGGGCGACGTGCGCGACCTCGGCGGGCTGGCGCGGGTGCACCGGGTGCGGCGCATGCCACCAGGCCAGCACGGGGGTCACCACGAACCGGCTGACCGGGATGTAGAGCGCGGGCAGTTGCATCAGGACGGTCGCGCTCGACGGGTCGAGGCCGACCTCCTCGTCGGCCTCCCGCAGCGCGGTGGCCGCCGGGTCCCGATCCGCCGGGTCGGCCGCGCCGCCCGGGAAGGCGGGCTGGCCGGCATGGTTGCGCATGGTCGCGGCCCGCTGCAGGACCAGCAGGTCGGGCTCGCCGGGCCGTTCCTCACCGAGCAGCACCAGCACGGCGCTGGCCCGCCCACCGCTCGCGGGCGGGCGCAGCGCGGTGAAGTCCTCGGTACGCGCGGAGTCGGCCCGGGTCAGCAGCGGCTCCCACCAACCGGGGAGTCCTTCCGGGCGCACGGTCACTCGGTCACCGTCACACCGGTGTGCGCGCGCACGAGGCCGCCGAGGGTCGGCCTGTCGAGGGCCTTGCCGGCGTAGACGTAGCGACCGCCGTCGGCGCCGACGAAGACGGTGACGGGCAGATTGACCTTGCCGAGTCCGGTGAGCAGTTTCTGGTCCGGGTCGAACAGCGTCGGGAACGACACCGCCTTGTCCGCGGCGAACGAGGCGCCGGCGTCCCGGCCGTCGCGGGTGTCGACGCCGACCACGTGCAGCCGACCGGACGTCCGGTCGGCGAGCTCCTGCAGCAGCGGCAGCTCCTCGCGGCACGGCGCACACCACGAGGCCCACAGGCCGATCACCGCGGGCCCGCGCAGCCCCGCGAGCGCGAAGCTCTCCCCGCCCGTGAAGCAGGGCAGCGAGACCGGGGGAAGGTCCGCGCCGGAGGACGGCGCCGGGGGCGAGGCGGCGCCGGACGGCGGCTGGGTGAGCGCCGCGCAGCCGGCGAAGGGCGACGCCGCGGCGCCGTCGTCCGCCCGTGGCGGTGCCTCCGCGGTCGTGCACGCGGCGAGCAGCAGCGCCAGGGGCGGCGTAAGCCACCGCGCCGGCCCACCCCGGACTCGGCTCACGGGGCCTCCGGCGTCGCGATGGCGGCGGCCGGAACCAGCCCGGGGTCGACGCCCGCATGCACGGCCAGCTCCCTGGCGCGCGGGCCCTTCAGCAGCTTCGCCGCCGGCGCCGCCTCGGTCGGGCCGGTGCCGTAGGACGGGCACATCGTGGCCAGCGTGCACGCGCCGCAGGCCGGCTTGCGCGCGTGGCAGACCCGGCGCCCGTGGAAGATGAGCCGGTGCGACAGCATGGTCCAGTCGCGCTTCTCGATCAGGTCGGCGACCAGAAACTCGATCTTGACCGGGTCTTCCTCCTTGACCCAGCCGAAGCGGTTGACCAGGCGCCGGAAGTGGGTGTCGACCGTGATGCCCGGTACGTCGAAGGCGTTGCCGAGGATGACGTTCGCCGTCTTGCGGCCGATGCCGGGCAGCGCGACCAGCTGCTCGAGCCTGCCGGGCAGCTCTCCGTCGTGGCGCTCGACCAGCGCCTGACCGAGCTTGATCAGCGAATCGGTCTTGGCCCGGAAGAAGCCGGTCGGCCGGAGGAGCTCCTCGAGCCGGCCGCGGTCCGCGGCGGCGTAGTCGGCCGCGGACACATATTTGGCGAAGACGGCCGGGGTGACCTCGTTGACCTTCTTGTCCGTGCACTGCGCCGACAGGATCGTCGCGACCGCGAGCTGCAGCGGAGTCTCGAAGTCGAGCTCGCAGTGCGCGTCGGGGTGCGTCTCGGCCAGTTCCCTAGCCATCTTGCGGGCCCGGCGTTTGCGCCCGATCGGGGTCTCTCCCGCGAACCGCTTTGCCGACCGGGCGAGCAGGGCCGCACCGGCGGGGGCGGCGATGACAGGACGGCTCACGCGAGCAAGAGTACGTCGCACCACCGACAGCATTCGGTCATGTACCCGTCACCCCGGTGGCGCGATGGATCCGTCCTCACCGATGGTCGCGGCGGTGTCACCGAAGTCGGCGGCCGCCAGCTCGCGGACGCGGGCCAGGCCACGCTCGTTGTCGCTGTCCCGCACGGGTTTGCCGGCCGAGTTCATGAGGGTGGACAGGAACCTGCCGCCGGCGAACTCGCCGTCGCGGGTCACCGAGACGTGCAGGATGCCGCCGTACTTGAGGACGCCGGCGCTGCTGAGCGTCTTGCCGCCGCCCGCGAAGTTGCCCAGGCTGTACGCGATCAGCCTGCCCTTGTAGAACTCCATGCCACGCAGCACGTGCGGCCCGTGCCCGATCACCGCGTCCGCCCCGGCGTCGATGACCGCGTGGGAGAACCTGATGGGGTCGCCCCGGTTCTCGCCGAAAAAGGTCTCGTTGCCCGGTTTCACGTGGCCCTTGTCCGAGCCCTCGGCGCCCATGTGCACCTGCACCACGACGACATCGGCCTCGGTCGTGGCCTTCTTGATCACGGCGCGCGCGGCGGCCAGGTCGTTCAGGTTGTTCGCACCCGCGTACGAAGAGAACCCGACGACCGCGACCCGCACGCCCTTGACCTCGGCGACGGTGATCTGGTCCTGCGCGCCGGTGTGCTTGAGCCCGGCCTTCTCTAGCGCCTCGACGGTGTTGCGGTAGCCCTGGGCGCCGAAGTCCTTGGAGTGGTTGTTCGCCGTGTTCATCAGCTCGAAGCCGGCGTCGACCAGGTGCCCGGCGTAGGCGGGCGGCGAGCGGAAGGCGAAGCAGTTGGGGCGCGGCGGGGTGCCGCACTTCGAGGCGCCGGTGTCACCGGTGAGCGGCTGCTCGAGGTTCCCCATCACCAGGTCGGACTTCAGGGCGTCCCGGACGGAGTCGAAGAAGCCCTCGCCGTCGTTCGCCGGAAGCTTGTTCGGTGCGCTGCCCATGATGATGTCCCCGGTCGCCGAGAACGTGATCGACTCCCCGACGGTGGCCGATTCCGTTTCGGGAGCCGCGGCGGGTGCCGACTCGGGCACGGGGGACGGCGGGACCTTCCAGACGCCGGCGGTGGCCTTCTCGGATCCACGATCCGCAAGCGCTACGCCGCCGATCGCCGCGCTTGCGAGGACGGCAGCCGCGATGGTCACGGTCAGAATCGGGCGGCCGAACAGACCGCGCCGCGGGGGGTGGGCATTCATCGACGGGAACGATACCGTCGGCTGGCAGGCCGGGGCGACCGTCGAACGGCCGGTCATTGCTCACCGGGAGCGACGATTCTTCGGACCCTGGTGGCGCGACCGGCTACGCTGCAAGATCTGGATCGAGGGGTGCCCGCCTGCTTGAGGCCCGCGTGCGCCTAGACTGATCGTGCGCGGCGAAACGCGTAGTCGGAGGTACAGCGATGGATGAGGTACTGGCTCGCAGCGGGATCTTCCAGGGCGTTGACCCGGAGGCTGCCGAGGCGCTCGCCAAGGAGATGGAGACGATCGAGTTCCGCAAGGGCGACATCGTCTTCAATGAGGGCGAGGCGGGTGACAGCCTTTACATCGTTCTCTCCGGCAAGATCAAGCTGGGTCGCCGAGCGGCGGACGGCCGGCAGAACCTGGTCTCGATCATGGGTCCGTCGGACATGCTCGGTGAGCTGTCGCTGTTCGACCCCGGTCCGCGGACGGCCACGGCCACCGCGGTAACCGACACGCGCCTGGCACGGCTGAAGAAGTCGTCGCTGCGCCCGTGGTTGAACAACCGGCCGGAGATCGCCGAGCAGTTGCTGCGGGTGCTCGCCCGCAGGCTGCGCCGGACGAACGATGCGCTCGCGGACCTGATCTTCACGGACGTGCCCGGCCGGGTGGCGAAGAACCTGCTCCAGATGGCGGGCCGGTTCGGCACCCGGGACGGCGGCGTCCTTCGGGTCACGCACGACCTGACCCAGGAGGAGTTGGCGCAGCTCGTCGGCGCCTCGCGGGAGACGGTCAACAAGGCGCTCGCGGACTTCGCGTCCCGCGCCTGGCTGCGGCTCGACGGCAAGAGCGTCATCATTCTCGACCCGGAGCGCCTGGCCCGCCGAGCGCGGGTCTGACCGCCGTCGCGGGCCGACCCGGCTCCGCGACCTATAGAGGCCAAGCACGATAGGGGCCGTCCTGATGGGCGGCCCCTTGAACGCGTGTACACGCACCTGTTCAGGGGACAAAGCCGCAACACCATGATCCGTGTCGCACCCGGTCGGCCGCTCGTTACGGAGGTGGTCGAGAGGCACTACACGGGCGAGAGGGCGCGGGCTTTGAACATGGTGGCGGGCGTGCAGCGCAGCGGGGTGACATCGCCGTGAGCGAACGCACCGAGCGCAGCGAAGGCCGTGCGGGCATGGCAGAGGTGACTCCGTGACCGTGCTCGACACCGCGATCGACCCGCGCACCCCGGCCTACCTGGAGAGCCGCAGCGCGATGCTGGAGCGGCTGGTCGAACTCGAGGCCGCCCTGGAGGCGGCCCGCGCGGGCGGCGGCGAGAAGTGGGTGACCAGGCATCACGCCCGCGGCAAGCTGCTGCCCCGGGAACGGGTCGAGATGCTGCTCGACCAGGACAGCCCGTTTCTGGAGCTGTCCCCGGTCGCGGCGTGGGGCTCGGAGTTCCCGGTCGGGGCGAGCGTGGTCACCGGCATCGGCGTGGTCGAGGGCATCGAGTGTGTCGTCGTCGCCAACGACCCGACGGTGGACGGGGGCGCCGTCAACCCGTACACGGTGGAGAAGATCCGGCGGGCCGCCCGGATCGCGTCGGTGAACCGCCTGCCGCTGGTGAATCTCGTGGAGTCGACGGGCGCGGCCGCGCCGGCGGGTCCGCCGCCGGGCGGCGCGATCGCCCGCGACCTCAGCCAGCTGACCGCTGACCGGGTGCCGACGGTCTGCGTGGTCTTCGGCGCGACGACCGGGGACGCGGCATACCTGCCCGCGCTCTCCGACTACACGATCATGGTGCGCGGGCACGCGAAGATGCTCACCATCCACCCGCAGCCGGTCCGCGCCGCCGGGGCGAACGGCCGGCCCGCGCCGGAGGTACGCAGCGCGCCGACCGTTCCGGCCGGGGTCACCGGCCCGGCCGACCAGCTGGCCGAGGACGAGCGGGACGGGTTGCGCCTGGCCCGGCAGTGCGTGCGCCGGTTCAACTGGCGCAAGCGCGGCCCCGCGCCGCGCCACTGCCCGCCGAACCCGCCGAAGTACGACGCCGAGGACCTGCTGACCATGGCCGGTGCCGACCCGGCGACGGTGTTCGAGCCGCGCGAGGTGCTCGCCCGGATCCTGGACGGCAGCGACTTCGACGAGTTCAAGCCGACGCAGGGCACGGCGCTGGTGACCGGCTGGGGCGAGCTGCACGGCTACCCGATCGGCGTGCTCGCCAACCTGGGCGGCGCCTTCTCGCCGGCCGAGACCCAGAAGGCCGTGCACTTCATCCAGCTCGCCAACGCGACCGCGACCTCGCTGCTGTTCGTGCAGTACACGGGAGCGCAGGCCGCCGAGGCGCACGAGGCCGCGGACGTGCGGCACGGAGCCCCGCTGGTGCACGCCGTCGCGAAGTCGACCGTGCCGCACCTGACCCTCATGATCGGGGGCACTCCCGCCGAGGAGGCGGGCGGCATCTACGGCCGAGCCTACGAGCCGCGGTTCCTGTTCAGCTGGCCGGTGGAGCGACCCGTGGAGGGCTCGGGCCCGGGCGGCAAGCTGCCGGACGACGGCGTCATCGATCCCCGCGACACCCGCACGGTGCTCGGTCTCTGCCTGTCCGCGGTGCACAGCGCGGCTGTCGAGGGCGCCGAGCATGTCGGCGTCTTCCGACCCTGAAGTAGTCCCCTGAAGTCCTGAAAGGTAGACCAGTGATCCGACGTCTTCTGGTGGCCAACCGCGGCGAGATCGCCCGCCGGGTGTTCGCCACCTGCCGCCTGGTCGGCATCGAGACGGTCGCCGTCTACTCCGATGCCGATTCCGACGCCCCGCATGTCACGGAGGCGGACTACGCCGTCCACCTCTCCGGCGGCACGGCGGCTTCGACGTATCTGCGCGGCGACCTGATCATCGCCGCCGCGCGGCGGGCCGGCGCGAACGCCATCCACCCCGGCGCCGGGGCGCTCGCCGAGGATCCCGAGTTCGCCGCGGCGGTCGCGGACGCCGGGATGATCTGGGTCGGCCCGCCGGCGAAGACGCTCGGCATGCTGCACAGCAAGATCGAGACCAAGGCCGTGGTCGCGGAGGCCGGGGTCCCGGTGCTGCCGACGGCGACCGACCCGGAGACCATCACCGACTTCCCGGTGCTCATCAAGCCGGACAGCGGCCGCGGCGGGCATGGCATGCGTGTCGTGCGCGACCCGCACACCCTCGCCGAGGCGGTCGCCTCGACCCGGCAGGAGATCGGCGACGAGATCTTCTGCGAGCCGTACGTGGAGAACGTCCGGCACATCGAGGTGCCGATCATCGCGGACACGCACGGCGCCGTGGTGCCATTCGGCGAGCGCGAGTGCTCGGTGCAGCGCCGCTACCAGAAGATCATCGAGGAGACGCCGTCGCCGGCGGTCGACCCCGCGCTGCGCGAGGAGCTGTGCCGGGCCGCGATCGTCGCGGTCCGGGCCATCGGGTACGTGGGCGTCGGCGCGGTCGAGTTCCTGCTCGACTCCGACGGCGACTTCTGGTTCCTCGAGCTGACGCCGAGCCTGCAGGTGGAGCACGCCGTCACCGAGTGCGTGTCCGGCTACGACCTCGTGCGCCTGCAACTGCTCGTCTCCGAGGGCGGTCACCTGCCGATGCCCGGTCCGCCGCCGATCCGCGGGCACGCCATCGAGGTGCGGATCTGCGCCGAGGATCCCGCGTACGCGTGGCTGCCCGCGTCCGGCACCCTGCACCGCTTCGGCGTACCCGATGTGGCGGGTTCGTTCCGACCGCTGCCGCAACCGGGGCTGCGCCTGGACGCCGGCGTGTTGGACGGCTCGGTGGTCGGCCTGCAGGGCGACTCGATGCTGGCCAAGCTCGTCGCCTGGGCGCCGACCCGCCAGGAGGCGGCGCGGATGCTCGCGTCGGCGCTGACCCGGACCCAGCTGCACGGCGTCGTCGCCAACCGGGACCTGCTCGTCCGGGTGCTGCGGCACCAGGCGTTCCGGGCCGGCGACGTGGACACCGGCTTCCTGGACCGGCACCCCGAGGTGTTCGCGCCGCTGCTGTCGTCCGTCGACGCGGTACGCATCTCGTGCCTGGCCGCGGCGCTCGCCGGCGCCGCCGCCCGGCGGGCGGTCGCACCCGTCCTCGCGTCGCTGCCCTCGGGCTGGCGCAACGTCCCGTCCGGCTCGCAGACCGCCGTCTACGACGGCCCTGCGGGCCCGGTCGAGGTCGGCTACCGGATGAACCGGCACGGCGATCTCGCCGGCTGGTGGGTGCGCTCGGTGGACCCGGAGGAGCTGGACCTCGCCGGCCTCGGCCAGGCTCCGACGCTCGACGACCATCCGCCGACGATGGTCGTGCACGCCGACGGCGGCCGGGTCGACCTCGACGTCAACGGGATCCGGCTCAGCCTCAAGGTGCACCGGGTCGGCGACATCTCCTACGTGGACAGCCCCGAGGGCTCGGTGACGCTGCGCGAGCTGTCCCGTTTCCCGCTGCCGTCCCCGGAGGCGACCGAGGGCTCGCTGATCGCACCGCTCCCCGGTGCCGTACGCCGGGTGCTGGTGGTGCCGGGTCAGCGGGTACGGGCCGGCGAGCTGCTGCTCACGCTGGAGGCTATGAAGCTGGAGCACCCGGTGCACGCCCCGTCGGCCGGGGTGGTGGCCTCGCTGCCGGTGCGCCCGGGCGCGGAGGTCGACACGGGCGAGCTGCTGGCCGTCCTCGACCCCGAGTGAGCGATGTCAGCCGCGGGCCAGCACCGGCCCGCGCAGCCGGTTCACGCCCTGGCCGGCCAGGCACCGGAACACCCGGTCCGCGGTGGTCGGCGGCAGCACCGACAGCGCCCACTCCGTGCTGTCGGTGCGGGTCGTGGTCCGGCGGAACGTCGCCCGGCTGCACACCTCGCGCACGGTCGGGTCGGCGGTGACCGCCCTCCGGTCCTCCGGCGGCACGCCGGTCGGCAGCTCGCCGACCGCGAAGGCCTCCCAGCTGTGCGGCAGCGAGCACGAGATCCGGCGCGCGGCCGCGCCGCTGTCGGCACGCCGCGTGTAGCACTCGACCTCGTCGGGACAGTACGCCTTGCCGGAGGTGCAGCCCGGCAGCCGGGACAGCGCCACCGGCAACGTCGAGGCGGCCGGCCCCGCGAGCCGGCCGGCGAGCGAGCGCATCTTCGGCCCCTGCGACGAGGCCAGCAGGGCACCGCCGACCGAGGCCGCAAGCAGCAGGCACACCCCGAAGCCGCCGAACAGCCACTTCCGCTTGCCGCGCTTGCGCCCGTCGGTGTGCACGGTCGGCGTCTCGTCCCCGCCGTGCACGTCGCGGGTGGGCGAGACCGGCGGCCGCGGGCGCGGATCCAGCGGCATGGGCCGGGGCGCCGGCGGCTGGAACGTCGACGCGCGGTAGATCGTCGGTGGCGGCTGCTGCTGGCCGGGCGGACCGAGGTGCAGCCCGCCGAGCAGCTCGCGGAGCTGCTCGGCCGTCGGGCGCGCCCGGGGATCGTTCGCCATCCCGTACCGGAGGATCTCGGTGAGGGCGCGCGGCACGCCCGGCAGCTCCGGGATCGGGTGGTTGAAGAGGTCCATCAGCGTGATCAGGCTGGGGCTGCGGTCGGACTCCCAGCGCGGCGGCCGGCCGCGCATGACCGCGTAGAGGGTGGCGCAGAGCGCGTAGACGTCGACCGCGCCGGACGGGTCGGCGTGCGAGAACATCTCCGGCGGCGCGTACGCGGGGGTGAGTACCTCGAGGGTGACCGACGAGTCGCGCATCTCGCCGAGCACGGCCAGCCCGAAGTCGGCGAGCACGGCCGGGTTGAAGTGCGAGTACAGGATGTTCGCCGGCTTCACGTCGCGGTGCAGCACCCCGTTCGCGTGCGAGTGCACCAGCGCGTCGGCGATCTTGACGCCGAGGTCGCGGGCCTCGGCGGCGCCGAGCGGGGAGATCCGCATCCGGTCGAGGTACGACCCGTCGCAGAGCTCCATGATCAGGTACGGGTGCTGGTCGACGGTCACGCCGACGTCGAAGAGGTCGACGACGTGCGGGTGCGACGACATCCGCCCGGCGGCCTTCGCCTCGCGCAGGAACCGCGCCTGGTCCCGGGCGTTGTCGAGGGTCCGGTTCTCCACCTTGATGGCGACGTCGCGGCCCACCGAATCCTGGGTCGCACGGTAGACGGTCGCGTACCCACCGCGGGCCATTACCGACAAGCCGGACATGCCTGGCACGTACGGCGCGGGCAGACGGCCAGGCGGGGTGTCGGTCACGGGTTAGAAAATACGCGACCGGTGGTCAGGTTCATCCGGGCACGTCAGACGCGTACGCGACAGATTCCGGCGGTTCCACCGTGGAATGTGCCAATGCGTCCCGAAGTTCCTCGGCGGAGACCCGCTCACTGACCTGCTCGGTCGAGTATGCGAGCAGCACAGCCTCCTCGGCGGCGACCCGGGCGTCGGCCATCGCGCCGGCCGCCGCATTCACCCGGGCGAGGACCATCGCCGCGACCACGCCGCTGCGCACATCCTCGGCCGGAACCTCCCGGGCGCGTCGGATCCACGTCGCCGCGTCGTCGACCCGGCCGTCGGCGAGCAGCGCGGACGCGTACGACACGAGCGCCTGCCGCCGCGAGAAGAGCAGCGAGCCGCCGGTGTCACTCGCGATGGGTGCGAGCAGCCCGACGGCGGTGGCGGCGTCCCCCGCACGCAGGCGCGCCTCGGCAAGCAGCACCCGCGGCCCGACCTGCGCCGGGGCGAGCGGATTGTGCGGCTCCACCGCGATCATCACCCGGCGGGCGTCGGCCTCGGCCGCCTCGACGTCGCCGCGGTGCAGCGCCACGAAGCCGCGCAGCGTGCCGGCCATGCCGAGCAGCAGCGGGTGGCCGGTGCGGGCGGCGAACTCGAGCGCGTCGGTGAGCAGGTCCTCGGCGTGCTCGGGCTCGCTCAGGCCCCGGGCGATCGCGCCGCGCACGACCAGCGCGAGCCCGCGCCCCCAGTCGTCGGAGACCGCCGCGAAGTCCCGGTAGGCCCGGCGCGCCTCGCTGTCCGCCTCGCCCAGGTCGCCCAGTTCGGCGGCCGCGTACGCCTCGACGGCCCGCAGGGTGCCCACCGCCCAGCCCTCACCGACGCGGTCGCCGAAGGGCAGGAAGATCCGGGCCAGCCGCCGCGACTCGTGCAGCCGGCCGGCCAGCAGCCGCGCGAAGGCGGTCGTGCCGCGCAGCCAGGACCGCCCCACCGGGTCGCCCAGCTCGGCGAAGAGCCGGGCCGCCCGGCCGAGAACCGCGTCCGTGCCGGCGAAGTCACCCCGGGTCGTGGTCACCCAGGCCAGGTTCTGCAGCGCCCAGGCCTGCCCGTGCCGGTCGCCCGCCGCGAGCGTCACCTGGTAGGCCGCCGCGAACCGGCTACTCGCCTGGCTCAGCTTGCCGGCCAGGAAGTCGGCCATGCCGAGCCGGCGCATGGCGTTGGCGCGCTCCGGCGCCAGCTCAGCCTCGGTGGCCACGTCCAGCGCCTGCTGCCAGGCCGAGATCGCCCGCGAGGTGTCCCCGAGCGCCTCCTGTGCGCGGCCGACGACCAGCAAAGCCTCGGCCCGGCACACCGGCTCCTCGTCCGCGCTCCCGGCGATCTTCTCGCCGTACGTGAGCGCCTCCGACGCGCGGCCCAGGCGCAGCAGGGCGCGGGCGTGCACGAGCTGGTCGGAGAGGGGCAGGCTGTCCTTGGCGATGGTGGCGGCGCGCTCCGCGTACTGGATGGAGGCGGCCGGTTCGATGTTGGCCAGCGCCCGGCGGGCCATCCGGCCGAGGGCGGCGACGCCCAGCGGGATCACGTCGCGGGCGGCGGCGTCGGGGCGCAGCCGGACGGCGTCGGCCAGCTCGACCGCGCACTCGGCGTGGGTGGCGACGAACGCGTCCCGTTCGTTCTCGCCGAGGCTGAGCCGTCCGGCGCCGTCGTAGCCGAGTGCCGTCACGGTCTCGGGCGCCGCCCACCGGGCCAGGTACGCGTGCCGGTCGGCGAGGTCGGCCTTGCCCAGCCCCGCGTACGCGGCCTCGCGCATCAGCGGGGTGCTGAAGGCGTATCCGCCGCGGACGCGATGCAGCATGCGGCGCTGCAGCAGCTCGTCGACCGCGCGTTCGAGCTCGACGGCCGCGACCGCTCCCGGCCGGGCGTCGCTGGGCGCACGCCGCTCGCGCAGCGCCTCGATGACGCCGGTGGGCACGGTGTCACCGACGACGGCCGCGTCGCGCAGTACCGAGCGGGGCTCGGTCGGCAGCGCGTCGATGCGGGCCGCCAGGACGGCGGCGAGGTCGCGGGAGAGCAGCTGGCTGCCCATCGAGCCGGCCGCGAGGTGCCACCTGCCGGCCGCGTTGGCGCCGACGGCCGGCATCAGCGCGCCGCGCTCCATCAGCAGCGTCACGAGCTCGGCCAGGTAGAACGCGTTGCCCTGCGCGGTGGCGAGCAGCCGGTCCGCGTCGGCCTGCGGCAGCTTGCCGCCGTTGAGGTAGGAGGTGAGCAGCCGGGACGCGTCCGCGCCGCGCAGCGGCGGCAGCGTGTGGATCTCGGCGTCGGCGAGGCGGGTCAGCGCGCCGGCGGTGCGCACCAGTTCCGGGCGGCCGAGCAGCAGCAGGACCACCGGCCCGTCCAGGCGGGAGAGCACCGCACCCAGCGCGTCGATCGTCTCGGCGGTCGCGTCGTGCAGGTCGTCGACGATGACGACCAGCGGCGCCTCCCGGGCGAGGGCGGTGAGCAGCCCCGCGACCGCGATCGGGATGGTCTCCGTCTCCGGCCGCGCGCCGCCGGTCGGCTGGTACTCCGCCACCGCGGCCGGGCCGACCGGGTTCACCGGCGTCTCGCCGTAGCCGAGCAGCGCGAGCAGCCGGTCGATTTCGATCTCGGGCGCACCGCCGTCGCGGCCGAGCCGGGCGACGAGTTTGCGCAGCCGCTCCTCGACGACCGGTCGGGTGATCGTCGACGCCACGTCCCGCGGCAGGCCGACGGACTTGCGCACCAGGTCGGCCAGCGGCGCGAAGCGGCGTCGTTCGCCGAACGCGCGGCAGCGGGCCCGCAGCACCCGGGCGCCGGTGTGCCCGGCGAACCGGCCCGCGCCGACGTCGTAGCCGGCCGCGAAGCGCTTGACCTCGCCGGCGAACCGGGTCTTGCCGATGCCGGCCTCGGCGGTCATCACCATCACCCGGGGCGTGCCGGAGTCGACGACCTCGGCGAGCCGGCCGGACACCCGGCCCAGCTCGGTCTCGCGGCCGACGAACGGCGCCTCGTCGCCGAGGCCGGACCGGGTGCCGGGCGCGTCGTGCAGGCCGAGCAGCTCGTAGGCCGGCACCGGCTCGCGCTTGCCCTTGAGCCGCAGCGCCCGCAGCTGCCGCCAGGAGGCGACGTGCCGGGTGCCCGCGGAGGTGCGCGATCCCGCGTAGACCGCGCCGACGGCGGCCGCGTCGGCCAGGCGGGCGGCCGTGTTCACCGTGTCGCCGATGACCGTGTACTCGATCGAGGCCTGGATGCCGGCGACGACCTCCCCGGTGTTGAGCCCGACGCGCAGGCCCAACGGGGCGCCGCCGCCGCGCTCGTCGTCCAGCACCCGCCGCACGGCCCGCTGCATGCTCAGTGCGGCCCGCACCGCGCGCTCGGCGTCGTCCTCGTGCGCGACGGGGGCACCGAAGACGGCCATGATGCCGTCGCCGGTGAGCTTGTCGACGTGGCCGCCGAAGGTCTTGACCGCGCCGGCGAGCGCGGCGAGCACCCGGTCGGTCACCGCGCCGACCCGCTCGGGATCCAGATCCTCCGACCAGGACGTGAAGTCGGAGAGGTCACCGAAGAGCACGGTGACGATGCGCCGCTCGGCCGCGGGCAGCGTGGCGGCCGCGGGCAGGGCCGCGCCGCAGTTGTGGCAGAAACGGGCACCCGGCACGGCGACGGTTCCACACACGGGACAGGTCACAGCGGGTCCAACTGTTCCGGGGGTCGCTGTGATTCCCGCCTCAGGTACTCGAGTTGCGCCCGCACCGACCACTCGGCCGCGAAACGGACACCGGGTGCGATGTCCGGGTACACGGCGTCGACGATCGCCTCCGCCGAGTCGGCTCCGGCCGCGACCGCGGCACTCACCTGTGCGAGCCGCTCACCGCGGTGGTCGAGATAGGACCGTGCGACGGCCGCGCAGTCGGCCCGCGCCGGGCCGTGCCCGGGCAGCATCGGGACCTTCTCGTACGCCGTGAGCGCACCGAGGCTCGTCAGGTACGCGCCCAGGTCGCCGTCCGGCCACGCCACCACGGTCGTGCCCCGGCCCAGAATGGTGTCGCCGGTGAGGACGACGCGCTCGCCCGCGCAGTCCACCAGGAAGCACACGGAGTCGGCGGTGTGACCCGGCGTGTCCAGCACGCGGATCTCCAGGCCGCCGACGGCGAGCGAGCCGTCGCGATCCAGCGGCTCGGCGGCGACACCGTGCTGCGGGTCGACCGCCAGCACCGGCACCCCGCCCAGGATCTCGGAGAGCCGGGCGGCACCGTCGACGTGGTCATGGTGACCGTGAGTGACGAGAATGAACCGGAACGGTCCGTGCTCGGCGATCCGGACCAGATGCCCCTCGTCGAGCGGGCCGGGGTCGACCACGACCGCGAATTCCTCGCCCGGCGCCCGCAACACCCACGTGTTGGTCCCGTCCAGGGTCATCGGACCCGGATTGGGCGCGCGCAACAGCGTCACCCAGCCCGGTAACTGCTCGACCTCGGCGGCCCCCATGCTGGGAATCTTACGTCGCTCCCCGCCGACCGGCCGGGGACCGGATGTGCGATCCGGTCACCGGCGGTCACCACGGCGCGGCATATCCCTACGTACCGACACGGGTCAGGCGATCTCCGCGATGACCTCGACCTCGACCGGCGCGCCCAGCGGCAGCGCGACGACACCGACGGCGCTGCGCGCGTGCCGGCCCAGTTCGCCCAGGACCTCACCGAAGAGCTCCGAGGCACCGTTGACCACGGCGGGCTGGCCGGTGAAGCCGTCCGCCGACGCCACGAAGCCGGTCACCTTGACGATCTTGACGACCCGGCCCAGGCCGACCAGGGAGTCGATCGCGGCGAGGGCGTTCAGCGCGCAGTAACGGGCCAGCTCGGCGCCCTGCTCGACGGTAACGTCCGCGCCGACCTTGCCGACGTGCGGCAGCTTGCCGTCGACCATCGGCAGCTGGCCGGAGACGTATACGTAGTTGCCGGACTGCACGGCCGGCACGTACGAGGCCAGCGGCGGCACGACCGACGGCAGGGTGAGGCCGAGCTCCGCCAGGCGCGCGTACGCGTCCGCGCCACCCTCCCCGCTCACCGGCGTCGTCACGACTTCGCCCGCTTCATGTACGCCACCAGCTGGTCCGTGTTAGGACCCGGCACGACCTGCACCAGCTCCCAGCCGTCCTCGCCCCAGTTGTCGAGGATCTGCTTGGTCGCGTGGATCAGCAGCGGCACGGTCACGTACTCCCACTTCTGCATTGCTCGTCCAGCTCCCTGTCGCTCGGCTCGGGGCTCGTGCCCGTCGACTTCGGCGACAGCCTATCCAGGCCACCGGAGCCGCCTCGCGACTGTCCGGATTTCGTTACGCTGAGCACGGGGCGCCGCCCCGATTCCGCCGGCCGAGGGGGCACGATGACGCAACCGCCGCAGGGCGAGTCCACGCGTACGTCCTCGATCGCCGCGGCGGAGGCGCCGGAGTTCGACGACTTCATCGACGGGCCCCCGCCTGCGGAGGTGCTCGAGTGGCCGCCCGTCGGCGCCTATGCCGGCGAGCCCGGTCACCATCCGGCCCCGGAGCCCCCGGCACGGCAGCACGAGGTCCTCGAGGGTGACGTCGTGTGGCATCAGCCGCCGCCGACCGGGCCGTTCCACGCCCGGCACGAGAAGCCGGGCGAGTGGCGTGTCACGCCGCCGGACCACCTGGCCTGGGAGCACTCGCCGCCCGCCGAGGTGCAGCCGGGCGTGCAGGATGACGAGCCGACCGAGGCGATCTCGCTGAGCATGCTGCCGCAGCCGTGGCAGGTGCCGTTCGATCCGCACTCGACCGAGACCACGATGCCGGTGCTCACACCGGCGGCGCGGCAGCGGCGCACCGGTCTCCGGGTCTCGCTCGCCCTGATACTCACCGTGCTGATCTTCGGCGGCGGGGCGGTCTCGGCCGTCCTGCTGCTGCGCGACGGCGACAGCGGCAAGGGCGAACCCGACCCGGTCACGGCGGTCAACACCTTCATGACCGCGGTCTACGTCCAGCAGGACGCCGCGGCGGCCGGGGACGTCGTCTGCCGCGAGGCCCTCGACCAGGATCTGCTCAACGACCGGGTCGACCAGATCAAGGGCTACGCGAACGAGTACGACGCGCCCTCCTTCAGCTGGACCGAACCGGCGGTCACGAGGCAGACCGACGACCGGGCCACGGTCGTGGTGCCGCTCACGATGACCACCGAGGACGAGAAGGCGGCACAGCAGCAGCTCACCTTCACGCTGGTGCGCAAGACCGACTGGCTCGTCTGCGACGTAAGCGGTTGAGACAGAGGCCGTACCCTCGATCACGTGGCTAGCAACGATTGGCCGGCGCGGCTGCACGTCGTCACCGGCAAGGGCGGTACCGGCAAGACCACTGTGGCCGCGGCGCTGGCGCTCGGGCTGGCCGCGGGCGGGCACCGCACGCTGCTCGTGGAGGTCGAGGGCCGGCAGGGCATCGCGCAGCTGTTCGGCACCGACCCGCTGCCATACACGGAACGCCGCATCGCCACCCCGATCAGGGGTGACGGCGAGGTCCGCGCGCTGGCGGTGGACCCCGAGGAGGCCCTGCTCGAGTACCTCGACATGTTCTACAAGCTGGGCGCGGCGGGCCGGGCCCTGCGCCGGATCGGCGCGATCGACTTCGCCACCACGATCGCACCCGGCCTGCGGGACGTCCTGCTCACCGGCAAGGTGAAGGAGGCGACCACCCGCTCGTCCGACGGCAGGCGGGCGTACGACGCGGTGGTGCTGGACGCGCCGCCGACCGGCCGGATCGGCCGCTTCCTCAACGTCACGGCGGAGACCGCCCGGCTGGCGAAGGTGGGTCCGATCAAAACGCAGAGCGACGGGGTCGCGTCGCTGCTGCGCTCGCCGATCACCTCCGTGCACGTGGTGACGCTGCTCGAGGAGATGCCGGTACAGGAGAGCGTCGACGCGATCGCCGAGCTGTCCGCGCTGCACATCCCGGTCGGCCGGATCATCGTGAACGGCGCCCGGCCGCCCCTGCTCGCCTCCGGCCGGGTCACCAAGACCGAGCTCAAGCGCGGGCTGGCCGCGGCCGGCCTGCCGACCGACGCGGCGACGGTCAACGGCCTGCACGCCGAGGCGAAGGCGCACCTGACCCGCCGGGAGCTGGAGGAATCGCTGCGCGCGGAGCTCGCCGAGCTGGGCCGCCCGATGGTCGAGCTGCCGCTGCTCGCCGGCGGCGTCGACCAGGACGGCCTGCATGAGCTCGCCGCCCTGCTGATGGCTGTCTGACCCGCCACACGCCGCGGCGCTCCGCATCGCGCGGGAGCTACGAGTCAGTACGCTCGAAACGTGCCTGCCGACCGGACCGCCCCTCGCCTGGACGTCGACGCTCTGCTGGCCGACCCGGCCACCCGGATCGTGGTCTGCTGCGGCGCAGGTGGCGTAGGCAAGACGACCACCGCCGCGGCGCTCGGCCTGCGGGCCGCCGAGCAGCACGGCCGCCGCACGGTGGTGCTGACCATCGACCCCGCCCGCCGGCTGGCCCAGTCGATGGGCCTGACCGAGCTCGACAACACGCCGCGGCAGGTCAAGGGCATCGACACCGAGGCGACCGGCGGCGAGCTGCACGCCATGATGCTCGACATGAAGCGCACGTTCGACGACGTCGTGCAGGCGCACACCTCGCCCCAGCGCGCCGCGGAGATCTTCGCGAACCCCTTCTACCAGGCCATGAGCTCGACGTTCTCCGGCACCCAGGAGTACATGGCGATGGAGAAGCTGGGGCAGCTGCGCGCGGGCGACGACTGGGATCTGATCGTCGTCGACACCCCGCCCTCCCGCTCGGCGCTGGACTTCCTCGACGCACCGGCCCGGCTGTCACGCTTCCTCGACGGCCGGATGCTGCGCATGCTGATGGCGCCGGCCCGCGGCGGACGCAGCATGTTCAGCCTGGTCACGGCCTCGTTCGGGATCTTCTCCCGGGCCGTGCAGAAGATCCTGGGCGCCCAGCTGCTGACCGACCTGTCCGGCTTCGTGGCGGCCCTGGACTCGATGTTCGGTGGCTTCCGGCAGCGCGCCGACGAGACGTACCGGATCCTGCAGGACCCGCAGACCGCGTTCCTGCTGGTCGCGGCCCCGGAGCGGGACGCGGTCGGCGAGGCCGCCCACTTCGCGGAGCGGCTGGTCGCGGAGCGCATGCCGCTCGCGGGCCTGGTGCTCAACCGCACACACGGCACCACGCTGAAGACCCTCCCGCTGGAGGCGGCCGAGGCGGCGGCGGTCGCGCTGGACGCGGCCGGCGATCAGCGGACGACGGCGGACGCGCTGCGGATCCACGCGGCCCTGCTGCGCCTGGTCGAGCGGGAGCTGGGGGTGGCAGCCCAGTTCACCGACGCCTTCCCCCAGGTGCCGACGGTGGCCGTGATGGCGCAGCCCGCCGATGTGCACGACGTCGACGGGCTGCGGACAATCGGTGCTGCGCTCGCCTGAAATGGATCAGCTGGTGGAGACGAGTACCTTGTCGGCGCCCTTCTCGCGGAGCGCGGCTTCGAACATCTTCCGCCAGCTCGCCACGTGCGGGTGCCGGCGCAGCAGTGCGCGGCGCTCCCGCTCGGTCATGCCTCCCCAGACGCCGAACTCGATCCGGTTGTCCAGAGCGTCGGCAAGGCACTCGTAGCGGACCGGGCAGCTGCGGCAGATCCTCTTCGCCACGTTCTGCTCGGCGCCCTGCACGAAGAGTGCGTCAGGGTCGCCACTCTGACACGCCGCCATGCTGGGCCAGTCGCTGATCATTCCCATCTGTCCACGTCCCCCCTTGCTTCCCCCTGACATCTGACGGCCCATGTCCCCCAAGTCGCGCAGACGTCGTGCGATAGCTCGCCGGATCATCATGCTCTGTAGTCAGGCAATTACGCAACGTTGTCCCTCAAAAACGTATACCTCGGTATTTCCCGGCATCCCGGCCCTACCGGACAGTGAGAAAGTTCGGGGAAGTTCGCCAGAAACGCCACACAGAGGCCCCGGAGGGTGCAGAATCATTCTGGGCAAACGTGACCATCTCGACACGTGATCACGTGCGTTATTCGCGTACCCTGCTCAGGTGACCTCCTGGATGCGCAGACGCGATCACAACATCTTTGCCAACGCGACTTCGCTGCTGATCTGTGGCCTGCTCGCGGGCGTTGTCGTCGCCGCAGCCGCCTTCCCCGCGGTCGCCATGTCCGGCCTCGCGGCCAAGGCCGGCGGCGAGACGTTCGCCAGCCTGCCCAGCGAGCTCCGGCAGGCGACCGCTCCGCAGATCACGCGAATCTTCGCGTCGGACAACAAGACGCAGATCTCGGTCTTCTACGACGAGTTCCGCAGCGATGTCCCGCTGAAGGACATCTCGAAGAACATGCAGAGCGCGATCATCGCGGCCGAGGACCACGAGTTCTACCAGCACAACGGCGTCGACCTGAAGGGTGTCGCCCGCGCGATCGTCAGCAACAAGAGCGGCAAGTCCCAGCAGGGCGCCTCGACGCTGACGATGCAGCTGGTCCGGATGACCCTGGCCTACTCGGCGACCAGCCCCCAGGAGGTCGTCAACGCCACCAAGGACACGCCGAAGCGCAAGATCACCGAGATGAAGTACGCGATGCAGATCGAGAAGGAGCTGAGCAAGGAGAAGATCCTCGAGGGCTACCTGAACGCCGCGCCCTTCGGCAACGGCGCGTACGGCGTGTACGCCGCCAGCCAGGTGTACTTCAGCAAGAAGCCCAAGGATCTGACCGTCGCCGAGTCCGCCCTGCTGGCCAGCATGGTGAAGGCGCCGACCGCGTTCAACCCCACGACCGCCAGCGGCTACCCGCAGGCGCTCGACCGCCGCAACTACGTCATCAACGACATGCTGGAGATCGGCCTCATCAACGCCGACCAGGCCCGCGAGGCGACGGCCACGAAGATCAGCCGCACGGTCAAGCGTCCCGGCAACGGCTGCGTCTCGGTGGCCAAGAACAACTGGGGCTTCTTCTGCGACTACTTCTACCGCTGGTGGCTCAGCCAGCAGGCCTTCGGCGCGACCACGTACGACCGTGAGCGGCGCCTGAAGAGCGGCGGCTACCGCATCCAGACGTCGATGGACATCAAGGCGCAGCAGGCGGCCCGCAAGAACATCTCCGAGCACATCTCGGAGAAGAACAAGAACGCCCTGCTGCTCGCCGGCATCCAGCCGGGCACCGGCCGGGTCCGCGCCCTGGCGGCGAACCGCAAGTTCAAGCTGGACGACCCCGCCAACCCGCAAAACAAGATCTCCTCGGACCCGCGCAAGGCGAAGAAGAAGATCCGCGGTACCTACCCGAACACGACCAACCCGCTGCTCTCCGGCGGCGGCGACATCACCGGCTACCAGGCCGGCTCGGTGTTCAAGATGTTCACCATGGTCGCGGCGCTCGAGAACGGCTATCCGCTCGCCTATTCCATCAACGCCCCCGCCAAGTACGTCTCGAAGTACCGCATCGCACCGGGACGGTCCACCTGCAACGGCATCTACTACTGCCCGAGCAACTCGGGCGGCAAGGCCGGCGGCGTCACAAACATGTGGACGGGCTTCAGCCGGTCGATCAACACCTTCTTCGTACCGCTGCAGGAACGGGTCGGCGCCGAGAAGGTGGTCGACGTCGCCCAGCGCTTCGGCGTGCAGTTCCGGGCGAAGAGCGACGCCGACTTCGCGTCCAACAAGGCCTCGGCACACCAGTGGGGCGCCTTCACCCTCGGCGTGTCGTCGTCGACCCCGCTGGAGATGGCGAACGCGTACGCGACCCTCGCCGGCGACGGCATGTACTGCTCGCCTACCCCGGTGCAGCAGATCACGTCGAAGGACGGCGACAAGATCGACGTCGGCAAGCCGCACTGCATCCGGGCCACCTCACCGGACGTGGCCCGCGCGGCGCTCGACGCCGCCCGCTGCCCGGTCGGCGACAGCGCGCAGCTCGGCAGCTGCGGCGGCAGCCGCACCGCGGCGCAGGCCTACTACACGATCCGGCACCCGATCTACGGCAAGTCCGGCACCACCGACAACGACAAGACCGCCGCCCTGATCATCGGCAGCAGCTCCCTGACGATCGCCGGCTACCTGGTCAACCCGGACTACCAGGACCACAAGGACCGCCTGTCGCACAGCATCGTGAACCCCGCGGTCTGGGACACGATGGACGACTTCCTCAAGGGCAAGCCGAAGGTCGAGTTCAAGAAGCCCGGCAGCAGAAAGATCTCCGAAGGCGACCAGCGCTCCATCCCGGACGTGACCTGCGCGACCGTCGCGGGAGCGATGGCACGGATCGAGGGCGCCGGCTTCACCGCCTCGGTCTCCGGCAACGAGGTCGAGTCGAAGTGCCCGAAGGGCACGGTCGCGGGCACCAACCCGAGCGGCCGGACCATCAAGGGCGGCTACGTCAGCATCGAGATCAGCAAGGGCGACGGCAAGGACGCGGAGGACCCGGACGATCCGGATAAGCCGAAACCACCACGCCGACGATGACAAGGCGGGCGGGTCACCTCCGGGTGACCCGCCCGCTTCCGTTTCGGCGCCGCCACCCGGCGGCCGGCCTCAGCCCAGCTGCCTGCGCACGGCCGCGGCGACCCGGCCGCCCTCGGCCCGGCCGGCGACCGCCGCCTGCGCCGCCTTCATGGCGGGCCCCATCTGCGCCTTGCCGGTGAAGCCACCCGCCCGCAGCGCGTCCGCAACGAGTCCGTCGATCTCCCCGTCGGTGAGCTGCGCAGGCAGGTACCGGTCGAGGATCTCCCCCTCGGCGTTCTCCTTGGCGGCCTGATCGGTGCGCCCGGCGCCCGCGAAGGCGTTCGCGGCCTCGCGCCGCTTCTTCGCCTCCTTGGCCAGCACGGCGAGCACCTCGTCGTCGCTGAGGACCCGCGCCGCGTCACCGGCCGTCTCCGCATTACTCACGGCGGTCAGAGCCATCCGCAGCGTCGACGTGGTCAGCTCGTCGCGACCCTTCATGGCGGTGTGCAGGTCATCCTTCAGGCGGTCTTTCAGCGTTCCCATGGACGATCAAACTACTCTGACCGTCATGCGCAAGCGCTCCTTTATCGCCCTGGCCGCCGGCGTCACCGCCGTCGGTGGCGCCACCCTCGCCTACGCCTCCCTGGTCGAACGCAACATGTTCACCCTGCGCCGCTTCGACGTGCCGGTGCTGGAACCCGACGCCGAACCGATGCGCATCCTGCACGTTTCGGACCTGCACATGATGCCCGACCAGCGCAGAAAGCAGGACTGGGTGGCCGCCCTCGGCGGCACCGACCCGGACCTGGTGGTCGTCACCGGCGACAACATGGCCTCCCCGGACGCCATCCCCGGAGTCCTGCGCGCACTGGACCCGCTCCTCGGCCTCCCCGGCGCCTTCGTCTTCGGCTCGAACGACTACCGCGGCCCGATCTGGAAGAACCCCCTGCAGTACCTGCTCCCGGAACGCGAATACCAGCAGGGCGCCGACCTGCCCGCCGAGGAACTCCGCGCGGCATTCGTCGACGCCGGCTGGGCCGACCTGAACAACGCGCGAAAGACCATCAAGGCGGGCGGCCGCTCGATCGAGCTCGCCGGCGTCGACGACCCCCACATCGACCAGGACGACTACCCCTCGGTGGCCGGCCCGATCACCGCCGGCGCCGACCTGCACATCGGCGTGACACACACCCCGGCCTCCCGCGTCCTGGACGCGATGGCCGCGGACGGCTTCACCCTCCTGATGGCCGGCCACACCCACGGCGGCCAGGTCTGCGTCCCGGGCTACGGCGCCCTCACCACGAACTGCGACCTACCGCACTCGATGGCCAAAGGCCTGCACCGCTGGCCCGGCTCGGAAGCCTGGCTGCACGTGTCGGCGGGACTCGGCACCCACCCGACGGCCCCGGTCCGATTCGCCTGCCGCCCGGAGGCCACAATCCTTACGCTGACACCGCGCTGACCTGCGGTTTTCCGGGCGAGGGATACCGATTTCGCGACCGCCGGGGCGTCCGCTAGTATTGCTGAGCACGCTCGGGGTGTGGCGCAGCTTGGTAGCGCGCTTCGTTCGGGACGAAGAGGCCGTCGGTTCAAATCCGGCCACCCCGACCACGCACAAAGGGCCAGGGCAGACATAGTCTGACCTGGCCCTTTGCCATGCTCGGCGAGATCTAGTTAGTTGATGGTGGTCGATTCCTCGTCGTCGTCTGGCCCTTCCTCGGTGGCCGGAGTCAGCGAAAAGTCAGCAAGTGACTCCCGCACCCGATCGGCGCTGCGCGTGAGGACGTGCGTGTAGCGGTCGAGTGTGGTCGAGATCTGCTCATGGCCCATCACCCGTGCGACCTCGTTGAGCGGTACGCCGTCGGTGACCAGCCAGGTGGCGAACGAGTGCCGCAGGTCGTGGAACCGCAGGCCATGCTGCGCGAGCCGGGAAACGCGGCCCCGGGCCACGCGTCGGTTGGGCACCACCTCGGACACCTCGTTGCCGTCGCGGTCCCGCCAGGTGGCGCGCCACTCCCGCGGGCCGACCTGGGTGACCTGGCCGAGGAGACCGGCCCGCACCAACGCCGGCCGCCAGATCCATGCCCGGAACACCGTGCGGCGCATCGAGCCGCCTGCCTCGTTCGTGAAGATCTCACCCGACGGGCCGGGTGTTACCAGGTCGGCGTGCGCCTTTAGCAGCTTCACAGCGAATGGCGGCAGCGGCACCGCGCGGCGCCCGGCACGCGACTTCGGGTAGGGCTTGAAGGTGACCGTGCCCGCTACCTCGATGCCGACGCGGCTTACCCGGACGGCGGCCTTCTGGAGACGTGCCTTAGCTACGGCGAACTCCTCCTCCGTGATCAACCCAGCGGTCCTCATTTCCGCTAACTGCTACAGCATCGGTACTTCGTCTCGATACGACGAGCCCGAACACCGCACCACCCAGGGCGCCAAGGGGCTCCGATAGTTGCCGGGGTCAAAGCGTCGTTCGGCACCAGCAGGAGAGTCAAGTTAGGAGTATTTGTAGTACCTGCAATCAGTTGTCCACCATCTATACAAAGTCATTGGGTCCGATCCTTCCAGGTAGAGACCGTAATCCTTGATGCTATCTTCAGCGAAAATTCGGAAGCTCCCATTTTCTGATTTATAGCAGACGAGGCCACCTCGATTGATACCGCCAATATTCCAAGTTCCCTTGCTTTCTTCGCCTTTTCCGCAGAGGCCTCCGATGCTGGCAACCTTATCCTGCTGCTTTTTTGTTGCGGCCACGCGGGCGTCATCGTCGATGAAATGGACTAAGAGGAATGCCTTGGGGCTTGAACGGGTAGTCTTGCACAGTACAGCCGCATCGACATAGCGATCCTTTGCGTCTCGGCTCGGGAAGCATTGGGCGTAGGTCTCAGATGACAGATAGTCTCTGAGACCAATTTCCGCCGCTGACATGTCAGCCCCTGCCGCTAACGAGTTAGGCCAATCCAGTGGCGGACCGGTAGCCTTTTGGCGGTTGGCGCTCGCAGGCAATGATGGAACGCCGAACAACACGATAGCTGCAAGCGCCCCGAGAGTCACGCCGAAGAAGTACGTACTACTTTTATACTCTTCCAGTTGCACCCGAGTCGCCAGCAGCATGGAGAATGTCATGCTTACGATCAATGCGGCGATCGGGATGCTACCCGAAAGCCGCATGACGCAAACGCTCCCCATTCCAACCAGTAGAGAAACTACAAAGGCGAGCATCCTCGGGGCGCGGCCCAAGCTTCTCAATACTTCGTCTTGGAAACGCACTATGTATGTCATCGCTACGAGTGGCAACAAGATAGCCGCAAAGGTGCGCACTCCTCGCGCCGCATTATCTAAAAACGCATCTACCGTGTAGAAACCCAAGAGAACGACGGATGCAGCGTATATCAGGACCTGCGTCGCCGGAAACAGGATCTTGCCGATAGCGATATCCGCCCAGCTCTCCTGGTCAACCGACGGGGTTGATCTAGGATTCGGCTGCTGCCACGACATTGCAGCCCTCACCTCGGCATCAGCTCGACATTGAGAGAATCAGACTCCACCCAGGACGCCGTCACGGTCAAGAGGCGTTTAGGGCGACCAAGAACAACGGACTATCGCACGCCGCCTTCAAGGTTATGAAAACCGCTCGGCTCTGCCGCGTACATCCCGCATAGCCGAAGTGACGGCGCTGTCGATCATGCTCCTGTAGCCTGTCGGTTTCGCAGCCCCGTATCACCGATCCGAGAGACAGACGCAAAACACGAACGAGTCACTACATCGGCAGATTCGGACGGCGCCTGGGCCGCCCACCGTCACGTCGCATAGTTGGTGAGCTTCAGACGGGACGGTCGTCCCGCCTGCCGACCGCACGTATCGAATTGTCGATGTTGATAGCTGCTCTGTATTCATTGGTGTATGCGGTTGTGCACCTGAGCCCGTACGCCGACACCCCGCGCTGCGCCGAGGCTGGAGCTGCATGCGCTCACCTGGCTCGTCTGGGGGAACGCAACTGGCACGGGTCAGCCGCCAACATCAGTCAGCAGGAAGTCAGCACACCATCCAACAACAAACGACAAACGCCGACGATGAACAACCCGTGACCTGCACTCGCAGCTGCCGGGCAACACAGGACGACATGGCGACAGCCCTCGCACCCGCGTTCGGGACGAAGAGGCCGTCGGTTCAAATCCGGCCACCCCGACCCTTAGAAACACCAGTTCAGGGCTGGTCTCTCGCGTAGAGAGACCAGCCCTGAACTGTTTCCCGACCCACTCCTGGGAGTGGATCTTGAAGCCTCACTCCCCGACCTCCGTCCGGCGAGCCTCCAGTAGGGGACTGTCTCGCTAACGGTGTTTCCGGCGTCTTCGGTTAGTAGGTTTCGGCGGCCGGGAACCGGTCGCCGAAGGTGATAGAGAAGGCGTTCAA
>NZ_JBEZDY010000006.1:0-182867 GCF_040648555.1 Actinoplanes sp. NPDC049118
GGATATCTCATCCCTCCGGCGTACAAATCCCATCGATCATTGTCACGCCGACACGCCGGGGAGGCATCGATCAACCCGACCATTCAAGATCTGTAATCGCGATCCCGCGGAATCGCGCGCGTCCGACGCCGCTCCCGATAGAGAAGATATCTGTTCCAGAACACCACCTTGTCGTGCGATTCCTGCGGAATGACGATGTGCACGACACCCACGAGGGTCGTGCAGAGAATGCCCATCATCGTGGCGGTCACCAGAGCCCACCACGGGGCGCCGATCGCATTGGCCAGAATGTTCACCAGACCGGTCAGGCCGAGCCCGCCGGCAACGGTTGCGCCTCGCACCCCCCGACCTCCGTCCCCTTCTCCAGGCTCGGCCGACGTCAGGAACCGTCGTACTCGCCGTCTTCGCCCGAGCTAAGGAACGAACCCTCCGCGTCGTCGAGATATGAGTTCCACATGGCGTTGTCCCAGATCTCCACTCGCGAGCTGGCGCCGATGACGACGAGATCGCGGGTCAGCCCTGCATACCGGCGCAGGTGGTGCGGGACGGTGATGCGGCCTTGCCGGTCGGGAAGCTCATCGTGGGCGCTGGCGAAGAAGACCCGGCCGTACGCCCGGGCCGCCTTGCTGGTCACCGGCGCCGACCTCAGTTCCTCCGCGATTTTCTCAAACTCGGTCATCGGAAACACATAAAGGCAGCGCTCCTGCCCTTTGGTGATGACCACTCCACCTGCCAAACCACCACGAAACTTGGCCGGAAGGATCAGGCGCCCCTTGTCATCGAGCCGCAGAATGTGCGTCCCGAGGAACATGCCTTCCCCCAACCGCCTCTTGTGAGAATTCTTCAGATCAAGCCCGCGTTTCCAACCCTTATGACAAGGCTCGACGCATCGCGCACGTTTCGCAAGGTCCCGCGCGTGGTGACAAGTGGGGGGAAGTGGGGGCGGCGAATTCGATCTTTCTTTCGATCTTCCGAACCGCCATTGCTCGAAGACCATCGGGGCGCGGGCGCCGCTGTTCGTCGGGTGTGGGCACGCCGGTCGAGGGCCTGACGGGTGATCGGACGGTGCCGTTGGCCATATCGAGACGCCATCGACCTGGTCGTCCGGGATCCGCAGCTCACCGGCGATCCCGGCGACGTGGAGGCGGAGTCCACACCGCCCGCGGTGGAGATCACGGTGCACAACCGGGGTTCCCGGCGTTCGGTGATCACCCGGATCGCCGCCACGGTCGAGGACTCGGCGGTGATCGAGCGGTGCGACGCGCAGGGTGGCGCGGTCCCGGTGTCCGCCACGTACGACTTCACGCTGCCGCCGCGGCCCGCCAACGGCAGCGTGCTGCAGGTGCCGGTCAGCCAGCAGCAGGGCCCGGACGAGGCGGACCGCGTCGCGTTGCGTCTCGGCACCGACAAGCGGGAGTCCCGCACCTCCGTACACCTGTACCGGCTCCGGTTCGAGTTGGTGGCCGACGGCCAGGAGGTCCGGCCGGTACGGCCGTGGTGACGATTCCGTCGACCCCGGTCGAGGGCGACGGCTACTTCTGGAGCGAGGTCTACGACAGCGGTCGAGTCGACCTCAGTGACTTCCCGAACGCGGCCAGTGCCACCGCGTGCATGAAGAAGAACAGCGCTGTCCTGAAAGGACTCCTGTCCGACGACGCCGAGCTGTTACCCGAACTGGCCCGGTCCAAGACCGTGCTGCGGCTCTGAACTCCGGCCGTATCCGATCTCGACAGCGGTGGTCTACATATGTAGATTATTGCTTCATGCCACGTGATCCGAACACGTCACCCCAGACTCTCGCCGTCCTGAGGTCGCTCCTCGCGGACGTGCGGCAGTTCAGGTACGGCTACGACCTCGCCAAGGAGCTCGGCCTGAAATCCGGGACGCTCTATCCGATCCTTGCCCGGCTCGCCGAGCAGGGCCACCTCGAACGGCATTGGGAGACCGACGCGCCGTCGGGCAGACCGCCTCGGCAGATGTACCGGCTCACCCCCGCGGGACAGGAGTTCGCCGCACGCGTGGAGGCCGCACGCCGCAAGAGTCCGACGGCTCGCCGAGCCGTCTCACCACGCTGGGAGGGTGCCGCATGAGACGGGACGACGACGGCCGGCTCGTTCGCATCACCATCGAACTGCTGGGTCATGCCGCGGAGGGTTCCGCGGACGCCGACTGGGCGAGGGCGATCAGCTCGGAGCTGCCCGGCATTCCGGCCGGACGCCGCGCCAGGTGGGCACTCGGCGGACTCTGGTTCCTCCTACTGCGCCGGCCCGCCACGTGGCCGATACGGCTCTTCGCGACGTTGGGCATCCTGTGGCAAGGGCTCTGGCTCGGAACCTCGATCAGCACGCTCGCCGATGACGCACCCGATCTCGCGTCGCCGTACAGCGCCTGGATGGTGGCGACCCAGTCGGCGGTCGTGCTGCTGTTCCTGCTGGCGTACGCGCGGCCGTGGCTCAGCGTGCTGCTCGCCGTTCCCGTGATTCCGGCGTACGCAGCGGTGTTGTGGCAGAGCGCCGGCATCGAAGGCATTCCCGTCCTCGCGGTACCGCTCTTCGCCGGGCCGCCGGCGTTGCTCCTGGTGGCGATCGCCGCGACCACCGTCTTCTGGCCGCTGGCGGTCTCGGCGATGAGACGCCGGTGATCTCCTCGGTCGACGCGATCGACGCGACCGCACGGCTGGCTGCCGGATCTCGACCCGGCATGTGATCATGGCGGCGTGCCCGACTGGACCTATCATCCGCTGCGTGGGTTCGCGGCGCGCATGTTCGGTCGGCGCCGCTCTCAGCGGGCGGCGCTGCGCGCATTCGCGACGCTGACGTCGCTGCCCGGCGGTGCGCAGGTGGTGGCGGCCGTTTCCGGCCTTCCCCGTACGCCACCCGAGTCGGCGCGCCGGCTGGGCGCCGTGGTGCCCGTTCGCCACGCGGGCGACGCGGTGCGTGCGTTGCCCCTGCTCGGCGCCGGGGTGATGGAGATCGGCCCGGTGACCGCGGGCGACGTCCCCGCCGTACGGGATGCCGTGGCGAGGCGGCGGTGCCCGGTCCTCGTCCGGACCACGGACCCGGTGGTCGCGGCTGCCCTGGAGCCACACGTCGACCGAGTGATCGTCGGGGTGTCGCCGGGGATCGTGCACCTCACCGAGCCCGGGATCGAGGCGGCCCGGCGGGCGCTGGCGGAGCCGGACGCGATCGTGCTGGCCACCACCGGCGTGCTCGTCGCCGCGGGCCCGGGCTGGTTCCAGCGCGTCATCGAGGCCGCAACGCCGACCGAGGCCGCGCCCGGACTGCGGCAGGTCGGCCGCGATCCGCGCCGTTGGCCGGGATGGCTCTGGGGGCTGCTCGTCGCCGCCGGGATGATCGGCGGCGGCCTCGGCGCGGCGGTCATCACGTTGGCACCGGTCCTGCTCTGGTACGACAACGACTACCTCGGCATGCACCGCGAGCACCTGGCGGCGCTCAACGGTCACCTGGTGTCGTTCCTGCAGCACGACCGCATCACCATGGCCGGCACCATGGTGGCCATCGGGATCCTGTACGCGGGGCTGGCCTGGGGCGGCATCCGCCGCGGGTGGCCCTGGTCCCGCACGTCGTACCTGCTGTCGGGGGCGTTCGGCTTCCCCACCGTGTTGTACTTCCTGTTCTCGGGCTTCCTGGAGCCCCTGCACGCGGCCGTGACGGTCCTGCTGTTCCCGATGTTCGTCCTGGCCGTGGCCCGCCGCCCGGACGTGCCGAGGTGGTCGCCGGTCACCGACGGTCCGGAGCGGCTTCGCGTACGGGCCCTCACCGGGCAGCTGCTCATGATCATCACCGGTGCCGGCCTGTTCGCGGGTGGCCTTGTGGTGTCGGTGGTAGGCCTGACCGATGTGTTCGTCCCCACGGACCTGAGCTTTCTGGGCGCGCACGCCGCGGAGCTGCGGCAGGCGAATCCCCGCCTCCTGCCGTTCATCGCACACGACCGCGCCGGATTCGGCGGCGCCCTCGCCTCGGCCGCGCTGGCGATCGTCACGCTCAGCGCGTGGGGATGGCGGCGCGGCAGCGGTTGGGTGTGGTGGACCCTGGCCGGGGCCGCCACGGCGGGATTCCTGCCCGCGATCGTGGTCCACATGGTGATCGGGTACACCGACGGTGAGCATCTGGCGCCCGTGTACTTCGGCGTGGTGTCCACTGCCGTGGCCCTCGCGCTGTCCCACTCGTACCTCTGCGCACCCGCGCCGGCCGAGGCCGAGCTCGGCCGGCGCACGACAGCGGGTGCTGTCGCCGCGGACGACCCGCCCGCGGGCGGCCACCGACGGGGAGGCGTGGACCCCAACGGGTGACCCGCCGAAACCAACCGGCCGCTGCCGCTCTCGAATCAGGTGAGAACAAGCCCGATTTCGGCGGCAAGAAGAGCGGCAGAGGAGATCAGTCATGAGTCACGCGATCCAGGCGTCCCGGGCAGCCAAACGACTCAACAAGGTCATGAGTGAGGCACAGTCGCCGGCCGAGGGATTCGGCGGCTTGGTCGGCGCCACGCTCGGCTTCATCGGCGGCGGAATGGGAACCGCGACCGCCGCGGCCGCCGCCACCGCGGCGTGCCCGCCGGCCGCGATCCTCGGAGTTCACGCGACCATCGCCGGCGCCGGAGGGGGAGCGGCGGCAGGGGCGGCGCTCGGCATCCGCATCGCACGGCGCCTCAGCGGCAGGTAGCGTCCGCAGGAGCGCCCAGGCGGCCGGGCCGGTCGGCGGTCTCCGGCCACGCCGGCACCGGCCGCCGCTCCGGCCGCACGTTGTCCTCGCGGGTTCGGCGGGACCCGTTCGGGCTCGTCAGCCGGGCCTTCAGGACGCCCGAAGGATCACCCCTCGCGGATGATGCCGACGTGGCGGGGAGGGACGAAGCTGGCCACATGATCGGAGCTTTGTTACTCGGCTTCGTCGCCGGCGTCATCGCAAGGGTGCTCATGCCGGGCGACGTCTTCCGCAAGATGAGTGGACCGGTGTCGTGGCTGGTCTCGGTGGGGCTCGGCCTGCTCGGCGCCATGGTCGGGTACGTCATCTTCACCCTCGGGATGGGCATCGGCGACGACGACATCTTCGACTGGGGCGGGATCCTGAGCGCGATCATCGGTACGTTGATCGTGATTCCGATCGCCGGCTGGCTGCTGCGCCGGTCGGGTCGCGCCTCATAGGGCGGCGGCACGAGCGCCTGGCGCAGACGTCACCTGTCGACCCGCCGGAACCATCGCGTCCACTCTGGACTCATTGTCCGATGCTCGGCAAGGGAAGAGCCGACCTGCCGCTCGTACCGGATGACCAGCCAGGCGTTCAGCCGCGGATTGTCGGCCCAGTCGCTCATGCCCGGCCGGCGATCGCCCCTCATGGGCTGACGTGACGGGCGGCAGCGGACGGCCGAGCTGCGGCGAGTCGCCGTTCCACGCGGTTGACGGCTGCGCGGAGCAGCGGTTCCCGCCGGGGGTGTACAGCGGCGTTGGGTGAGTCGGGTCCGTGCCGGTGCAGCATGTCGGTCAGGCGGTGCTGGAAGGTCATGGGTTGTCCACCGGGGCTGATCGTCTGATCGGCGTAGGTCAGGGCGTCGGTTACGGCGGACTGTTCGCGCGGGTAGGTGGCGAGTTCTTCCGCGAGGCCGCGGACCTCGGCGATGAGGAACGCCTCGCAGTGGTGGGCCACGAGCGCGGCAAGCCGTAGCGGGCATCCGTGTGCGGTCAGATAGCGGGCGCCGTCGAGCGGATGGAAGCCGGACGTCCGCAACATTTTCGCGTAGCCGATGTCGTGCAACCAGGCCACCGCGACGAGCAGGTCCGCGTCGGCTGCCGGGACGGTCGGGATCACCTGTTCTGCCTGGCCGGCAACGCCGATGGTGTGCTGCCACCGCTCGGGCATCTGAGCCAGAAGAATTCGGGCGAGGTGCCGCGCCTCGTGGACAAGTCCGGCCGAAGTATAGACGGCTCTCATATCGTCACGATAGCCACGATGCCGCGTTTCACGGGTGAACGCGATGTAACACCCTAATTTCCGCGGCGACCATGCCGAGCGGGCGATCAGCGCGGAGCGTTCAGGCACCCGCGGGCGGTACGTCGTGTTCGGCGTGGACCTACCGCGGGCCCTGGCCGGGCGCCGGGATGGAGTCGGTGGCGAGGACGGTCAGTGCGCGCTGCGCTTCGCGCTCGACGAGCAGGGGCACGAAGTCGCGTACCGGTGCGGCGTTGAATCGGCGGTGGATGTCGGTGACGTAGCCGGTCACCGTGGAGTCCGCCAGGCCGGGGAAGCGTTGCCGCATCGTGGTGACGACCTGGCGAACTGCCTCGTGCTCCGCGTCCGGCGTCTGGCCTTCGACTTCATCCTCTTCGGTCACGCCTTCGATCCAACCCGCGCCGAGGACGGTAGACAACACGTACCCACCCGTTCGAGGTCATCCGAACAGGGACGCTCGCCGGGATCGTCGGATGGGTTGTCAGATGGAGCCGATGATCCCATCGACTCGGGCGTTGGGGCGGCCGTACCGTTGTCTCGGAGCTGAACAAAGGGTGGCGAAGGGTGAACCGAATGGATGCGCCCGCGATCGAAGTGCGCACGGAACCCGACGGCACGGTCGTCATTCGACCGCGTGGCGTCATCGATGCCGTCGACGCGGTGCAACTCCAGCGGGTCCTGGTCCACGCGGTACGCAAGGTCCGGCCGTCCCGGCTCATCCTCGACCTGTCGGCCGTGTCCCACCTCGACCCGATCAGCGCCGGCACCGTGTCCGCGGCGTGCGAACTCGGCGACGACCACCGGGTCGCCATGTGCGTTCACAACTCCTCCAGCGGCATCTCCGATCAGCTCACCAAGGCCGGCGTGCCCCCTCACCGCCTGCACCGGACCGACGTCGTGGCCTGACCGCCACCCGTCTCGCGCAGTCGAGCGACCAGGGGGAGAGCGCGTTGTTCAGTCGCTCTTGCCGGTGACCAGGGCGACGACGTGGTGGCCGACGTTGACGGCGTTGTCGGCGTAGCGCTCGTAGTATCGGCCCAGCAGTGCGCCGTCGATCGCCGCCTCGACGCCCATCGGCCAGTCCGGGCTGAGCAGGACAGCGAACAGTCGCTGGTGCAGGCGGTCCATGGCGTCGTCGTCGCGGTCGAGCTGAGCGGCCAGGACCGCATCGTGGTCGGACAACGCCGATACGATCTTGGCGGCGAGGCCGTCGGCGACCGTGCTCATCTCCCGGAAGAGCTCGGCCAGCTCGGGAACGACCGCGAGAGCCGGGTGACGGCGCAGCACAGAGCGGGCCACGTGGACAGCGAGGCCGCTCATGCGCTTGAGGTCGGCGGCCACCTGTATCGAGGTCACGGCCTTGCGCAGGTCGCCGGCGACCGGCTGCTGGCTGGCGACCAGGTCGTAGGCCCGGTCTTCGGCGACGCGGTAGAGCACGTCGATCTCGGCGTCGCGGGCGGTCACCTGCCGGGCCAGGGTGTGATCGGGGATGAGCAGGGCGTTGCTGGCCTGCCGCATAGTTTCCCGCACCGCCAGCGCCATCGTCACCAGGGTGCTGCTGACCCGGTCGAGCTCGGCCTGGAAGTCCTCGCGCATTGCACTCTCCCTTGCTTGCCGTGTGCCGGTGGCCACGACCGGATCGCTGGGGGCGGGTCTCATGTCGAATCCTGTCAGACGACATCGGCAGGCTCGCGGAAGAATCACACACGTTTCGCCGGCCTCGGCGCGGACCGCCGGCGAGAGCAGCGGTGCGGGCGGCCCGCGCCATGGACGGAACTGCGGCTATCGACGGAACGGGCCGGTGACGCAATAGGTGATGCCGCCGGAGGACGAGCCCGACGTGCCGCGTTGCGAAGAGAAGTACAGCCGGTCGCCGGCGGGTGTGAAGGCCGGTCCGGTGATCTCGGAACCGCTCTGACCGGTGATCCGCAGGAACGCCGACACCTTGTCGTCGCGGGTGATCATGCAGATCTCCATGCTTCCGCCGTCCTCGGCGACGTACAGGTCCCCGGCCGTGGAGCCGGTGATGTTGTCGACGCCGGTCAGCGGTGCGGTACCCGGGTTGACCAGGTTGTCGTCGTAGGCGAGCTCGTAGGTGCCGCTGAGAAGGTTTACCTGCCAGACCCGGTTGTCGCCCTTGGTGGTGAACCAGACGGTGTCGTCGGCGTAGTGGCAGCCCTCGCCGCCGTTGAACGCCTTCGCCCCGGACACCTGCCGGCGGGTGGCGGTCGGCGAACCGTCCGGGTCGGGGACGTCGGCCCAGGTGAACGATCCGGAGGTCGCGCTGCCCGCGCGCAGCACCTGCAGGGTTCCCGAGGACAGGTCGCCCCAGGTGGTGGGCAGGAAACGGTAGAACCTCCCGTCCGTCTCGTCCTCGGTCAGGTAGATGACCTGCCGTACCGGATCAGCGGCGGCCGCCTCGTGTTTGAACCGGCCCATCGCCGGACGCGCAACCGCCGTACCTCCCAGGGGGTAGGTCTCGAACACCCGGCCCAGCGTGACCTCCTCACACGACAGCCAGGTGTTCCACGGGGTCTTGCCGCCGGCACAGTTGGTGTTGGTACCGGACAGGATCCGGGAGGCACCGACCACGGCCCCGGTGGAGGAGAAGAGGATGCGTGATGCGCCGCCGCCGGCGGCGGCGCTCACCTCGGAGTTCGACACGTAGATCCAACCGGTGCCGTTCGGGATCACCGCACCACCGTCGGGGGCGTCGTGCCACACGTACGACGTCCCGGGCACCGCCTGCCGGGAACGGGCGACGATCGAACTGGTGAAGCCGGCGGGCAGCTGAATGCCGTTGGCGTCGGCCGGCTGCAGCGGACCATAGGGCCCTGCCGCGTTCTGCGCCGGCGCCCCGTACGCCGCGGACCAGGCGGTGAACGGCAAGGCCAGCGTTCCCGCGCCGACGACAGTGGCACGCAACATCATTCGCCGATCCATAAAACCTCCTCGGTGGGTTCCCCGGATCTGAACTCGTGCAGCTTGACGGCGGCCGTGCATGAGATGAACGCCGATGGATCGTTCCAAGGGCATCCGGCGTCGCCCGCGGCGCCGGCCGGGGCGGGGTGCGGATCATGTTCCGCGGGGGAACGGTCGCTGAACGTCGGATGAAACTCGAGGCTCGCCCACCGGGCCAAACGTGCCCCACGGCTACCGTTTGTGCCATGAGGCTCGGTGTGCTGGATGTCGGCTCGAACACCGTGCATCTTCTCGTCGTCGACGCGCACCGCGGCGGCCACCCCAATCCCATGCACTCGGAGAAGACCCAGCTGCGGCTCGCCGAGCACGTCGAGGCGGGACGGCTGACCGAAGCCGGAGCCGACGGACTGGTACGTGCCGTGGCGCGGGCGAAGACGGCAGCGATGAACGCGGGTTGCGAGGAACTGCTCGCCTTCGCGACGTCGGCGCTGCGCGACGCGGAAAACTCGGCCGCGGTTCTGTCCCGGGTCCGGGCCGAGACCGGCATCGCCCTGCAGGTGCTGTCCGGCGAGGACGAGGCCCGCTACACCTTCCTCGCCGTCCGCCGCTGGTACGGCTGGTCGGCGGGGCGGCTACTCGTGCTCGACATCGGCGGCGGATCTCTCGAGCTCGCCGCAGGCCTCGACGAAGACCCCGAGGTGGCACTGTCCCTGCCGCTCGGTGCCGGACGGCTCACCCGGCAGCGGCTGACCGATGACCCACCCACCCGCGCCGACCTCGACCAGCTCGCGGCGGACCTGGACGCCGTGCTCGCCCCGATCGCGCGACAGCTACGGCGGGGCGGGCCACACGATCTCGCCGTCGGTACCTCGAAGACGTTCCGCTCGTTGGCCCAACTCGCCGGGGCGGCCCCGCCCAGCGCCGGACTGCGAGCGCCGCGCATGCTGACCGACGTCGGACTGCACCAGCTGTTCGGATTCATCAGCAGGATGGCCTCGGCCGACCTGGCGGGCCTGGACGGAGTCAGCCCCGGCCGCGCCCACCAACTCGTCGCGGGCGCGCTGGTGGCCGGCGGCGCGATGCGGGCGCTGAGAGTCAGCGAGCTGCACATCTGTCCCTGGGCGCTGCGCGAGGGGGCGATTCTGCACCGGCTGGACACCCTCGGCGTACCCACCCCGTCCCAGCGGCCGTGGCCACTCAACGACCGGCATCCCGCGACACGCAATCGCGGCACCGGCGTGACGGAACCGACCGTGAACGTTCGCTGAACCCCTCGGGACTCTCGGCCGCGCGGAGGCGATCATCGAACCGCTGGACTGCGCGGCCGGCCGGCTCACGGTGACCGGCTCCACCGTCTTCGAGCCGGCGAACCCCAGCTCTGCCGCCCCGCCTGACGGGAGCTGCCATATCGTGGGTGCAGACTGTACGCACACGGCACGCGCGCTGCCGACGATCAGCTGAGGCGGTACCGGTGCCGGCAACCACGGTCGTCAACCTGAAAGGCCACCGCGACGATCCCGCGTACGCCGACGTGGTCTATGTCGGGCGTGCCATGCATCGCGGCGGCTGGCACCTGCCCGCCTCCCCGCTGGCCAGCCCGTATCGACCCGGCCCCGACGGCACCCGCGAGGAGGTCCTGGAGACGTACCGTGCGTACCTGCTCGCCCGGCCGGACCTGTTCGCCCTCCTGCCGGATCTGCGCGGACGTCGGCTGGGCTGCTGGTGCCTACCCGAGCCCTGCCACGCCCAGGTGATCGCCGAGCTCACCGACCGCTGAGCTCGGTCGGACCCCGGCGTCTGTCACCAGCCGCCTTCGAAGAAGACCAGCAGGGCCGGGGCGGGGTCGACGGCGGTTGTCGTGTTGGCCACCGCGATCAGGCCGACGAGCAGCGGCAACAGGGCGGTGACCACGCCGAAGGACGCCAGCACCCGGCGGGTCCGCAGCTCGGTGTGTGCCGTGCCGGCGAACCGCCTCCACAGCAGCACGCTGAGGGCGGCGAGTCCGGCCGCCACGATCCCGGCGATGACCGCCATCGCCAGGTGGTAGCGGGCGAAGTCGTCGATCATCGCCTGCAGGGCGGGTGAGGCCGGGCCGCCCGAGGCTAGCTGCTGCCGGACCTGCTCGAGCGTCGCGGAGGCCTCGCCGCTGCCGGGGCCGTCCACCAGCATCGGCAGGAGTGAGGCGAACGGCGTCACCGAACCCTGGACGTTCGCCATCACCATGGCGAGCGAGAACAGCGCGAGCATCGTCACCACGACACCGGCCGACGCGAGAGCGGCCCGCCTGCCGGGTCCCGGCCGGGCGTCCCGCGCGTACGCCTTCCAGAGGCGGACCCCGAGCGCGGCGAGCACGGCGCACAGCAGCGCGGCGGTCACCGCCTTGACGAGGTGGTAGCGGAGCCAGTAGTCGACGACGCTCTCCATGCCCGTGGCGAACGCCCGGTCGCCGGACCGCCAGTACTCGGCGAACGCCGCCCGGAGCGACCCGGCGAGGTGCCCCTGATCGGCGAAGCCGCCGCCCGGCCGGATCGCCGCCAGCGGCGCGGGTGCGAGGACGAAGGCGGCGACGAGCACCGCAGCGAGGCCGGCGAGCACGCCCCCGGACACGCCCGCGATCCGGCTCCGGACCACAGCACCACGTTCGCTGATCCTCATCCGACGCACCCTAGCCGGACCGGTCCAGGGGTCACCGCGCCGAAGAGGTCATGCTCACCGGCGACCGGCCTGCTCAGAACGGCAGGAGGTCGTCTGCAAGGGGTAATGACAGGGTCCCCCTCCGGCCCCGGCGGGTCCCTAACCTGGGCTGTGTGAACAACCGCGGCTCGCGAGCTTCGATGGACGCGATGAACGGGCACCCGCGCCGTGCGGTCCTGCGGGGCGCACTGGCCGGTGTCGCCGGGACGCTGCTCGGCGCCTGCTCCGATTCCCCTGCTGCGGCCCCGTCCTCGTCCGGGGAGGGCCCGGTGCTGCTCGCCTACTTCTCCCGCGCCGGGGAGAACTACTTCAATGGGGGCCGCCGGCGCCTGAAGGTCGGCAACACTGAGGTCGTGGCGGGAATGATCGGTAGGTTGATCGGCTGCGACGTGCACCGGATAGAGGCCGCAGATCCCTATCCAGACGATTACCAGCCGACGGTCGAGCGCAACGTGCGGGAGCAGGAGGCGAACGCTCGGCCTGGTATCGCCAACCCGCTGACCTCGATCGAGAGCTACGACACCATCGTTCTGGGCAGCCCGATCTGGAACGTCCGGGCCCCGATGATCATGACGACGCTGGTCGACGGGCTTGACTTCACCGGCAGGACGATCCACCCGCTCACCACGCACGCCATGAGCGGTCTCGGCACGACAGAGCGCGACTACGCCGCATCCTGCCCCGGCGCGACCCTCGGTGAGGGCCTCGCCGTACGCGGCGAGAAGGTCGCTGGCGCCGAACCCACCGTCGAGGCCTGGCTACGCCGCATCGGCTTGCTCACCCGCTGACCCACCGGCGAACCGCGCTCGATCCGCGTGCTTCCCCGACTGAAAGGACTACTCCATGCCCAGCATCCCGCGTCTGACGCTCAACAACGGCGTCGAGCTTCCCGCTGTCGGTTTCGGTGTCTTCCAGACCCCGCCGGACGAGACCCGCGCCGCGGTCGCGGCGGCGCTGTCGGCCGGCTACCGGCATATCGACACCGCCGCCGCCTACGGCAACGAGAAGCAGGTCGGCGAGGCCATTGCCGAGTCCGGCATCGGCCGCGCCGAGGTCTTCATCGAGACCAAGATCTGGATCAGTGACTTCGGGTACGACCAGACCCTGCACGGGTTCGAGAAGAGTGCCGCCAAACTCGGCGTCGACCAGATCGACCTGCTGATCCTGCACCAGGCCCTGCCCTCGGAGTTCGACAGGACCCGCGAGGCCTACCGGGCGCTGGAGACGCTGCTGGCCGACGGAAGGGTCCGGGCCATCGGGGTCAGCAACTTCATGGTCGACCACCTGACCGCGCTACTCGACAAGGCGACGGTGGTGCCGGCGGTCAATCAGATCGAGGTACACCCGTACTTCGCCCAGCGCGACGTGCAGGCGTTCGGCGCGCAGCACGGCATCCTCGCCCAGGCGTGGTCGCCGATCGGCGGCATCACCTTCTATCGCGACAGCGGGCACGCCAGCGCACTGGAGGACGCGGTGATCGGTGGGATCGCGAAGGCGCACGGCAAGACCCCGGCGCAGGCGATGCTGCGCTGGCACGTGCAGCAGGGACGCTCGGCGATCCCGAAGAGCACGAAGCCGGCGCGTATCGCGGAGAACCTCGACGTGTTCGACTTCGATCTCACCGTCGACCAGCTCGCGGCGATCGACGCCCTGGACACCGGCAGGCGTGGCGGCCCGGAGCCGGACGCCGTCACCCTCGCCGACTTCGGCATGCCGATCCCCGAGGCCTGATCCGCCTGCCGTCCCGAACCGACCGGACGCCGAGCCGGCCGGACCGGTGCCGCGGCTCCTAGCATGGCGGCATGGGCCGAGACTGATTTGCCGACGCCGTCCTGTATGAGATCTACCCGCAGTCGTTCGCCGACTCCGACTCCGACGGCGTCGGGGATCTCCAGGGTGTCATCTCGCGCCTGGACCACATCGCGTCGCTCGGCGCGAACGTGATCTGGTTCAATCCGTGTTTCGCGTCGCCGTTCGTGGACGCGGGTTACGACGTTTCCGACTATCTCACGATCGCTCCCCGCCCCTGACCTTCCTGTTCACCTGGGGAAACGTGCCCTGCCTCTACTACGGCGACGAGATCGGCATGCGATACGTGCCGGGCATGCCGAATGTGGAGGGTGCGGTGTGCAACCCGGCGTACAACCGGGCCGGATGCCGCACCCCGATGCAGTGGGACGCCGGGCCCAACGCCGGCTTCTCGTACGCCCGCGGCGAGTCCCACCTGGTCGTGGTCAATCCCCGGCGGGAACCGGCGACGCTGGCCGCCCCCGAGGCGGTCGGCGCCACCGCGCTGCTGACGTCCGGAGTATCTGGGACCGCCGACGGCCTTGTCGTGGCCGGTTTCGGCTACGGCATCCTCGGCTACCGGGCCCCCGCGGAAGTCGCGACGTGATCGGGATGCCTGAGGGAACAAATAGTCCAGATAGGAGGATAGAGACAGAACGGCGGGCGACGGTACGGAAATTCGGATCCGGCGATCGGCGGGTCCGTTATCCTCCGACGGAGGATCATTGACGTTATCGAGGTGATTTGGGATCAGCCATGCGTGGTCGGCGGAGGCGTACACCCCGGGGCAGGCCGGTTCCACGGATGGCGGACTCGCGCGGCCTGCTGGCGGCCAAGTTCGCCCGACCGCAGGTTCCGCACGGCCTGGTCGTCCGCCAACGCCTGTTGGACCGGCTGGATGAGGCAGCTCGCGGTGAGGTCACGCTGATCGTCGCCGGGCCGGGCTACGGCAAGACTCTCCTGGTCGCGGCCTGGGCCGAAACCGGCCGTCCGCCGGGGCCCGTCGCGTGGCTGTCGTTGGACCACTACGACGACAGCCCTGCCGCCTTCTGGTCGTACTTCCTCGGTGCGTTGCGCAGCACCGGCGCCGTCCCCGACGACAACCCGCTCGCGTCGATCATTCCCGGGGTGCGCATCGACGAGGCGTTCGTCCGCCGGATCGCGCTCGGGATCGCCGAACTCCCCGACCAGGTCGTGCTCGTACTGGAGGACCTGCACGAGATCGTCAACCCGCAGGTGCTCCGGTCGCTGGCGTTCCTGCTGCGTCATCCCGTGCGGCAGCTGCTGCTGGTGGTCACCACCCGGGAGGAACATCCGACGCCGCTGCACCGGCCGCGGATCCGGCAGCGACTGGCGGAGATCCAGGCCGCGGAGCTGAGCTTCACCCTCGAAGAGGCCGCCGAGTTGCTGGCGGGCCACCGCGTGCAGCTCACCGCGGCCGAGATCAGCACGCTTCTCGGCCGGACCGAGGGCTGGGCGGCCGGCCTGGGACTGGCGGCGATGTTCCTGCGCCGGCGCGACAACCAGGCCGCGCCCGACGAGTTCACCGGCACCGAGCGAACGGTCGCCGAGTACATGGCCCATGAGGTTCTGGCCGGTCAACCCGCGCAGGTGCGACGGTTCCTGCTGCTGACCTGCGTGGTCGACCGGGTGTGCGGTGACCTGGCCGACGTGCTCACCGAGGGATCGCACGGTCAGCAGACCCTCGAACGGCTGGCCGGCGAGAATGCGCTGGTGATCCGGCTGGGCTCGCAGCGCCCCTGGTTCCGCTACCATCCGCTGCTCACCGAGATGTTGCGCCAGCAGCTGCTGGTGGAGGAGCCTGACCTGGTCCCGCGACTGCACGTGAAGGCGGCGCACTGGTTCGCCCACGAGCAGGCGAGGCTGTATGCGGTCAGCCACGCGGTGGCCGCCCGGGACTGGCCGCTGGTCGGACACCTGGTGACGGTCATGGCCGGCGCCCGGGTCGTCTCCACCGACCGCCGGCCGCTGATGAGTCTTGTGGCCCAGATCCCCGCCTCCGCGCTGTCCACCACCGCCGACCTCGCCCTGTGCGCCGCGTGGCTCGCCTTCGACCGCATGGAGTACGACGCGATCCCGGGCCACCTGGCACACGTGCGGACGCTGCTCGCCGGCGAGGATCCGTCGGCACGCCGGCCGACCGAGATCGTGGCGCGCACGTTCGACGCTGCGGCGGCGCGGGCGCAGAGCGACATGGCCGCGCTTGTCGACGCGACCTCCGACGTACTCGAACTCCTGCCGCAGGTCTCGCTCACGCAACTGCCGAGCGCCCCGGAATACCGCGCGATCGCCGTCAACAACGCCGGCGTCGGGCTGTTCTGGGTCGGGCGGCTCGGCCCGGCGGCGGCGCGGCTGCGATCGGCGATCGCGCTGGCGGAGTCGGTCGACGTGGAGCTCACCCAGCTCAACGCGATCACCTACCTGGCTCTGCTGCACGCCGAGCAGGGGTGCCTGCGCGACGCCGACGAACTCGCGCACCGCGGGCTCGACCTGGCGCGGAGGCGGGGCTGGCCGTCGGCGCTACAGCTCGTCCCTGCCTACGTCGCCCTGGCCCTGACCCACCTCGAGCGCAACGCCCTCGGAGAGGCGCATGCGGCGTTCAACAGTGGTATCGCCGCCAACCGGGCGGAGCCCGAGGCGACCCAGTATTTCGCCCTGCGGATAGTCGAGGCGCGAATCCTGCTCGCCCGTGGACAGACCGACGCGGCCCGACTGATCACCAATCAGATGGAGCAGGAGATCGGCGCCCTCAGGACGCCGCCGCCCTTACTCGTCCAATGGCTGGCGATCGCGCAGGCACAGGTGGAACTCGCGGCGAACGATCCCGGCGAGGTGATCCGCCGCTTCGGTGGAACCGAGAGTGAGAACCCGCACGCCCGGCTGCGGATCTGCGTGTCCCGGGCGCACCTCGCTCTCGGCGACCCGAAGACCGCCGAAACCCTGCTGGCGCCGCTTCATACGGCAGCGCCCGACGTCGGCTCCGCCGTCGAGGCCTGGGTCGCCACGGCACTGGTGCAGGACGCCCTGCGGCAGAACAACCGTTCGGCCGACGCCTTCGCGCGGGCGGTCGCACTGGCCGAGCCGCAAGGCATCCGCCGGCTCTTCCTCGGGGGCGAGCGCACCCGCATGCCCGATCTCATGGAACGCCACCAATGGCTCGCGCAGGAGAAGTCCGCCTTCGTCGCCGAATTGCTCGCCGACTCGACTGCGGATCCGGCCGGACCGGCCGCCAACCCGCCGGCAGAGGTCCTCACCGACCGGGAGCTGGACGTCCTGCGCTATCTCCCGACCATGCTCAAGAATCAGGACATCGCCGGCCAGCTGTACGTCTCGGTCAACACGGTGAAGGCACACCTGAGGTCTCTATATCAGAAACTCGGGGCCACCCAGCGCCGCGAAGCCGTGGAACGAGCCCGGGAACGGGGACTCCTGTGACCTGGATCCAACGCCGGGGCGCCGAACGCCCGTGAGTCCCTATTTCTGCCGCACCTGGCCGGGGTTCGCCGGCGCCTGGGCGACCAGGGCCGTCGCGACGTCGCGCAGCTTGCGATTGGTGTCCTGGGAGATCTTGCTGAGGATGCCGAACGCCTCCTCGGCCGTGCAGCGCCGGTCGGCCATGATGATGCCCTTGGCCTGCTCGATGACGGCGCGGCTGTCCATCGCGGTCCGCATGTGCTGCGCGAGGGTCGCGTTGGTGTCGCACAGGTTCGCGTTGGCCAGGGCCACCGCGGCGTATTCGGCGAACGTCCTGGCGACCGAGATCGCGTCGTCGTCGAAGGCGTTCGGCGTGGTGGCGTAGAGGTTCAGCGCGCCGGTGACGGCCTCCAGGATCGGCAGGCCGATCGCCAGGGAGCTGCGGGCGCCGCGTGCCAGCGCTCGCGGGGTCCACCGCGGCCAGCGGCACTCCGCGGCGATCTCCGGCACGGACAGCATGACCGAGTCGGCGGCCGCGTCGAGGCAGGGCCCGTGACCCGATGCGTACTGCGACTCGTCGAGGCACAGCGCCAGCTCGCCGGTGAACGCGGCGGTGTGTGCCCGGTTTTCGCGTACCAGGGTGACCGAGACCTCGGTGGCGCCCGGGACGGTCCGCTTGGCCAGGGTGGCTATCGTGGCGAGGACCCCGTCGAGGTCGGTGTCGCTCAGCTTGATCCTGCCGAGCCGCGCGAACGCCTCGGCACGGTCTATCGGGCTGTTGATACTCAAGAAGACCATGCCCTCACCGCGGGCACATCGCCGACACCGTGACGTTGCCGGGCCATGCGCAGATCACGGCGGGCACCACCGGAGGGGGAGTTCCGGGTCCACGCCGCTTCATGACGCTGGCTCGCCGACACCACAGGCACCCGCCACCGGCCTTTCACTGTATTCGCCGAAGACAGCCACGAACAGACGGCCGGGTGAAGAAGCGCACAATGGGGACAATCCACTGTCTCTTCGGGCATAGAACTACGGTGCGGGCGTCATCCGGCCGCGGAGGCGGTCTGGTAGGGCAGGCCTACGAGGGTGAGGACGTGCTGGGCCGGTGAACCGTTCGGTGCGATGAGGTCGACCTGCAGGCCGAGGACGCGTGCCTGCTCGGTGGCGCGGAAAAGCAGGTCCACTCCGGCGCTGGCCAGCAGCGTCACGCGGGAGAGGTCGACGGTGACGACGGCGGCGGCCTCGGTCAGGGCCAGGTCGAGGTGGGCCGCCGCGTCCGCGACATTCGCCGCGTCGAGGGGACCGATGAGGGTGAGTGCGGGTTGCGGGCCGTCCTGCGCCCACACGTCGAAGAGCTCGGGGTCGGGTTCGGCGTGCGGCGCGGGTCGCTCCAGCAGCCCGGCGCGCCGGCGGACGGCGTGGCGGATGCTCGCCGTCGTGCCGTGCGGGAGACGCGCGATCTCGACCTGGTCGACCAGCGCACGCACCAGCGCCAGGCCGCGCCCGCGCTGCGCGGTCACCACGGGCAGCTTCCAGCTGCCTCCGTCGATCACGTCGAGAACGACCGTGCCGTCGCGCTCCAGCCGCGCCCTGATCCGGAACGGCTGGGGTTGCGCGCCCAGGTAGGCGTGATCGACCACGTTGGCGACCAACTCCGTCGTCGCGTGCACCAGCGCGTCGACGTCGTGCGCACCGGGCTCGAGCTCGAGCAGCCAGTCCCGCAGCGCGGCGCGGGCGCGCGGGACCGCGTCGGGTGTCACGTCCAGCCGTACGTCGAGGCCCGCCGCGGCGGGCCGGCGCTGCAGCGCGAGGATCGTGATGTCGTCGCTGTACCCGCTGATCCGCGTCAGCAGCTCGATCGTCAGGGTGCAGATGCGTTCGGCGGCGCTGCGGGGCGCCCCGGCAGGCATGATCAGATTGTGCTGGGCGTTGCTCGCGGTGGTGCGCAGCTCCAGCGTCGCCGCGGCCGGGGTAGTCCCGGGACGTTCCAGAATTCCGTCGCTGTAGAGGACGATCGCCTCACCGACCTTGAGCCGGGCCCGGCCGGTGTGGAACTCGGCTCCCGTGGCCAATGGCCCAGCGCCGGTCGGCGCCAGGTATCTGGTGTCGGCCTCGTCGACGCCGAGCACGAGCGGTGGTGGGTGCCCGGCAGTGCAGTACCGGACCTCGCCGCTCTCCTCGACGCAGACGATGCAGACGGTGGTGCGGCGAGCCGCGGGAACGGTGACGGCGAAGCCGTCGAGGAACCGCATGGCCTCGCCGACACCGCTGCCGGCGCGTAGCTGGGAGAGCAGCACGCTGCGCAGTTGCCCCATCGCGACGGCGGCGGTCTGCCCGTGGCCGACGACGTCACCGACGACGAGTACGACCGAGCCGTCCGCGCGCGTCACCGCATCGAACCAGTCGCCACCGGCGGCCTGTTCGTCGGAGGCGAGCACGTAGCGGGCCGCGACGTCGAAGGAGGGCAGCACGGGCACCGAGTCCGCCAGCAGGGCACGCTGCATCGCCCGCACGCTGCCGCGGGCCGCCGCGTACCGCTCGCGCAGCTCGTCCAGCTCACGCTCGAGCGCCGCGCGCTTCAGCACGCGGTCGGTGACGTCGCGGGTCACCACGATTGTCCCGCGGGGGTGCCCGTCCGGGCCGAGACGGGGGGTGAAGTAGGTGTCCACGTACGCCTCCACCACGGACCCGTCCGGCTGGTGTAGCTGAATGCGGTGCTCGTCTCTGGTGACGGTCTCGCCCGTCAGCGTGGGGATCAGGTGCGCCTCCGGCCACCCCTGCCCCATCAACTCCCGGGGGAAGGCCTCGAGGATCGGCACATCGTGTACCAGGCGGTTACCGGTGATCGCCCGCGCCGCGGCGTTGAAGGCCACCGTCCTCAGCTCCGGACCGTCCGTTACCAGCGAGATGAACGGCGAATGCTCGAACGCCTCGGCCGCCGCGTCCACCTCACCGAAGATGTGAAGCTCACCATCGTCAGGCACTTCCGTCCTCCAGGTGCCACCCCATATCACCACTCACCCCTGCCGCTGTCTACCTCGCCACGGGCGGGTGCCGGTGGTGAGGACCATCGCAGCAAATGCTCGACCGGAAGGCTCAGGTGCCGATCAGCCACGACGCAGACGCGTCGGAAGCGCGCGTCCGGTGGTCGAGGAGGCAGACGTGAACGGCGGGGGCGGACAAAAAGCGGCGAAAGGTTCACATGGGCGATTGTCGCCGCTGAGGTGGCTTGCCGACCAGCCGGTCAGCAGGAAGTTGCTCCTGCTGGTCGGTGTGTGCTGCTCGGTCAGCGCCGCGGTGCTCGCGGTCGGCGCGGCGGGCCTCGCGCAGGTCAACGGCAGGGCCGACGAACTCTACGTCCGCAACCTTCAGCCGTCGGCGCACCTCGCCGCGATCAGCTCGGCAGCGCTCAAGAGCCAGAACGACCTCGCCAACCTGGCGCTGTCGAACGGTCCGGTCGCCGCCAAGTCGTTCTCCGACGGCATCGCCGCCGCCGATACCCGCCTCGACGAGGAGGTGAAGGCGTACCGGAGCACCGCGACGACCGCGGCTCAGCGTGCCCTGCTGGACAGGTTCGAGATCTGGTGGGGCGCCTACCGCAACGTGCGCGACCACCGGCTGATGCCGCTGATCAAGGACAAGAAGATCGCCGATTTCCAGCAGGCGTACCTCGGTGACGGGCAGATCGTCAGCGACAACGCCATGGGGGCGCTCGCCGAGCTCCAGGCCTACGAGCAGAGCAGCGGTCAGAAGGCCGCCGCGTCGGCCGCCGGCACCTACCGCAGCGCCCGCCTGCTCATGATCGCCGCGTTGGTCGCCGGCCTGGTGGTCGCATTCGTGCTCAGCCGTTTCCTGGCCGCGTCGATCGCCAAGCCGATCCAGCGCATCCGCGCCGTGCTCGCCGCCGTCGCCACCGGGGACCTCACCGCGAAGGTGACCATCGACTCCCGCGACGAGGTCGGCCAGATGGCGCGGGATCTGGCGGTCGCGAACGACCGCACCCGTGAGGCCGTCCAGACGCTCGGCGAGAACGCATCGTCGCTGGCCGCCGCCACCGAGGAGCTGACCGCCATCGGCGGGCAGATCGGCGACAGCGCCGTCGACGCCAACCGGCGCGCGGAACAGGTCGCCGGCAGTGCCGCGGAGGTCAGCTCGCACGTGGCGTCGGTCGCCGCCGGCGCCGAGGAGATGGGCATCTCGATCGTGGAGATCTCCCGCAGCTCCGCGAAGGCCGCGGCCGTCGCCGCCGAGGCCGCGACCGCCGCCGAGGCGGCGACCGCCACCATCGGCAAGCTCGGTGAATCGTCCACCGAGATCGGCGCCGTCGTCGAGGTGATCACCGCGATCGCGTCGCAGACCAACCTGCTGGCGCTCAATGCCACGATCGAGGCCGCCCGCGCCGGCGAGTACGGCAAGGGTTTCGCCGTCGTCGCCCAGGAGGTCAAGGACCTCGCCCAGGAGACCGCCAAGGCCACCGAGGACATCGGCCGGCGGGTCAAGGCGATCCAGGGCGACACCGACGCCGCGGTCACCAGCATCGAGCGGATCAGTGACGTCATCGCCCAGGTCAGCGAATTGCAGGGCACGATCGCCGCCGCGATCGAGGAGCAGTCCAGCACGACCGAGGAGATGAGCCGCAGCGTCTCCCAGGCGGCCGTCGGGTCCAGCGAGATCGCCGACACGGTCGGCGGTGTCGCCGCCGCCACCGAGACCACTCAGGAGGGCGTCGGCAGCACCGTGCACGCCGTGCAGGAACTCGCCCGGATGGCGGCCGAGATGCACGCCGTGGTCTCCCGGTTCCGGCACTGACCGCCGCGCCGACCCCCTCTACCCGGATTCGATCGAAAGTGAAGTCTTCGATGCGTGTGCTCACCAACATCGCCGTGCGCCTGACTGGCCTGGGACTGGGCGTGACCCTCGCCGTCTCCGGCTGCGGCCTGACCGGCGGCCCGGCCGCCTCAACCTCCGACACCGCGGACGGGCCGGCCGCCCGGGTCGCGTTGCTGCTGCCCGACCTGACCGCCAGCCGGTATGAGGCCGCCGACCAGCCGTATTTCGCCCAGCGTCTCAAGGAGCTGTGCCCCGGCTGCACGGTCGACTACCGCAACGCCGCCCAGGACGCGGCCAAGCAGCTCGAGCAGGCCGAGGATGCCCTCGACAAGGGTGCCAAGGTCCTGGTTCTCACCCCCGTGGACAGCGCCGCCGCCGCGAAGATCGCGACGATCGCCAAGGACCGCAACGTGCCGGTCATCTCCTACGACCGGCTCGTGCTCAACGCCGCCGTCGACTACTACATCAGCTTCGACAACGCCAAGGTAGGCGACCTGCAGGCCAAGGCGCTGCTCGACGCGCTCGGCTCCGATGCCGGATCGGGCGACATCCTGTGGATCAACGGCTCGCCCACCGACAACAACGCGACGCTGTTCAAGCAGGGTGCCCACGCCGGCCTGGACGGCAAGGTGAAGATCGCCGGCGAGTACGACACCATCGACTGGAACCCCGACAACGCCCGAGCCTGGACCGCCAAGACGCTCGGCAAGCTGAGCGGCCGCAAGATCATCGGTGTCTACGCGGCCAACGACGGCACCGCCGGCGGCGCCATCGCCGCGATGCGCGCCGCCGGGCTGCCCGACGTCCCGGTCACGGGTCAGGACGCCGAGACGGCGGCGCTGCAGCGCATCCTCGCCGGCGAGCAGTACATGACCGTCTACAAGGCGATCCGGCCCCAGGCCGAGAAGGCCGCCGAGCTCGCCAACGATCTGCTGCGCGGTCAGCGCCCGCAGGCACCGGCCGGCGTCGACAACCACGCCGGCAAGATTCCGTCGTTCCTGCTCGACCCGGTCGCCGTGACCCGCGACAACATCGCCGACACCGTCATCAAGGACGGGTTCGTCACGCCCGGATCGCTCTGCGCCGGAAACTACGCCCAAGCGTGCAAGGCCGCCGGCATCGGCGGCTGAACCATCCGGGTCACCTCTGACCCCGCCACCGGTGCAAGAGCCGGCGGCGGGGTCAGATGTCGTTCAGAAGCCCGATTGTCAATGCGAGCCGAAGGGATTCGGCTCTTCATTCCCTGCCGTCCAGAAGCAATTGACGCATGGGATTGAACAATGAAATTCATGTGATTTCTGGTGTGCGCGCATTTCGCGGTGTTCCGCCAGTCGCTAACTTGGGCCCATGCGGACTTCACACCACACCCGGCCGGGTCGGCGACTCGCCGTCGCGACGTTCGTCGCTGTCGCCGTCATCGCCCCCGGTGCGCCCGCCTATGCGACGGGCCAGCGATATCAGGTGGACAGCGCCGCCGACGTCCCCGACGGCACGCCCGGTGACGGCCGCTGTGCCAGCATCGCCGGTGCCTGCACGGTGCGCGCCGCGGTCATGGAGGCCAACGCCCACCCCGGCTCGACCATCGTCATCCCCGCGGGCCGCTACGTCCTGACCATCCCGCCGCTACTGGGCCGCGCCCTCACCGACTACACCCTCGCGGACGCCGCGCACGGCAACCTCAAGATCTTCAGGACGACCCGCGTCGAAGGGGCCGGCCGCGACCGCACCGTGGTCGACGGCGGCCACCTCGATCGGGTCTTCACCACTCTCGGGGCGACCACCATGTCGGATCTCACCATCACCGGCGGCGTGTCGGCGCCGGTGGCGTCGCTCTACAACTACTACGGCGGCGGCGCGGTGCTCAACGCGTCGGCGTTGACGATGGACCGGGTACGCATGACGGGCAACAGCGGCCGCATCGGCGGTGCCGTGCAGAACATCCCGTTCACCTCGATGACGCTGCGCGACAGCCTGGTCGACGGCAACGTGGCGGGCGAGGCGGGCGGCATCCGGTTCGACGCGCGGGGCCGGGTGGAGCGTTCGGTCATCACGGGCAACCGGGTCACGGACCCGTACGACCCGACGCGGCCCGGCGAACTGGCCGGCTACGGCGGCGGGATCGACGTCCGCGGGCCGGACACGGTCACCCTGGTGGACACCACCGTCAGCCACAATCACGCCGACCGTGGCGGTGGTGGCATCAACATCACGCTGGGGTACGTCCCCGGCCCGCCGAACACCCCGGGCCCCGGCCGGGTGGAACTGGACCACGCCATCGTCACGGACAACAGCAGCGACACCGGCCCGGCCGGCTGCCGGGCGGTCCTGGCCCGGATCGTCGATCTGGGCGGAACCGTCGACTCCGATCGGACGTGCGTGCACCGCGGCTGAGGCGTCGCCACACTGCGTGAGCTCCGGGGCACCTTGGGCGCAGATCGATACGCTGCCGATTTCGACAAGGCGTGAGCCGTGTTCCGCCTCGCCGGCCGCGGAGTAGCCCGGCAGCCTGGGGTGCATTCATCCGCCAGTGCATGACAATCGGTCAATATGGACGACGGGTGACGCGGAATTTCCGATACCCGGGCGCGTGGAAGAATCAGTTCCGATGCTGAGAAGTGGCCGGGTTGTAGGCGGCTGGACTCCACAGTAGCGTCGTCCATGGAGTGGGCCCGAGAAATCCCTCTACCGGCGCTGTCGCCGCAATGGATTCGGTCGGCACTTCCATCATCATTCCCGGTGGGTCTGGTGATGCGATATCGATGGACTGATCAGTCGAAATTGTCATTATGTGTGCGGGGAGAAACCATGTTCCGGATCGAGAATCGTTCGTCCCGGCTCGCCACGACCGCCCTGTCGGCCGCCCTGCTCGGCGCCGCCGCCGTGCTCATGCCGGCGACCGCCGCCCAGGCGCAGCCGCCCAGCTGCGCCAACCCGGCGATCACCGGCACGGCCGGGCCGGACCGCATCTTCAGCCCGCCCGGCCCGGACGTCATCGCCGCGCTCGGGGGCGACGATGTGGTCGTGGCCAACGGGGCCGACACCGTCTGCCTCGGCGCCGGCAGTGACGTCTACGTCGGAACCGACGCCGTGGACACGGTGGACGGCGGCGCGGACGGCGACACGCTCACCGGCGACGCCGGCGCCGACCAGGTCTCCGGCGACGCCGGCGCGGACACCCTCAGCGGCGGCGCCGGCGCGTCCGACCGGTGCGCCGCGACCATCGAAACGCGGACCCAGTGCGAAATCATCATCGGATGACGCCGCGTGCCCGTGCGAGTGGCCGCTCTCATGACCGCGGGAAGGCCACGACCCTTCTACGAGCGGGGGTCACCGGCACCGCTTGCCTGCAGCCATCGGTCGATGCATTGCAGGAGGTCTTCCGCGTCCACGGGTTTGGTCACATAGTCGCTTGCGCCTGAGGCGAGGCTCTTCTCACGGTCGCCGTGCATGGCCTTGGCGGTGACGGCGATGATGGGCAGCTGGGCGTATCTGGGCATGGCGCGGATGGCGGTGGTGGCGGCGTAGCCGTCCATTTCCGGCATCATGACGTCCATCAGGATGAGGTCGACATCGTCGTGCTGGGCGAGTACGTCGATGCCCTTGCGGCCGTTCTCCGCGTAGACGACCTCCATGCCGTGCAGTTCGAGGATGTTGGTGAGCGCGAAGACGTTACGCGCGTCGTCGTCGACGACCAGCACCTTGCGTCCGACGAGTTTGCCGGGTTGGTCGGCGGTACCGGCGGCTGCCGGGGTGTCGATCGTCGGCGTCCCGGTGGGCGAACCCGAATTCGTGGACAGGTGCAGGGTGATGCGCTCGCGGAGTTCGTCGAGGCTCGACAGCAGCTCCAGCGGGCGAGTCTGCGCCAGCGCCTGGAGGAGGGTGTCGTGGTTCGGCGACATCGGGTGGGTGCGGTAGGCCAGGACCGGCAGGTGCCGCAGGTTGGTCCGATCGTGCAGCGCTTTGAGGAACACCGAGCCGTTGTCGGCCGGCATCGACAGGTCGAGCACGACGGCGTGGAACGGCTGCGACGTCAGTTCGGCGATCGCGGCGTCCGGGTCGACCGCCGTGGCGACCTGTACGGTCCCGTGGGTGTCGGCGACGGTGGCGGCGGCGCTACGCGAGATCAAGGTGAGCAGTCCGTGGGAGTCGGCCTCGACCACCAGCAGCCGGAGTTGGGCATGGCGATCGGTGACGTGCTCATCGGTGCCGAGTTCCGGGATCAACACGTCGACGACCTGTCCGGCGGCTGGAAGCTCAAGGTGGCCGGCCGGTGCCTCGGCCGGCAGGTAGAGGGTGAAGGTGCTGCCCTGGCCGAGGGCGCTCTGCGCTTGGATCTCGCCCCCGAGGAGGTAGGCGATCTCCCGGCTGATGGACAGGCCCAGGCCGGTGCCGCCGTAGCGGCGGCTGGTCGTGCCGTCGGCTTGCTGGAACGCGTCGAAGATGGCGGTCAGCTGCTGCTCGGCGATCCCGATGCCGGTGTCGATCACGCGGAACGCGACGACCGTATCGTGCCCGGTAAGCGTCTCGGGCAGCTCGTCCGTGCGGCCGAGTTCGATGCTCAGCCGCACCCGGCCCGCTTCGGTGAACTTGACCGCGTTGGAGAGCAGGTTACGCAGCACCTGACGCAGTCGCTGCTCATCGGTGAACAGACCGACTGGCACGTCGGAGGTGGCGGAGACGTCGAACTCCAGGCCTCGGGAGGTGGTCAGGGGGCGGAACGTCGCCTCCACGTAGTCGACGAGGCTACGGAGTTCGAAGGCCTCCGGCGCGATGTCCATCTTGCCGGCCTCGACCTTGGACAGGTCGAGGATGTCGTTGATCAGCTGCAGCAGATCGGTGCCCGCCGAGTGGATGACGTTGGCGTACTCGACCTGTTTCGCGCTGAGATTGCGGGTGGGGTTCTGGGCGAGGAGCTGTGCCAGGATGAGCAACGAGTTCAGCGGCGTCCGCAGCTCGTGGCTCATGTTCGCGAGGAACTCCGACTTGTACTTCGACGCCAGGGCCAGCTGCTGAGCGCGGGCCTCGAGTTCCTGGCGCGCCTGCTCGATCTCGGAGTTCTTCGTCTCGATGTCCCGGTTCTGCCGGGCCAGCAGCGACGCCTTGTCCTCCAGCTCGGCGTAGGAGCGCTGCAACTCCTCCGAGCGGGCCTGCAGCTCCTCCGAGCGGGCCTGCAGCTCAGCGGCGAGGCGCTGCGACTCGGTCAGCAGCACATCGGTACGGGCGTTGGCCACCATCGTGTTGACGTTGACGCCGATGGTCTCCATCAGCTGGTCGAGGAAGGCGAGGTGCACCTCGGTGAAGGTGGCCATGCTCGCCAGCTCGATCACGCCGAGAATCTGGTCCTCGACCACGATGGGGAGCACGACGAGCTGAAGGGCGGTCGCGGAGCCGAGGCTGGACGCGACGGTGAAGTATTCGGTCGGTAGTTCGTTGACGACGATGCGCCTCTTGGCGAGCGCGGCCTGCCCGACCATCGACTCGCCGATGGCGAACCGCCGTCCGCGTCCGTTGTGACCGTAGCTGCCGACCACTCGCAGCCGCGTGCCGGCGGCGTCGTCGACCAGCAGGAACGTGCCGAGCTGCGCATTGACCAGCGGGGTCAGCTCGGTCATCACGAGCGAGGCGACCACTTCCAGGTCGCGGTGGCCCTGCATGAGCGAGGAGATGCGGGCCAGGTTGGTCTTGAGCCAGTCCTGCTCCTGGTTGGCCCGGGTGGTCTCGCGCAGCGACTCCACCATGAAGTTGATGTTGTCCTTGAGCTCGGCGACCTCGCCCGAGGCGTCCACGGTGATCGACCGGGTCAGATCGCCGGTGGCCACGGCGCTGGTCACCTCGGCGATGGCCCGCACCTGCCGGGTCAGGTTGCCGGCGAGTCCGTTGACGTTCTCGGTGAGGCGCTTCCACGTACCGGAAACGCCCTCGACCTCGGCCTGGCCGCCGAGCCGGCCCTCGCTGCCCACCTCGCGCGCCACCCGGGTGACCTCCGCGGCGAAGCTGGACAGCTGGTCCACCATCGTATTGATGGTCGTCTTGAGCTCGAGGATCTCGCCGCGTGCGTCCACGTCGATCTTCTTCGTCAGGTCACCCTGGGCGACCGCGGTGGTCACCTGGGCGATGTTGCGGACCTGACCGGTCAGGTTGTTCGCCATCGAGTTGACGTTGTCCGTCAGGTCCTTCCAGGTGCCGGCCACGTTCGGCACCGTGGCCTGGCCGCCGAGCTGGCCCTCGGTGCCCACCTCCCGGGCCACCCGGGTCACCTCGTCGGCGAACGCGCTCAGCGTGTCCACCATCGTGTTGATCGTCTGGGCCAGGACGGCGACCTCGCCCTTGGCCTCGACGGTGATCTGCCTGCTCAGGTCGCCCTGGGCCACGGCGGTCGCCACCAGGGCGATCGAGCGCACCTGGTTGGTCAGGTTGGAGGCCATCACGTTGACGTTGTCGGTCAGGTCCTTCCACGTTCCGCCCACGTTGAGTACCCGGGCCTGGCCGCCGAGGCGGCCCTCGGTGCCCACCTCCCGGGCCACCCGGGTCACCTCGTCGGCGAACGCGGAGAGCTGGTCGACCATCGTGTTGATGGTCTCCTTGAGCTCCAGGATCTCGCCGCGGGCGTCCACGCGGATCTTCTGCGTCAAATCGCCGCGCGCGACCGCGGTGGTGACCTCGGCGATGCTGCGTACCTGGGCGGTCAGATTGTCGCCCATGACGTTCACCGACTCGGTGAGGTCCTTCCACGTGCCGGAGACGCCCTTCACGTCGGCCTGGCCGCCGAGCCGGCCCTCGGTGCCCACCTCCCGGGCCACCCGGGTCACCTCGTCGGCGAAGCTGGACAGCTGATCCACCATCGTGTTGATCGTGCTCTTCAGCTCCAGGATCTCGCCGCGCGCCGCGACGGTGATCTTCTGCGACAGGTCACCGCGGGCCACCGCGGTCGCTACCTGGGCGATCGAGCGCACCTGGTTGGTCAGGTTGCCGGCCATCGAGTTCACCGAGTCGGTCAGGTCACGCCAGGTGCCCGCGACGCCGCTGACCTGCGCCTGCCCGCCGAGGCGGCCGTCGGTGCCCACCTCCCGGGCCACCCGGGTCACCTCGTCGGCGAAGCTGGACAGCTGATCCACCATCGTGTTGATCGTGCTCTTGAGCTCGAGGATCTCGCCCCGGGCGTCCACGGTGATCTTCTGCGACAGGTCGCCGCGGGCCACCGCGGTGGTCACCTGGGCGATGTTGCGGACCTGGTTGGTGAGGTTGCCGGCCATGAAGTTCACCGAGTCGGTCAGGTCCCGCCAGGTACCGGCGACCCCGGGTACCTCGGCCTGACCGCCGAGCCGGCCCTCGCTGCCCACCTCCCGGGCCACCCGGGTCACCTCGTCGGCGAACGACGACAGCTCGTCCACCATCGTGTTGACCGTGTTCTTCAGCTCGAGGATCTCACCGCGCACGTCCACGGTGATCTTCTGCGACAGGTCGCCGCGGGCCACCGCCGTGGCCACCTGGGCGATGTCGCGGACCTGGTCGGTGAGGTTGCCGGCCATCGCGTTCACCGAGTCGGTCAGGTCCTTCCACGTTCCGGAGACGCCGGGCACGTCGGCCTGGCCGCCGAGTTGTCCCTCGGTGCCCACCTCTCTGGCGACCCGGGTCACCTCCGAGGTGAACAGCGACAACTGGTCGACCATGCCGTTGAAGACGGTGGCGATCTCGCCGAGGAGACCGTCGCCGTCCTCCGGTAGCCGGGTGCGGAAGTCGCCGTCACGTACCGCCGTCAGGCCCGCCAGCAGCTGCCTGAGATCACCGTCGGCCACCGCACCCACTTCACCGGCCGCCTGCCGCGGGTGTTCCACCGTGCTCTGCCCCATCGCCCGCCCCTTGCCGACGGCCACCAGCTCAATGGCCGGGAATCCATGTCCGGGGGCAAGTATGCACACGATGCCCGCAGTAGGAATGCACACGATGTCCGCGCTCCTGACCGGGCTCAGCTCAGCAGGACGGCGATCGAGTCCGGGAACACCGCTTCTGCGGCCGGACGACCAGCAAGTGGCATCTGCGGTAGATCGTGCCCCTGTGTGCAGTGCAGACAGCAGGTTCCGGACCTGCGGTGACCGGTCGGTCTCATCGAGTTGGCGGCGGCGCCGTCGCGGTGATGCGGCGGGCCGCCTCGAGAGCTTTCACGCGTGCGGCGCGCAGCGACGAAACGGCGGCGGAGGCGGTGGCGGGTGTCCCGCGCTCGGCCGCGCGCTGTGCGGAGACAACGGCCTCCCAGATGCCGCTGTCGCACTGGCAGTCGGCGTCCGCGATGGCCGTCTCGTGCTCGAGTCGCAGGGCGGCCGCGAAGCCGGCCCGGTTCCCGCCTGCGGCGCCGGACAACGCCCGGTCGACCACAGCGCGAGCCTCGGCGGGTGCGCGGAGGTCGTGGCCCTTCCCGGCCATGCACTCCGACCAGCGGGCCACCGCGGCGGTCATCGCGGGGTCACGCCAGACCCGGGCGGCCACGGCGCTCACCGCCGCCTCCGCGGTCACCCGGAGGCGGTCCCAGTCCGTCCCGAAGAGGTCCTGGCGGGCGCGCGTCACGCAGGCGTCCGGCGCATAGGTGAACACATTGCCGTCGACCTCGATCCGAGCCTCGCGGCCCGGCGTACCCAGCAGTGCCCCGTCCCAGGCCCGGCGCTCCCGCGCGGTCATCGCCGCTCGCATCGCGGCGTTCGCGCCAACAGGCATCGCCGCCCCGCCGGACGAGGACGGTGTCGCCACCAGGCGTTCACCCATCCCGTACCCGTGCAACCGGGCCTCCCGCGGCCCGATCAGGCCGTATACCGCCGCGCCGGTCTCCTCCGGTCCGGCGGCCTCGGCCGGCGGCTGCGGCAGATATCGCAGGCCGCGGCCCCGCATGCAGTCCGCCACCAACTCCTCCTCGGCCGCGGCGAACAGTCTCCGCTCCGCGACCGGGATGTGCGCCGCCCCGCCGAACGGGTGTGGCACGTCGGGGCGCGCGTGGCCGGAGGCGTCACCGCATCCGGCCACCAGCGCGACCGACACCGCCACGACGGCAGGAAGTCCGCTGCGTGTTCTCACCTCATCAGCACCAGTGGTTCGAGGCGACGTTCTTGTAGAACGGCGGGTTCTGCGTGTTGAGGTTGCTGTAGCCCGTGCCGCGCGGCAGGTAGACGCTGGTACCGGTCCGGTTGCGCCCGTTCCAGATCGTCACGCCGCACGAGGCGCCGTTGTTGAAGATCGACACGGCATTGTCGAACGACGGGTACTGCAGCAGGTCGTTGTTGTTGCCGGCCACCCTTCCGGGCGTCGCGTTGTAGTTGGCCGCCGCGAACGCGCACAAGTACCCGGACCCGCACTCGGCCAGCGACGCGTTCGCCGGACCGGCCGCGACGCCGACCATGCCACCGGCCGCGGACGTCACGGCCGCCCCCAACGCCAGCGTCCGCACTCCTCTAAGCTTCATCACCGTCTCCCTCCCGGGCCGCGCCGCTCGGCGCGGTCTTGATGGCCCGGACGCTAGTGACGCCGGTCGCCACCCCAACCCCATCGCCACCCCGGCCACGGTGCCCGTTCGCACCACGCCCCACCTGCCCTTCCGGAGCGGCTGCGGCGGCGAGCGGCAGGACCGGCGGCAGCTTCACTCCGCGGGGTCGGGTCGCGGTTCGCCGCCCGGCCGGTAGATCGCGCACAGGCGCTTGTCCCAGTAGCGTCCGGCGTAGAAGTCATGCGCCCGCAGGACGCCCTCCACCGTGAAGAGGCGGCCCGCACCGCTGCGGACCTGGTCCCAGTTGAACCCCGGAATCTCCAGGTAGAGCTTGCGCAGCGGGAAGGTGTGGAACAGGTACCGCGCGAACAGCGCCGACGCGCCGGCCGGGAGGCCGGTGCCGGCGTGCTCGGGCGCGAAGACCGCCCCGAGCAGCGCGTGCCCGTGCGCCAGATCCGCGTCGTACGCGACGACGAGCCCCGCCGGGCGGCTGTCGGCGGCGGTGCGGGCGATCAGCTGGACCAGCACGTTGCCCCACAGGTCGGCCGCGAACCGCTCCGGCGGAGGCGGGTTGCCCCGGTACCGCCAGCGGTAGGAGACCTCGGGATGCGTCGCCAGCGTGTAGAGGAAGGGCAGATCCTCCTCCTGGATCGGGCTCAGCAGGTAGGCGGCGTCGTTGAGCACCGGCACCAGCTTGTCCTGCCGCCGGTCCGGGCGCGGCGGCGTGGTCGCCGCCGCGATCCAGCCCGTGCCGGGCGGCGCCGCGGTGACGACGACGGACAGCCCGGCGCGGTCGCCGGCACGGCCGACGAGGTCGAGGACCTGACCGACCCGGCGCAGGTTCCGGCCGTCGGCGTTCGTCACGCCGTGTGTCTGCATCCAGGTGAGCATGCTGAGCATGTCGAGGCTGTCCAGCGCCAGGTCGTCGGTGAGGTGCGCCTGGTCCGGCAGCTCCGCCGGATCCCGGTCCACGGCGGCGGCCAGTTCGCGCCGCCGTTCCTCACGGCGGCCGGGTTCCTCGTCTCGTCCAGTGGGGACAGATGTCATCGGCGTGCCTTTCCGGGCGGTGTCGATGCGGCGCCGACCGCAGCGGTGGGCAGGGTCCCGGCGAGCAGCCGGGCGCGGATCTCGTGGCGGCGCAGCTTTCCGGAGGACGTGCGGGCCAGTTCTCCTGGCGGCACGACGGCGACCTGGCGCGGGGCCAGCCCGAGGCCGGCCACGATCGCGCCGCGGACCGCCGCGCATACCGACTCCGCCTCGTCGGCGTCCGCCCAGCTCGGCGACTCGACCACCACCGCGAGCCGGTCGGCGATTCCGCCGCCGGGTACCCCGAAGGCCGCGGCGCCGCCGGCGCGCACCCGGGGCACCTCGACCGCCAGCGCCTCGACGTCCTGTGGGTGGATATTGCGGCCGGCGGCGAAGAGCAGGTCCGCCGCGCGTCCGCAGACGACCAGCTCACCCCCGGTGAGATAACCGAGGTCACCGGTCGGCAGCCAGCCATCGGATGCGGCGGCCGGCGCCCCCCAGTAGCCGCCGGTCACACCGGGCCCGGCGACCTCGATCCGGCCGACTCGACGGTCCGCCAGCACCCGTGCCTCACCGCCGGTACCGGCCGCGACGATCCGGACCCGGGTGCCGGGCACCGGCCGTCCCAGCCTGGTCAGCGCCCGGCCGGTGCCCGCCGGGACGGCGGCGCCCCGGCGCTCCAGTGCCTCCCGGTCCACCGTGTCGGTCCGCAGGCCCGCGCCCGGCCTCGACACGGTGACCGCGAGGGTCGCCTCGGCCAGCCCGTACGCGCAGACGAAGGCGCCCGGATCGAATCCGTGGGGCGTCGCCGAGGCGAGGAACCCGGCCATCGCGACCGGGTCGATCGGCTCCCCGCCGGAGGCGGCGCACCGCAGGGAGCGCAGGTCGACGGCCGGGTCGGGCGCCGGGATCGCGCGCAGCAGGCGGGCGGCCAGCGCCCAGGCGAAGTTCGGCGCGGCGGTCACGGTGGCGCCGGTCGCGGCGATCTGCTCGAGCCAGCTGCGGGGCTGGGCGGCGAACCCGGCGGTGGGTAGCAGGGTGAGGTCGCAACCGCAGGTCATTGAGGTGCAGAGGATGCCGACGAGCCCCATGTCGTGATAGAGCGGCAGCCAGCTCAACGTGCTGCCGTGTACCCGATCATGGTCGGTCGCGATGAGGATCGCGTCCAGGTTGGCGGCCAGCTGCCCGTGGGTCACCGGCACGCCGCGCGGCGAGCGGGTAGAGCCGCTCGTGTACTGCAGCACCGCCAGGTCCGCGGGGCTCACCGGCGCCGGGGCCGAGGCCGGGGCGCCGGGATCGGTCGCCGCGGCCGCCACCGCGTGCAGGTCGGCCACCGGCACGACCGGCGTGATCGCGGCGGCGCCCAGCCCGTCCGGATCGCCGGCGAGCGCGAGGCGGGGCCGGGCATCCGTGACGATCCGCCGCAGGTGATCCACATAGGCCGGTCCCTCAACGGACGGGACGGGCAGGGGCAGTACGGTGACCGCCGCGCCGGCCAGCCAGGTGGCCTGCAGCGCGACGACCAGGTCGACGTGGCTCTCGCCGAGCAGCGCCACCCGGTCGCCGGGCTGTACGCCCCGGGCCGTCAGATCGCGCGCGACCAGCCGGGCCCGGCGATGCACCTCGCCCCAGGGGACCGTGGCCCGTTCGGAGCTGCCGATCGCCAGGGTGCCCCGGCCGCCGCGCCGGCCGCTGATCGCGTCCACCACCGTACGCATGCGAGCGCTCGCCTTCTCCGACGTCAAGGGATGCCTGCACGGTAGGGGCCGCCGATGGGCGGCCGACCCCAGCGCGACCCCAGCCGTTCTGCGTGCGGACTACGCCGGGTCCGGCCGCCGCGTCCACCGCCGCTACCGGCGCGGGCGGCCACGCCATGCGGCGCGGGGCCGTCCGGTGGCGGCGGCGCGGGCGGCAGAACGGACCGGAAGATCGACCGTGACCGATATGATTGCCGGCGGACGGTCCGCCGAGGACTTCGGACGGCAATGGCACCGAGACACCATCACGCCGATACGACCGGGCGGGGGCCTGGCAGTGCGCCACAGACGTTCACCGGCCACCATCGGCGATCAGCTCCGTGGTCGCCGGCTGCGCGTTGGGCTCACCCAGCGCGAGGTCGCCGTCCGCAGCGGGATCAGTGTGCGGGCGTTGCGCGACATCGAGCACAACCGGGTCGACGCGCCCCGGCCGGCGGCCCTCGGCCGGCTCGCCGTGACGCTCGGGCTCTCCGAGGCCGAGACCGCGAGCCTGCTCGCTCAGCTCCCGGCGGCGTCGCGGCCGGGTCCCGGCGCGGCGCGGCTCTGGATCGGGGTGCTCGGCCCGCTCGGCGTCCAGCGCGGGGGCGCGGCCGTCGAGGTGCGCTCACGGATGCAGGGCGACCTGCTCAGCCTGGTGGCGGTCCAACCCGGCCTGGTCGTGTCGACCGATGAGATCGTCGACGTGCTGTGGGGCGAGAAGCCGCCGCGGTCCTGCCTGCGACTGGTGCACACGTATGTCGCGCAGGTGCGGGCGATTCTGGAGCCGGCACGGCAGCTGCGCGGTCAGGCCCGGACGTTGCGCCACGTGCGGTCCGGCTACCGCCTGGAGCTGGACGGCGACGAGCTCGACCTGACGACCTTCACCCGGCTGACCGGCGTCGCCGCGCAGGCGCGCGACGCGGGCGACGCCGAGGGCGCGGCCCGGCTGTTCGGCGACGCCCTCGACCTCTGGCGCGGCCCGGTGCTGGCGGGCGCCGGCGAACGGCTGAGCCGGCACCCGGCCACGGTGGCGGTCGCGCGGCAGCGGCTGGCCGCCGCCGTCGCGTACGGCGACCTCGCCATAGCCGCCGGCCGATACGAGGAGGCGGTCGAGCGGGTCGGCGCCGCGTTCGACGGCGAACCCCTGCACGAGGGCCTGGCCGCCCGGCTGATCCTCGCGCTGGCCGGCTCCGGCGGTCAGGCCGCGGCGCTGACCCTCTTCGCCGAGGTCCGCCGGCGGCTGACGAACGAGCTCGGCATCGAGCCGGGCGCGGAGCTGCACGAGGCCTACCTGCGGGTGCTCCGCCGCCAGGTTCCCGCATCGGCCGATCACCGGTCGGAGCCGGTCGAGGAGCCGGTCGAGGCGCCGGGCGGGACCGGGCAGCCGCCGGAAACGCCCGTGCCACCCCCGTTGCCGGTCATGCCGGCGCGCCGCGACGGCGTCACCCCGCGCCAGTTGCCGGCCGAGATCCGGCACTTCGTCGGCCGGGCGCGGGAGCTGGCGCAGCTCGACGAGCTGGCCGACGAATCCGAGTCGCGCGGGCGGGTGGTGGTTGCGGCGGTCGACGGCCCCGGCGGCATCGGGAAGACCACGCTGGTCATCCACTGGGCACACGGCGCCACGGAACGGTTCCCGGACGGTCAGCTCTTCATCGACCTGCGTGGCTTCTCGCCGGGGGGCAAACCGGTCAGCACGAGCGAGGCGGTTCGCGGCCTGCTGGACGCGCTCGGTGTCGCGCAGCAGCGGATTCCCGCGGACCTGGACGCCCAGGTCGGGCTGTTCCGCAGCATGCTGGCCGGCAAGCGGGTACTCGTCGTGCTGGACAACGCCCTCGACGCCGAGCAGGTCCGTCCGCTGATCCCCGGCAGCGGGACCTCGCTGGTCGTGGTGACCAGCCGGCGGCGCCTGACGTCGCTGGTGGCGGTCGAGGACGCGCATCCGCTGCCGCTGCGGTTGCTCACCGACCCGGAGGCCCGGGAGCTGGTCTACCGCCGGCTGGGCGCGGTCCGGACGACCGTACGGCCGGCCGCGGTGGACGACCTGGTCGATCGCTGCGCCGGCCTGCCGCTCGCGTTGAGCATCGTGTCCGCGCACGCGACGCGCCGATCGATGCTCGAGTGTCCGAGGTCCGAGCGGGTGGGCGGGCTGGAGGCGCTGTCCGGCAACGACGCCTCGACCGACGTGCGGGCGGTCTTCTCGTGGTCGTACCACGGCCTGTCCGCCGGTGCCGCCCGCCTCTTCCGGCTGCTCGGCCTCCACCCGGGCGCCGATCTCGGCACGGCGGCCGCCGCGAGCCTGCTCGGCGAGCCCGTCATGGCGGCGCGGGCGCGCCTGGCCGAGCTGGTCAACACCAGCCTGGTCAACGAGTCGGCGCAGGGGCGGTTCACCGTTCACGACCTGCTCCGGTCGTACGCTGCGGAACTCGCGCACGCTGTCGACGGCGAGGCGGACCGGACGGCCGCCCGGCGCCGGATGTTCGACCACTATCTGCACAGTGCGCACGCGGCGAACACGCTGATGATCGAGTCCCATCTGAAGCCGATCCCGCTGGACGAACCGTCGCCGGGCCTGGCCGTCGAGCGGCCGCCGGGCCGGGCGGCCGCGACCGCCTGGTTCGCGCTCGAACGACAGGTGCTGCTCTCCATCGTGGACGAGGCGGCGGCCACCGGGTTCCACCGCCATGCCTGGCAGATCGCGTGGTCGCTGATCACGTTCCTGAACCGCCGCGGTCTTTTCGCGGAGCAACTCCGCGCGCAGCGCACCGCGCTCGCGGCGGCGGAGCGGGCCGGCGATCCGGCCGGCCGGGCCCAGGCGCGGCGGGCTCTCGGCGGTGCGCAGACCCACGTCGGCCACCACAGTGCGGCGCGGGAGAACCTGCTTACGGCGCTCGGGGAGTTCGCCGATCTTGGTGACGTCAACGGCCAGACCAGCGCACACTTCGGGCTGAGCTTCCTCGGCACGCTCCGGGATGATCACCGCGCGGCACTCCGGCACAGCGGCGCCGCGCTGGAGCTGTGCCGGGCGGCGGGCAACCTTCCCGGTCAGGCGAGCGCGCTCAACTCGGTCGGCTGGCACCACGCCCACCTCGGCGAGTTCCACGAGGCGGTGGAGTGCTGCTCGGCGGCGCTGGAGATCCACCGGGCCACCGGCAACGCGCTGGGCGAGGCTCACACGCTCGACAGCCTCGGCGTGATCCACCAGAGCGGCGGGGAGCACGAGACCGCGCTGACCTTCTTCCTGCGATCGTTCGCGCTGTTCGAGGAGCACGGCGACACATACCTCATGGCCACCGTCCTGGACCACGCCGGCGACTCGCAAGAGGCGCTGGGCCGCCCGGCGGAGGCGAGGGCCACCTGGAGCCGGTCGCTGGAGCTGCTGGACGGAGCCCGCCACCCCGACGCCGACCAGGTGCGCGCCAAGCTCGCGACGTCTGGCCACCGCCCACGGCCTCATTGAAATATGTCGTTTGCTAGATGTGATCCCGCCGGGGCCGCTGCAACGATGCCCGTTGCCGCTCGAGCCGTACCCGACCGGGACCCCGCATCCGTGCAGAAGAGGATCCATGCGCCTACGTCGCGTCACCCTGGCCGCTGTCATCACCCTCATGGTCGGCGCCGCGTTCGCGCCGTCGGTCGCGAGCGCCGACCCCACGACTCCCGCCCGCATGATCGGGCTCCTGCATGGATGGTCCGCAGACGATTCAATCCCGTACACGAAGGCGATCAACAACGGGAACGTGATCGTCGGCCAGACCGGCAGCAAGGCCGTCAAGTGGGTGGACGGCCTGCCGCTGAACCTGACCGACGTTCCCGGGTATGCCGCCAGCGCCGCGACGGACATCAACGACTCGGGCGTCATCGTAGGTTGGGTCGGCCCGAAGTCCGGGTACCTGAAGCGGAAGCCGGTGCGCTGGGAGCCCGACGGCTCCTACACGCTGCTGACCGGCAACAACGAGAGTTCCTGGGCAGAGGCGATCAGCAACGACGGGCACATCGCCGGCCGCATGGCGACCTCGAACAGCGCTGCCCGGCCCGTGCGCATCCGCGGAGGCCGCAACCTGCCGATCGGGGCGGGAGCCGGCATGGTGACGGGAATCGCCACCGGCGACATCGTCACGGGCTACCTCAACGAGTGCGGGACGTGCGCGACGACCGCCTTCGTCGACGGCAGCCGGGTCGGCGGCGGTACAGGGCTGCATCTGCTGCCGGGCGGCACCGACAACCGGACCGTGGCGGGTGCGATCAGCGCCGACGGGCGCAAGATCGTCGGTGTGGCGAACGACGAGCTCGTCACCTGGACGTACGAAGCAAACCCCGCGGACGGAGTGCACTGGCGGCGTGCCCGGATCGGCCGGCCGCCGCTCGAGGGCGTGCTGACCGTCTCGGCCGTCAGTTCTGACGGAGCGCGGATCGCAGGGCACACCCGGGCGGCTTCGCTCATGCAGAAGGCGTGGATCTACGAGAACGGGGCCTTCGTGGTCCTTCCCGCCTACTCGACGTGGGTTGAAGGCGTCAACATCCACGGTACGGTCGCCGGCGGCATGACCACTGCGGCCGTTTTCTGGCGGTAGGCGAGCCTGACCAGGCCGGATAGCCACCAGGCTATCCGGCCTCGATCTTCGTGGGACCGGTGAGACCAGCGGGTCGTGCGGCGGCTCCGGAGGAACACCGCAGTCGGCGCCGAGACTCTTTCAGGTTGCCCGCGCCGCGGTCGATGAAGGGGTGAGCGGACTCGAGAGCGGGGGCGAGATGAATGGTGTGTCGCAGGCGGAACCCACCATAGTTCCGGACCCTGCCGCCCCGCGTAGCCCTGCCGCGCCGTTGGATCCCGCCGCGGCGGCCCGGATGCTCGACGAGTTCGAGGACGGGGCCGACTTCGACGTCGCCTCGACGGAACGCATCGCGGACGAGCTCGAGGCGGCCGCCGAGGCGCAGGGTGAGACCGTGCTGCTCTGGCGCACCCGGCTGCTTCGCGCCACCCTGCACGAGTACCGCGGTGACCTCGCGGCTTCGGCACGCATCCTGTCCGACGTGCTGGACTGGGCCGGGGTGCACGGATGCCGTCAGCTCCAGGCGAGCGCCCACCGGGTCATGGCCCGGATCCACCGGGCGATGGGCGACATGGGCGCGTCCCTGGACCACTGCCTCCAGTGCGTGAACGCGCTGGACGACACCACCCCGCTGTCGATCCGGATCGCCAACCTGATCAAGCTCGCCGACGCGTTCGCCCGGACCGGCTCCGCCGAGGCCGCGCGCGAACGCTACGAGGAGGCCGACCGGCTGGCGGTCGGAACCGGCAACGTGTACCGCCAGATCATGGCGCTCAACAACTACGCGTACGCGGAGTACGAGGAGGGCAACGGGGAGCGGGCCCGAGCCGTACTCGCGCGGCTGCGCGCCGTGGTGGAGGCGCACGGGATGCCGCTCGGCTACTCGGTGCTGGACACCGTGGCGCGGGTCGAGACCCTGTGTGGCGACCATGACGCCGCGGAGCGGGCCGCCCGGGCCGCGCTCGCCGCCCTGCACGGCGAGGACCTGACGCAGGACCTGGACGCCGAGACGGATCTGCTGCTCACCCTCGCCCTGGTACAACGGCGCAAGGGCGACCTGGCCGCGGCCCTGAGCACGATCGCACACGTGCAGCTGGAGAGCGAGCGGCTGGCCCTGACGTACAACGCCGCCGAAGCGCTGTCCGAGCTGTCCCAGGTCCACGCCGCCCGCGGTGACTTCGAGAACGCCTACCTCGCGCTGTGCGACTACAACGCCGCCCAGGAACGCCTCAGCTCGGCCGAGCGCGAGGTCCAGGCCCGCAACCGGCAGGTCATGTTCGAGGTCGCCGAAGCCCGCCGCCAAGCCGAATGGTTCCGCGAACAGGCCCTCCGCGACGCCCTCACCGGCCTTCGCAACCGCCGCTACGTCGACGAGCACCTGCCACCGCTGCTGCACCGCGCCGCCACCGACAGCTCCCCGGTGACCATCGCCCTGCTCGACCTCGACCACTTCAAACGCGTCAACGACACCCTGTCCCACGAAACCGGCGACCAGGTCCTCACGATCGTCGCCGGCCTGCTCGACGCCGTCGACGTCGGCATCGACGGCTTCGCCGCCCGCCTCGGCGGCGAGGAGTTCCTCCTCGTGCTGCGCGGCACCGAGGCCGACGCCGCCCTGGACCGCCTGGAGCAGGTTCGCCACGCCATCGCCGATCACCCCTGGCAACCCATCACGGGAGAACTACCCGTCACGATCAGCATCGGCGTGTCCGTGGCCACCCCCCGAAGCACGCAGAGCAGCGTACTCAGCCAGGCCGACGAAGCCCTCTACGTCGCGAAACGCACCGGCCGCAACCGGATCGAACAGGCCGCGACGCCGGCCGGGTCGACATCGCGTCGCTGGCGGGACGCCGACGCCCTGGCGTCCTAGGGGGTGTCTCGCGGCGGAGGGGCACCTTCATCGATGGCCCCGGTGTGATGGCGGTTCGCGTGGTTCGTGCAAGATCAGGTGCACGCAAACCCACCCCTTGGGAGACACATGCGACGTAAGACCATCATTCTGCTGCTGGCCGCGACCGGGCTCATCGTCGCGGCCGGTCCCGCTGACGCCGCTCCAATGGCGACGGCGACGGGGACACGGCCCGCCGGCGAGGACTGCGGCGCGGTGCGCCTCACCAGCGACCTGCCGGCACCTCCGGTGGGCAGGTCCGCCCGCCAGACCGTCACCATCGGCGCGAACTGCCAGGTCGTCCGGGGCCCGGTCGAGTTCGTGAGCACACCGGCCGTGAACGCGCTCGACGCGACGGCGACGTACCACACCTCGTCCGAGATGTACGACTGCTGCCGCATCCTGATGACCGCGCTCTACACCGACAGCACGGTCAGCACCGCGGGCGGCCTGGTCACCGGCAGCTCCACCACCATTTCGACGCGTCACAACCGCGAGCCGTGGAACGCCGGCTGGTCGGTGGCATCCACCAGCAACAAGGGCGGTTGCCCGGCCGAGTGCGCCGCCGCCTCCCACACCGGCCACGCGGAGTTCTCCTACCGGGGCATTTTCGACCCGACGGGCCACTACTACGCCAACATCCACGACACCTCGGTGGTCCTGAACGGTGACGGGTCGGCGACCTGCACCGAGACGGTGGACCTGCGCCACAGCTTCATCGGCTGGAACTGGCAGCACACCTGCGCCTGACGCGGTGCGGCGTGGCGCCCCGAGGCGTCACGCCGCGCACCCCGGTACACGCTTCGCTCAGCGGCTTCGCTGTGGTGGCAGTGCCCGCTGGGCCATCGCGATGATGAGGGACCTCGGTGGTTGCCAGACGTCGCGATCCTCGTACGGCCAGGCGTAGGTCAGGGCTCCGTCGCGGATGTGGTCCAGCAGGCCCGGCGCTTCGAGTTTGTCGGCCGACCATTCGTAGAGGTGCCGCAGCCGCGGAGTGATGATCCCGTAGTCGAGGAGCCGGCCGAAGCCGAGTTCGTTCCTCAGGTAGGAGCGTGCCGTGTCGCGGAGCGGGTACTCGTCCGGGAGCACGCGGGAGAGCTGCAGGAAGATGCCGGTCATGCCCAGTCGCGGGTCACCGAGGAGCGGGGCGAGGGGTGCCAGCCGGCCCAGCGAGATCCGGGGGGCGGCGACGAGGGCGTGTGCGTACAGGACCCGGCAGAGCACGACGTTCATGAAGAAGCGCTCGGCCTCGTTCTCCGCGTCCGCCAGGGCGCGGTGCCCGAGGTAGGCCGCCACGACGCTGCCGTTGTGGGCCTGGTACCAGGTCCGGGCGGTCGGGTTGCGGGCGAAGGACATCCAGAAGTCGACCGTCCGGGAGGAGGCCGGCCCGGGGAGATCCCCGCTCAAGGCCACCGCCTCGCAGCCGTCCCGGAGGATGCGCTCGTTGACCGCCCGCCACCATGGGCTGCCGGGGTGGTCGTCGGCAGGCGGGCGCAGCAGACCGCGGCGGAGTTGCCATCGCATGAACGACATCGCCGCTCGGCGGAACGGCAGGTGCCGCGGGGCTTTGCCGAGCGGGCCGTAGTAGCAGCGCCGCATCAGGGCGATCCGACCTGCCGGATCGTCGCGGACTGAGGCGACCTGCTGCTCGGCCCAAGCGGCGGCGGTGCCGATAGGCCTCACGTCAGGCGGCCGGCTGCCTCGACTTCATCCCGACATCGTCGCACGGGACGATCGAGTCCGGTGCCATCACGAGTACCCCGGTGGGGAAGGCTAATCTCCGGAGAACCCCCAGAAGTAGATCTCCTCGGGCTTCCCTGCGGTGTTGTGCAGTACCGCGCACCTACCGAACCATCGCTCCTCCGCCAGTGGCTCCAAAGCCTTGACGTGTGCCCGGCCAGGTTAGACGCGACAATCGATTCTGGCCATGCCGTCTGCCGATGGCCAGATGCGATCGCACCCCCGCGCCGACTGGCGTGCGCCGGGCATGATGGGGATTTTTCGCATCCGTCTACTGGGGAGCAGCGGGGCATGGACTATCAGAGCGCGGTGGCATCGCTGTTTCAGCCGGAGGGGCGCCTCGATCCGTACCCCGCCTATGACGTGATCCGGGCACATGCGCCGATCTTCCAGGCGCTCGACGGCCGCTGGTTCGTCACCACCCACGCTCTCACCGACAGCCTGCTGCGTCACCCGGGCCTGCGCGTCGCGGACCCTGCCGACTACGACGGGTTCTGGCCGGGCTGGCGGCAGAACCGCGGCGTCGCCTCGATCGTGCTGTCCATGCTGAAGAACAACCCGCCGGACCATTCCCGGGTTCGCCGGGCGGCCGCGGCCACCTTCACCGCGCGACGGGTCACCGCGATGCGGGACCTCATCGCGGGCCAGGTCGAGGATCTGATCAAAGCCATGCCCGCGAGTGCGGACTTCATGAGCGTGTTCGCGTACCCGCTGCCGATCGGCGTGATCTGCGCCCTGCTCGGCGTGCCGGAGGCGGACCGGCCGTGGTTCCGGCAACGTGCCGCGGACCTGACCGTGGTGCTGGAGCCGGTCAGCACCGGCGAGGAGATGAGGCTCGCCGACGTGGCCGCCCGTGAGCTCGAAGCGTACTTCGCAGGGTTGATCGAGGAGCGCCGGCGCGCCCCGGAGGAGGACCTGACCAGCGCGCTCGTCGGCGCGCACGACGACGAGACCGGTCCCGGGCTGAGCGGCGAGGAACTGCTCGCGAACCTGGTGCTGCTGTTGGTCGCCGGCTTCGAGACCACCACCAACCTGCTCGGTACCGGCCTGCAGATCCTGCTGGAGCACCCGGAGCAGGCGGACCGGCTGCGGGCCGACCCGGACCTCGCCCCCGCGTTCGTGGAGGAGATCCTCCGGTACGACTCCCCGGTGCAGCTCACCTCCCGATACACGGCCGGCCCGCTGGAGCTCGACGACGGGCCGCGGCTCGGCGGCGGCGTGGAGCTGACCCTCCTGCTCGGCTGCGCCAACCGGGACCCGGCACGCTACCGCGACCCGCACCGGTTCGACCCGGACCGTCCGAACATCCAGCCGGTCTCCTTCGGCGGCGGGGCCCACTACTGCCTCGGCGCGCCGCTGGCCAGGCTGGAGGCGCAGGTCGCGTTCCCGCTACTGCTGACCATGCTGCCGCGGCTGAGCCTGGCCGGCACACCCGAACGCCGCGATCGGCTGGTCCTGCGCGGCCACGCCACGCTGCCGATCACCACCGGCTGAGCGCACCGCGTCAGCAGTCCGCGGGCCCCCGCCCCCGTTGATGCCCGACTCGCCACCGGCGCGGGCGTGTGGCGGGGAGGCCGCGGCCGGCTTACATGCCGGAGACGTCGATGTCGGCCTCGTCGACGTCGACGCCGACGTACGTCTCACGGGCTGTGCCGCCGTACTGCGCGGGCTCGCCCTTGCCGACGACGCCTGCGATGACGAAGAGGATCAGCAGGACACCACCCGCGATCGCGAGCCCGAGCCCGACCTCGGGGCGGGCGCCGGCCGGGATCAATTCCCACAGGTCCACCACGACCATGCGATACGGCTTCAACGCCTGCCAGATGATGGCGGCGACGGCGGCCCAGAAGGCCACGATGCCGAGGGCGATGACCCCGGTCAACGCGCCACCAAGAAACTTCGATCCTCGTACTTGGAGTCCCTGCCGCATCGTTCACCGCCGGCTCGTCGGCGCTACCCAGTCGTGGATTCACGATATCGGACCCTCACCACCCCGGCGGGCGGCGTGAAATTCACCGAGCACGCCATTCAGCACAGCTCCCGACCGGGAGCAATCCACCTAATACGCTCGCCGCCTGTGTAGGGTCACGGTGCGGGCGCGTGGGGGCTCGCCCGTTGCAACACCGGGAAGGACTTGTCACCAGATGCCGATCGAGCGCCACGGTCTGCGGACCGGACTCGCCGCCGCCGTCATCGCGGGCAGCGCACTCGTCAGCGGCGCCGCGCACGCCACCCCGCCGGGCCCCGGTGTGTCCGGCAGGATCATCTGGCAGCGAACCGTCGGCGACACCGACTACATCATGCGAGAGATCACCCTGCCGGCCGGGCAGAGCACCGGATGGCATCACCACAACGGCACCCTCTACGGCCGGGTCAAGCAGGGCACGCTGAACCACTTCGGCGCCACCTGCGAGTCCGACGGCGTCTATCCGGCCGGATCCTCCATCGTGGAGCCACCGGGTCCGGCGAACATTCACATCGGCCGCAACCTCGGCACCACCCCGCTGGTGCTCGACGTGCTCTACGTCCTACCGACCGGCAGCCCCTTGTCGGTGGACGACCCCAACCCCGGCTGCGACTTCCAGTGAACGGCCTATCCGGCGAGCATCCACCGTCCGTGCCCGAGGCGCTTGGCCTTGTACATCGCCTCGTCGGCCGAGCGCAGGACGAGCGCGGGGGAGACGTCCGGGCCGGCATCGTGCGCGGCGATGCCGATGCTGACGCTCACCGTCAATAGCGTGTCACCGAACGGTATCGGGGCGTCGACGTCACGCAGGATGCGCTCGGCCAGCACCACGCTGTCGTCGATGGTGGCGCCGGGGCAGGCCACGACGAACTCGTCCCCGCCGAGGCGGGCGACCACATCGTCGGCGCGCACCGCCCGGGTGAGCCGGTCGGCCACCGCCTTCAGCACCGCGTCTCCCGCGTCGTGGCCCTGCGTGTCGTTGACTTCCTTGAAGCCGTCCAGATCCAGGTAGAGCAGCACCGAGGGTCCGTCCCGGTGCAGGTGCTCGCTCAGCAGGGCGCGGTTGGCCAGGCCGGTCAGCGGGTCGTGCGACACCTGGAAGGCGAGCTGCGCCTGCGCGCGCTCCTGTTCCCGTACGGCGTTCATGAACCTGGCCACGACCAGCCCCGCGCAGACCGCGGTGGCTATCAGCGCGACGAGCCAGGCCCGGGACTCCAGGTTGGAGTGCAGGACGGCCATCATCGGCGCGGTCATCAGTGCCACGCCCAGGAAGACCCCGCGGGCCGGATGCAGTTTGGTCGACTGCTTGCCGGGCGTGGTCAGCTCGTCGCGGTCGGGGTGCAGGATCACGGCGGTGATGACGACGTTGGCGAGCAGCGGCAGTGCGGCAAGCCGGTCCGCCAGCCCGTAGTCGTTCACGTAGAGCATCAGGCTGTAGCCGACGTTGACGAACAGGCCCATGCCGGCGGACAGCAGCAGCAGCCGGGTGGGGCCGCCGCGCCGCCCGGGGGACAGCACCAGCATCAGTACGCAGGCCAGCAGGGCCACGTCGCCGAGGGGGTAGGCGGCCGGGACCAGGGTCTCGGCGACCGTCAGCCCGCCCTGCGCGAACAGCGGTTCGACGAAGAAGAGGTACGACGCGAGCGCGGCGGCGGTGGTCAGCGTCAGCGCGTCGAGAGCGGCGGCGCGGAACTGACCGGCCGCGCGGCGGCGTGTCATCAGGAGCAGCGCGACGACCTGCAGCGGGTAGGTGCCGAGCCACAGGACGTCGGACGCACCCGCGAGAGGGGCACCACCGTGGTAGTGCTGCCAGGTCTGAACGATGTCGCCGGAGACAGACATGCTCAAGATGAGCGCGAGAAGCGCCCAGACGTGCCGAACTCCGTCCGCACGCCGGCGTAGCGCGCCCCACCACGCCAGGCCGCAGAGCGGCACCGCGGCACTCAGATACAGCACGTCGCCGGCCGGCTTACCGCTCAAGATCATTTCCGCGACGGTTGCGACCGCGCCCGAGACGACGAGCAGCCGTACACCGCGCTTGGTCATGCCGCCGGAGATCGGCCGCGTGCCTCGATGAATGAGTGGTTATGCGCCGAATCACAGCAGGTGTGACCGGTGTCTCCGAGACCGGCGGCGGCTCAGGTGGTGGTCTACCTGTCCGAAAGGGCAGGTCGTGAGACGCGAGAGGCTTTGGTGGGGGTGGCTGGCGGCAGCTTGTCTGCTCACGGTCGGCTACTACCTGCTGCCCAAGGGCGTGGCCACCAACGTCGTATACAACATCATCGGGGTGGTCTCCGCCGCCCTGATCCTCGTCGGGGTTCGCCTGCACCGCGCCCGGCGGCCCGTGATGTGGTACTGGTTCGCCGCCGGGTTGGTCGCCTGGGTCATCGGTGACCTGGTGTGGCAGTACTACAAGTACGTCCTGCACCAGGAGCCCTATCCGTCACCGGCCGACTACTTCTACCTCAGCGCGTACCCGCTGATCCTGGCCGGGATGCTCATGCTGATGCGTGACAGGCGCCGGGGCGTCCGCGACGTGGCGGCGTTGATCGACGCGGCCGTCGTCGCCGTCGGTCTGGGACTCGTCTTCTGGGTGTTCGTGATGCACCCGATCGCCTCCGACGCGAGCGCCTCGACGTCCGAGCGGGTCTTCGGCGTGGCGTACCCGGCCGTCGATGTGCTTCTGCTCGCCATTCTGGCGCGCTTCTACACCGGCGTCGGCCGTCGGTCCACGAGCATCCGCCTGCTCGGCGGCGCCGCGCTGCTGCTGCTCATCGCCGACGTCGGATACTCGCTGCTGTCGCTGTACTCCGACGTCGACGACGAGTTGCTGGACGGCGCCTTCCTGCTGTCGTACGCATGCTGGGCGGCCTCCGCGCTGCACCCGTCGATGCGGACCGCGGGTGCCGTCGCGAAGCAGCCCGGCGACGCCCGGGTCGGCCGCGCCCGACTGCTGCTGCTGGCCGTCTGTACCCTGCTCGCACCCGCCCTGCTGCTCATTCCCGGCATCGGGGGTGACCCCGTCGACCGGTTCGTCATCGCCATCGGCGCGGGCCTGCTGTTCCTGTTGGTCGTGGTCCGCATGTCGGGCTTCGTCGGCCAGGTCCAGGAGCAGGCGGACCAGCTACAGGGCCTGGCCATGGCCGACGAGCTCACCGGCCTGGCGAACCGCCGCCGCTTCGAGCAGGAGCTGCGTTCCGCGCTCCACGCGGGGCCCATCCAGGTGGCGCTGCTCGACCTCAACGACTTCAAGGGCGTCAACGACCGGCTGGGTCACGGCGTCGGAGACCAACTGCTCACCGTGGTCGCGCAGCGGCTGCGTGCCACGCTGCGCCCCGACGTCCTGGTCGCCCGCATGGGTGGCGACGAATTCGCCGTCCTGGTGCCGGGCGCGACGGACGCCCAGGCCGACGCGATCGTGCGGCGGCTCGCCGACGCGCTGCGGGCACCGGTCGCCGCCGGCGGCCACGAACTACTCATCGGCGCCAGCATCGGCGTCGCCGACGGGGGCGGCACCGGCGATCCGTACGAGGTGCTGCGCCGCGCCGACGTCGCCATGTACGCGGCCAAGGCCAGCCACGACCGGCCCCGCCGCTACACGCCGGAGCTCGACAAGCGCACCGACGAGCAGGCCTGGCTCGGCGCCGAGATGCGCCTCGCCCTGGACGCCGGCCAGTTCCGGCTCGTGTACCAGCCGATCGTCGCGCTGCCGTCCGGGCGGATGGAGGCGGTCGAGGCCCTGGTGCGCTGGGAGCACCCGGTTCGCGGAATGATCGCGCCGGATCAGTTCATCCCCGCCGCGGAACGCAACGGGCTGATCGTCGAGCTGGGCGAGTGGATCCTGTACACCGCCTGCGCCCAGGCGGTGCAATGGCGGAACCGGTACGGCGAACTGGCGCCGGAACGCATGAGCGTCAACGTGTCGGCCCGCCAGCTCGCCGAGCCGGGCTTCGCCTCGGTGGTCGCGGCGGTCCTGAGCGACACCGGTCTGCCCGCCGCCTGGCTGACCGTCGAGGTGACCGAGACCGCGGTGTTCGGCGGCGGGCGATCGGTACAGGCCGTTCAGGATCTTCACGATCTCGGCGTACGCATCGCGCTCGACGACTTCGGCACCGGCCACTCGTCGCTGGGGCTGCTGCGGACCGTGCCCGTGGACGTGCTCAAGGTCGACAAGTCCTTCGTCGACTCGATCACCACGGCCGGCGAGGACGCCGTCATCGCCACCGCCCTCATCCAGGTCAGCAACGGCCTCGGCCTGACCGCCGTGGCCGAGGGCGTCGAGACCGCGGAGCAGGCGGCAGAGCTGCACCGGCTCGGCTACCGCTACGCACAGGGCTACCACTTCGGCCGGCCGACGGCGGAGCCGTCGTTCCAGGACGTGCGCGTCGACGATATGTCGTTCGCCCTATACCGGTCATAGGTTGCCGTCGCTACCTTTCTCGCTGACGTCGTTCGGTTGTCTCGAGGAGTGGTGCACGTGCCGAGCCCATTCCGCTCGCAGCCCGCGCTGACCCGCCGTGCGGTGATCGCCGGCGGGACTCTCGCCGCGGTCGGCTGGGCCGGCGGCTGCTCCACACCCCGTGCGGGCCGTCCCCGGGCCGAGTTGCTGAGTTCTCCGCCCCGGCCGCACACGGTCCTGGTCGCCCTGGATCTCCAGGACTCCGGACGCCGGCCTGTGGCGGGCGCCCTGCGCCGCCTCGCGGAGCGGGCCGAGTCGGCCGCGGCCGGCGTGGAGGTCGCCGTGGCGCTCGGTGCGTCGGTCTTCGACCGGGCCGGTCTCGCCGCACGCCGGCCCCGGCAGCTGGCGGTCATGCCGGCGTTCTCCGGCGACGTGCTGGACCCGCGGCGCTGCCACGGGGACGTGCTCGTCCAGATGGGCGCCGACACCGTCGAGGAGGCCGACCGCGAGGCGGGAGCGATCGTTGATGATCTTCCGGTCCGGTGGCGGATGTCCGGGTTCAGGGAGGGCGCGCGCATCGACGCCGGGCGGCCCGTCGCCACGAATCTGTTCGGCTTCGTCGAGGGGCACGGCAACCCGGAGCCGGCATCCGGCGCCGACCTGGTGCGCGTGGATGACCGGCACGGCGATCCGGCCTGGGCCGTCGGCGGCAGCTACCTCGTGATACGGGTGATCCAGTTCGCCACGGAGTTGTGGAACCGCGATCCCGTGGCCGAGCAGGAGCGCATCATCGGGCGCAGACGCGACGGCAGCTGGCCCGACGGCAGGCCCGCGGACGCGGAGCCGGCCTACGCCGCCGACCCGCACGGGCGGCACACGCCGCTGGACTCACACGTGCGCCGCGCGAATCCGCGTGACGGTGCCGCGCCGCCGATGACGCGGCGGGGCTACTCGTTCCGGGGCCGTGACAGCGCGGGCCGCGACGAGGAGGGCCTGCTCTTCACCGCGTACCAGAGTGATCTTGCGGCCGGGTTCGAGGCGGTGCAGCGGCGCCTGGCCGGGGAGCGGCTGGGCCGCTACACCCTGACCGTTGGCGGTGGCTATTTCTTCGTGCCACCCCGGGCGGGCACGACCCGGTGGGTCGATCCGCTTCTCGACCTCTAGCGTCAGGCGCCGGTGCTGCGCCACAGCACCGGCGCGTCCTTGCTGCTGCCGTCCGGACGGAGGGTGCCGGTGGTGATCGCGGCCGGGACGGAGGATCTGGGCACGATCATGAGGCTGGCAACGGCGCCGCCGCCGGAGAATAGAGCAAACACCATATTCAAAGGCGTCCCTGTCTGCCGCAGAATCCGTTGTCGTCATCTGCCGTCGAACGGGGAGTCCATCGTGCGCATGCGTCGCCGCGCTCTCGCGCTTGTGCTGACCGGCACACTCGTCGCAACACTGTCACCCGCGCAAGCCGTCGCGGCCACGCGACCACTACGCGGCGGGGAACCGGCGAAGGCCGTTCCCGCGGCGGCTGCCGGCGGCCCGGCACGCTCCACCGGTCCGGTGCGCCAGGCGCGGCTCGCCCCGCCCGGTCCGGCCCGCTATGCCTACGACGCCGCCGGGCGTCTGGTGGGGGTGACCCAGCCCAGCGGCGAGACCGCGCGGTACGCCTACGATGCCGCCGGCAACACCGTCGGCGTCGACAGGTTCCCGTCGAGCCGGCTCTCCGTTCTCAGCGTGGTGCCGGCCGCGGCGCCGCCCGGTGCGAGCGTCACCATCACCGGCACCGGCTTCGCGTCCACCGCGGCCGGCAACACGGTGACCTTCGGCGGCAATGCGGCGGCGCGGGTCGCGTCCGCCTCACCGACGTCGCTGACTGTCGAGGTGCCGGCATCCGCGGCCACCGGCGCGATCCGGGTCGCCGCCGATGGTTCCACAACCGACAGTGCGTCGTTCAGTGTGCTTCCGGGAGGGCCGGAGATCACGGCTATGACGCCGGCGAGTGGCCAGGCGGGGACCGAGGTGACGCTGACCGGCCGCAACTTCGACCAGACCTTGGGCAACGACGTGGTGACCCTCGGAGGACAGGCCGTCAACCTCGTCTCGGCGACTGCGACCACTCTGCGGTTCAGGGTGCCAGACGGTGCGACCGGGGGACGGGTTCAGGTGGCGAGCCCGCGGGGCACCGCCACCAGCGCCGTGGACTTCTTCGTCCCACCCGCCACGGTGGATCCCGCGTTGGTCGAGTCGTACGCCCGCGCCGAAATCGGCGGGACCTCGGCCGTACGGATCGGCGCCGCCGGCAAGGTGGCCGTGCTGCTCTTCGACGCGCCGGTCGGGCAGAACCTGTCCATCGGCGTCAGCGACATCGCGGCCACCTTCGCGGGCGCGATCAGTGCCCGCGTCATCTCGCCGGACGGACTCGACGTGCCGGGCGGCTCCGACGCCCACACCACGGCGTTCGATCTCGACCTGCGAGGGCTGCGCGCCGGACAGACGTACGCGCTGGTCATCGACCCGCGAAGCGATACCGGCACCGGCAGCCTCTCGGTCAGCTTCAGCGAGCCCCTCGGCGGCGAGCTCACCGCTACGGGTGACGCCGTCACGAAGGCGACGAGCCTGCCCGGGCAGGACATTCAGCTCAGCTTCGACGCCGATCAGGGCGACGCGGTCAGCCTCGGCTTCACCGGCAACAGCCTGCCGAACTCGGCCGACGTCTACGTGGCCGGTCCGACCGGTGAGCCGGTCGGCGCGCGGTGGGTGCTCAGTGCTCGCAGCACCAAGAGTCTGGACATCGCGGCGTTGCCGATGAACGGCGCCTACCGGGTGGTGATCGACGAGGACAGCGCCGCAACCGGTTCGATCACGGTCACTCTCTCGCGATGGGCCAGCGCCGGTGAGGTGACGCGCGGTGGTGCGGCGCGCACCGCCACCATCACGCGGGCGGGCCAGAACGCGGAGGCCTACTTCGACGGTACCGCCGGACAGACGGCCGGGCTCGGCCTCACCGGCAACACGCTGAGCGCGGGCGCCGACGTCACCCTTCTCGGCCCGGACAACGCGCCGGTCAACGGCCCGGACGGACGACCCCTGAAGGAGCGGCTGACCGCCGGGGAGAGCGGGGCGTTGCAGCTGCAGCAGCTGCCCGCCACCGGCCGGTATCGCGTGGTCGTAGCGCCGGACGCGGTGGGTACCGGCGCGATCACGGTCACGCACTCGGCGCAGATCGACGGGGGCACCGTGACCCACGACGGCGATGCCGTCGCGGTCACCGTGCAACGAGCGGGTCAGGACGCGGCGGTCGGCTTCCAGGCCACGAACGGCGAGCGTCCCAGCGTTCTGATCGACAACGCCTTCGCGGCGTCCGTCTATGCATACGTGTACGGGCCGGACGGCCGGCAGGTCGGCGACCGGCTCTCGGTGAGCCGGAACGCCGTGCGGGATCTGGACCTGCCGCCACTCGGGCCCGGCCGGCACCGGATCGTCATCGCACCGACCAACGCGGCGGTCGGCACCGCCCGGGTGTCACTCAGCACGGAGCTGGACGGCGGCACCCTGGACGTCGGCGGCGCCGCCCGGACGGTGGCGTTCGCACGGCGCGGCCAGAACGCCCGGCTCAGCTTCAGCCCCACCAGCGCTCAGCGGCAGCTGCGGCTCAACGTCTCCGCCAACGGACTCCCGTCATACACCTCGGCCACGCTCTACGACCCGGCCGGCACCAACCTGGGCAGGGTCGATCTGCGCAACCTCACCGGCGCCGACCTGCCCGACCTGCCGGGCACCGCCGTCGGCACCTACCAGCTGGTGCTGAACCCGAACACGGCCGGCACCGGAGCGCTGACCCTCGCACTGGCCACGCGGTCGGCGGGTTCCGGCGGCGGGGCCATGATGCCCGCGGCCGCGCCGGCTGCGCCGGCCGTGCTCCCTGCCGCGCCGGACACGCCCACCGGTTCCGACCCGACCACCTGGACGCCGGACGCGATCAACCTGACCGGCGCCGACTGGCTGGCCCGCCGGCAAAGCCACGAGGCGCCCGATCCGCTGCGCGCCCCGGCCAGAACCACCGCCGTCTCGGGACACATGCTCAAGCTGGACGGCACCCCGCTGGTCGGTGCGAGCGCCTCGATCGCAGGCGTGCGGACCACCACCGACCGGCACGGCCGCTTCCTGCTCGCCGGCGTGCGCCCCGGTGACGCCACCCTGGTGGTGGACGGCACCCCGGCCGGCACCGGCGCCGACCGTTACGGCGTCTTCGAGATCAAGGTGACCGCGCGGGCCGGGCGGACGACGGTGCTGCCGTACACGGTCTGGATGCAGCGCCTCGACACCGAACACATGGTGCGGATCGATGCGCCGATCGCCAAGGACCTCGTGCTCACCACCCCGAAGATCCCGGGCCTCGAGGTGCGCATCCCCGCCGGATCGGTGATCCGCGACCGGGCCGGCAAGGTGGTGCACGAGCTCGGCATCACGCCGATCCCGTTGGACCGTGCCCCGTTCCCGCTGCCGACGAACGGCATCGTGCCGACCTACTTCACCGTGCAGCCCGGCGGCGCCTCCGTGTTCCCGAGCGGCGCGCAGATCATCTACCCCAACTACACCAAGCTGGCCCCGTACACCCGGGTCGACTTCTGGGGCTACGACCCCGAGGGCAAGGGCTGGCACGTGTACGGCCGCGGCGAGGTCAGCGCGGACGGCCGCCAGGTCGTACCGGATCCGAAGACGCGCGTCTGGTCCTTCACCGGCGCCATGTTCAACTCGGCGAGCCGGCCCGGCTGGCTGGAGTCGATCTTCACCGACGCTATGGACTGGCTCGACGGCGACCCGGTCGACCTGTCCACCGGACGGCTCACCGACTCACACACCGACCTCGCCGTGAGCGACACGTTCCCGATCGCGGTCACCCGCAACTACTGGCAGGCCGACGACGACCGGCGTGACTTCGGCGTGGGCTGGCTGAGCCAGTACGGAATGTTCTTCCACTCCGAAGACCAGTACGACGAGGTCGATCTCTATCTGCCCGGCGGCCGCAAGGTCCACTTCGTCCGGACCTCCGAGGCGACGGGGTTCGACAAGGTCGTGCTGGAAGCGGTCGACACGACCGGCGAGTGGCGTGGCGCCCGGGTCAAGTACGCCAAGGACCCGGCGTTCGGCGACAACAGGGGCTGGGTGCTCACCCGGCGTGACGGCATGGTCTTCACCATCCCGCTCTACGGCGCCCTGGCCGCGGTCCGTGACCGCAACGGCAACCAGATCAGCCTCAGCTACGACGGAAACCGGCTCACGCAGGTCACCTCGCCGAACGGCCGGTGGATCCGCTTCACCCACGACAACCGGAACCGGATCACCAGCGCCACCGACAACGTCGGGCGCGCCGTCGCCTACACGTACAACGGCCAGGGGTTGCTGGAGACGGTCACCGACCCGGCCGGCAAGGTCAGCCGGTACACCTACGACGCCGAGAAGCGGCTCAAGACCGCCACCGACGCGCGCAACGTCACCTACCTGGTCAACGAGTACGACGCCAACGGCCGCGTACAGAAGCAGACCCTGCCCGGCAACGTCGTCTACCAGTTCGCGTACGAGCTGAGCGCCGCCGGGAAGGTCACCGCCACCCGGGTCACCCAACCCGACGGCACCGTGCGCCGGGTCGAGTTCAACGCCGCCGGCGCCGCGGTGAGCGACACCGCCGCGTACGGCACCGCGGCGCAGGCCACCACCCGATACGAGCGGTCCGCGCACCAGCAGATCACGGCGGTGGTGGACCCGCTGAACCGGCGTACCCGCTACGACTACGACGCCGAGGGCCGGCTCGAGGACGTCTTCCAACTGGAGGGTGAGGACGGCAGGCGGCGCGTCGCGCACTACGTCTACGGCGGACCCTACGACCAGCCGCTGTTCGTCCACGGCCTCGGCGACCAGAAGACCGGCTACACCTACGAGCAGGACGGGGACCTGCAGACCGTCACCGACCCGATGAACCGGACCACCCGGTTCACCTACACCGGCGCCGGCCAGGTGCGCACGGTGACCGACCCGGCGGACAAGGTCACCACGCTGGACTATCGCGGGGGAGACCTGGCCTCGGTCACCGATCCGCTGCGGCGGGTGGTACGGCAGTTCACCGACGCCGCCGGCCGGCCGATCGCCGTCACCGACGCCGCCGGCGCCGAGACCCGGCTGCGGTACGACTCACTGAACCAGGTCAAGCAGGTGAGCGACGCGCTGGGCGCCACCACCGCGCTGGACTACGACGAGAACGGCAACCTGACCGGCATCACTGACGCCCGCAACAACCGGACCTCCTGGCAGTACGGGCCGTCCGACCAGGTCAGTGTGGCCACCGATCCGCTGACCAAGGCGGACACGTGGCAGTACGACAATGCCGGGCGCGTGCAGCAGTTCGAGTCCCGGGGCCGGCATGTCACCGGCATCGTTCCCGACCCGCTGCGGCGGATCACCGAGGTCACCTACGGCAAGGGCACGCCCGACGCCTCGGCCGTCACGCACGGCTACGACGCGGTGGGCCGGCCGGTCAGCATCACGGAGGGGCTCAACGAGGTCACCTCGATCGGATGGGACCGGCTCGATCGCCTCACCCGGATCCAGTCGTCGCGCTCGAGCGTCGACTACGGCTACGACCCGGTAGACCGCCGCGAGAACCTGAAGATCGACGGCCGGGTCGTGACCCGGTACGCCTACGACGACGACAACACGCTGCGCCGCATCGAGCAGGGCGACGACGTGGTCGAGGTCGAGCAGCGCGACGCCACCGGCCGTCCGACGACGGTACGGCTGCCCGGCGGCTGGAGCCGCACGACCAGCTACGACGACGCCGGGCAGGTGCTGGGCCTGGCCTACCGGCACGGCGGCGCGGACAAGGGCACGCTGACCTACGCCTACGACCCGGCCGGGCGGGTCGCGTCGGTCGAGGGCAGCCTGGCCCGCATCGACCTGCCCGCGGCGCGGACCGGACTGCAGTACGACGCCGCGAACCGGTTGACGTCCGCCGGCGGGCACTCGCTCACCTATGACGCCGACGGAAACCTGCTGGGCTACGGGAACACCGCGTACTACTGGAACAATCGCGGCCAGCTCACCGGCACGGGCCGCCCCGAGTCCTCCGAGGCGTACCGGTACGACGCGTTCGGCCGCCGGACGGACCGCAGCGCCGGGACCGACGGGACCGCAACCGTCAGCGACGGAACCGACCCGGTTCAGGAACGCTCCGGCCCGCGCACCACGGATCTGATGGCCGGTGGCACCGACGAATGGTTCTCGCGGCGGGACTCCGGCGGGCAGCGGACGTACCTCACCGACCTGACCGGCTCCACCGTGGCGCTCGGCGACTCGGCCGGCGCGCTGCGCGCCGAGTACGCGTACGACCCGCACGGCGTGCAGACCCGCACCGGCGAGGCGACGAGCAACCGGTTCAGCTGGACCGGCCGGGAGCGCGACGATTCCGGCCTGTCCTATCACCGGGCCCGCTACTACGACCCCCAGCTGCAGCGGTTCATCAGCGAGGACCCGATCGGCCCGGCCGGCGGCCTGAACCAGTACGCCTACGCGGGTAACTCCCCGACGAACGCCACCGACCCGTCCGGCAACAGCCCGCTGCTGGTCGGCTGCCTCGTCGGCGGATTCACCGACGGCGCACTCGACTACGTCGGGCAGCGACTGTCCGGCCGGAAGGTCGACTGGGGCTGGGGCGGCGTCGGCGGCTCGGCGGCGCTGGGCTGCGCCTCCGGTCTGGCCGGGGCGGTCTTCGCCCGGCTCGGCAAGGGTGCCAAGGCCGCCGGCTGCATGGCCAACAGCTTCGCCCCGGACACCCTGGTGCTGATGGCGGACGGCAGCCGCAAGCGGATCGCCGACGTCCGGCCCGGTGACCGCGTCCTGGCCGCCCCGGAGAACGACCCGGACGCCACCCCGGTAGCGGCCACCGTCACCACGTCGATCACCGGGACCGGTGACAAGGACCTCGTCGACATCTCGGTGGCCGGCGGCGAACCGATCACGGCGACGGCCGGGCATCCGTTCTGGCTGCCGCGGGAACACCGCTGGGTGGAGGCGGGCGATCTGGCCGCCGGCTCGCTGCTGCGCACCTCGTCCGGGACCTACGTCCAGGTCACCGCGGTCTCGGACCGCAGCAGCCGTACGACGGTGCACAACCTCACCGTCGCCGGGGAGCACACGTTCTATGTCGTCGCGAACGGCGCCGCGGTCCTCGTTCACAACATCAACACGCCGATCGGGTGCTCCCTCGGCGGCCGGCAGCCCTTCTACGAGATACCGGCCGGATCGGCAGGCGGGAGGGGCGCCGGCCAGCGCATCACGGGCGGCATGCTCGGGGACTACAACATCGGCGTCAACGCCAGAGGCGGTCCCGCGCCGCTGTGTTCCTACTGCCGGACGAATTCGGCCACCAGCCTCGACCACGTGACCGCGAGGGTGCGCGGCGGTGACCTGACGGATGCCAACATCACGCCGGCCTGCACCTTCTGCAACAGTTCGAAGGGTGCCCGGGGCGGGCCGGTCAATCTGCCGCCGAACGTCGTGGAGCCGTTCATCCCACCGTGGTTCGTGAAACTCGGGCCGTAGCCTGCGGGGTGCGATCCTGATCGGCGGGAAGGCGAGGAGGAGATGGTGGGTGTGAACGGGCTGGCAGTGGGTCTTCGTGGGTGGTTCGGCGATCTGGGTGATCCCGCCTGGCGCCGGGCGGCGTCCGCGGTCCAGCTTGTCGGGGCGCTGTTCCTGATCGTCGTCGGCATTCGCTGGCTGCTGCCCGGTATGACCGTCTACTCCGGGGTGGACCTGCTGGAGTTCGCCCGGCCGGCCGTCTGGGCGGTCGTGTTCGCCCTGGCGCTGGCCGGTCTGCGCCGCCTCGCCGCCGGCGCCGCGGTGGCCGGTGCCTTTGTCGAGATCGCGCACGTCGCACAGTGGTACGACTACTCACCGAGCCAGGTCCTGCGATCGGGTTGGCTGGTGACGGTGGCGCTGCTGGTCGCGGTCAGCTCGGCGTGGCTCGCGGGCGGGGAGCGGGTCGCCGCGCCGCGCGGCCTCTGGTGGTTCGGCGCGGCGCTGGCGCTCGCGGGCGCCGGCAGCGTCACCGACTGGCGCCAGGGCATGTTCCACGGCTTCACCTACGCGGTCACCATGAACGGTCAGTTCCTGTTCCGGTTCGCCGTGCCGCTCTACCTGGCGGCCGCCGCGCTCGCCGTGTGGGCGTGGTGGCGACAGGGCAGCCTGGTCCGCCGCCGGATCCTGGCGCTGGCCGCGCCGGTGGCCGGCATCGCCGCGATGGTCACCTACGGATTCGCCGGATTCATGTATTCCAGCCAGCAGTTCCCCTCTCCGGTCCTGCTGCGCCCGTTCCAGTGGGCGATTCTGCTGGCGACCCCGGTGGCGGCGTTCGCCGTGGCGGCCGCCGGGCTCAACCGCTGGGAGCGGCTCAGCGCGCTGGTCGAGCTGGGCCGCGGAGCCGAGAAGGCCTGACGGTTCAGTCGCCGTCCAGTTCCGGTCCAGTAGGCGTCGACACCGTTGCGGGGACGAACAACCTCGCAGAGGGGACGACATGCGATCACTGAGAACGTTGCGTATCGGCGGCACGCTGGCGCTGACGATGACTATCGCCGTGGCGCTCACGGGTGGTACGGCACAGGCCGGCGCGGCCGGTGACCAGGGCGCGCCGGCGCTGCCCGGCCGTGCCGCGAAGGCCACACCCGGAGTGTCCACCATGACTCCGGCGAAGGGCATGCGCACGAACAACGGGCGCTCGTTGGCCGGCCTGCCGGCCGGCCAGGGGATCACGCTCGGCAAGCAGCGCAACGGCCCCGCCCCGCGCATGGTCAACGCCGGGCCGGACGACCCTCCGGCCGGTCCGGTCTGTGTGCCCTACATCAGCCGGGTGGTCACCCCGAACGGCACCGCGTTGTCACGGGTCGACTACCTGGCCGAGATCCTGTGCAACTTCTATCTCGCGGGGGCCGGCCAGGCCTACCTGATCGACCGGACCGGCGGGGTGCGGTCCAGCAACCAGGTCATCGCCGCGGCGCCGGCGTTCTCCTTCTACAACTCCTACTACGGCGGCAGCCAGGGCGCTGTGTTGATCGACGGGCGGCTCTTCGACGGCGGCCGGGTGCTGGAGATCGGATTCGACCTGGTGCTGCAGACGCTGAACGGTGCGCCGTGGGGCGGTTGCTTCGCCCTTGCCGCGCCGCAGCGCTACCTGTCCGCGTGCAACGGTCTCGGCACTCCCACGCTGCAGGTCTCGGTGGGGTCGGGAGAGTTCGGCAGCGGCCTTCCGGCCTACAACCCGGCGGCCTTCATCCGGGACATCCCCGGGATCGGCCTGCTGACCTTCCACGTGGGCGGCCAACCCGATCCGCTGTCGACGGCCCGGCAGAACATCGTCGATGTCGCGAACGGCCTGCCCGCCAAGACCAGCGACTTCAGTGACGTCGGCCGGACGGACGTGACCCTGCGACCTGCCATGTTGAACGCCATCCTCAGCATCCACCTGATCAACGGCTTCAGTTTCCGGATCACCGCGATCGCCGGCAGTGACCACAGCTCGACCTCACCGCACTACTTCGGGAGAGCCTTCGACATCGACCGGATCAACAACATCCCGGTCAACACCTCCAACTCGCTCAACCAGGCCTTCCGGAACGCCTGTGCTTCGTACGGCGCGACCGATATCAGGGGCCCGGGCGACGACGCGGGCCACGCGACACACATTCACTGCGCCTGGAACTAGGCGGGGGAGTGCGGGCGTCCAGCCGGGCGCCCGCACTTCTAGGGGGTCCGGGCTCGATCCGAGGGTGGGTCAGGTCGTGAAGATGGTGAAGGCCACCTGGTGGACGGCGCCGCCGGCGCGGAACTGCAAAAACATCCGCTTGTCGCCGCGTTCGGCGAAGGCGGCGTGGAAGGCGAGGACGGCGTCGGCCGGCGGGTCGCCGGTGGCGTTGGCCGGCAGCGGGTGCAGGTGTTTGAGGCCCTGGGTGCGCACCTCGAAGTTGGACAGGTGGGCGTACGCGCCGAGGTACGGCTCGAGCGCCGCGGGGCGGCCGTCGCGCAACACCTGGAACCGCAGCGCCGTCTGGGTGCCGGAGGTCAGGTCGGCGGTGCCGTCGAGGCGGCGCACGGTGTACGGCCCGGACCGGGCCCGCGCCTGCGGGGCGGGGACCGGGATCATGGTGGTGTCCCCGGCGATGACGAACGGCACGCCGAGAACGGTGGGGTCGGCACCCGCGGGACGCCCGTGCGGGACGAACTCGAGGTACACCCGGTAGGCGCCGCCGTCGGTGATGGTCACCGGCGCGGTCCACGCGCCGTCGACGACCTCGGGGTGCAGGTGCTGGTAGCCGGACAGGTCGTCGCGCAGCACGTACATGTGTATCGGTCTGGTGTGGACGTGTTGGAAGTCGGTGACCGGCCCGGCGGTGCCGGTGACGCGCAGGGACACGAGGCCCGGGCCGCGGCCTGTGGGCAGCGCCAGCGGCTCCGCGCGGAAGCCGTCGTAGGCGTCGGAGAGCCCGTCGCTGTGGTAGCTGATCGGCGAGCGGGCCGCGGGCGGGGCCGCGGCCGGGCCGCGGCTGTCCGCGAACAGGTAGGCGGCACCGAGGAACCCCGCGAGCGTCGCCGCCGCCATCAGGCGGCGGCGACGAGGGTCGGGCCCGCCGCTCAGCGTACGGCCGCCGAGCCGGTGGGGCGGACGAGGAACAGGCCGACCCCGATGCTCTGAACGGCGACCACTCCGTTCTTCAGGTACGGCAGGACCATCCAGCTGCCGCTGTAGCCGCTGGCGTTGGAGGCCGGGTCGACGTCGAAGTAGCCCACCTCGGGCAGCCGGGCCGAGGCGGCGGAGGTGGTGTCGAGGATCCGCAGGCCGCCGCGGTAGGACGCCTGGAAGTGCCGGTTGCCGACCGTGTAGCCGTTGTGGTTGACGAACTCGCCGCGCGTGGAGACGTCCTTGCCCACGTACCGTGCGGCGTCGAGCCGTTCGATGTCGTAGACGAAGTCCGGGCTGCCGCCCCGGGTGCTGATCGTCTCGTCGTTGACGATCATGTGCTTGTAGTCGCTGGTGGCGAAGCCCTGGTGAATGAAGCTGGCACCCGGGTGGGTGACGCTGGACAGGACCCTGATGTTCGCCTTGTCGGTGACGTCGAGGATCTGGAATCTCCTGCCCTGTCCGGTGTAGTTGAACGCGATCTCCCGCCCGGTGAAACGGGTGTCCGGACCGGCGTAGTTCACCACGACGGACTCGTGCGAATAGACCTCGCGGTCGTAGCACGCCGCCAGTTTGAGGGACAGTGGCGTCTTGATGTCGTAGATGGTCAGGCCCTTGCGGCAGGTGTTCGCGCCGGAGACGTACAGGAAGCCGGTGCTCTGATTGATCCAGAGAGTGTGGCTGTTCGTCAGGCCGGTGAAGCGGGCGTCCGCGGTGAACGTCTGTGGGGTCGTCACGCCGCGCAATTTGTTGAGGTCGAAGACCTGGATACCGTGCGAGACCGAATCCTTGCCGATGTAGGCGTAATTGTTGTACGTGCGGATGTCGCACCAGGACGAGCTGAGGCCATTAGCGGCGGGCAGGTTCCCGAGGTATTTCGGGTCGACCGGGTCGGTGACGTTGACGAAGGAAACGCCGTTGGAGCGGCAGTACAGGATGTACTCGTTGCTGTCGCGGGCATCGGTCCAGTACCACATGCTCGACGAGCCGCCGCCGCCCAGCGCGGACTGTGGCAGGAAGCTGAGCAGGTCGACGTTCTTGCACGGGTACCTGTCGGCCATGCCGTTGACGCAGTTCAGCGGCGCGCCGGCGAGGCGTTCGCCGCTGCGCCAGGTGGGCTGGTAGATGCGGAGCAGCTCCGCCTGCTCGGTCCGGCCCTCCGGGGTGTCCGGGTCGTGCGCCGTTGCCGGCGGGCCCGCGAAGGCGAGCAGCAGCAGAAGCGTGGTGACGGCAAGCGTCGTGCGACGTACTCCTCGGAGCATGGTCAACGCCCTTTCGCGCGGAGGAGTCGGCGCGGGCAGGGTGTGGCACGCGCCGGGTGCGTGCCTGAACGCTAGGGACGAATATGACGTTCGTCAATATTTGGATGACGACTGAGCGTCATCCGAAACCGTATTCCCGGTCGAATGCACCGTCATATCGCGAGACAGATAGGAGCGGTGTTATGCGCCGATCCAGGCGCCACGACATCGATCCGTTACGCGAGGTGCCGGTTGCCGGGTGGTGTCCGTCTATCCTGTACGCACCGGCATGGATCCGCCACGAGGAGATCATGTGACTGAACGCACTGCGCACGGGTCGGCGGATCGCTCTCGGTCCTCCACGGGCGGGACGGTGACCGTCGAGTTGGGACGGTTGGGGCACGCGGCGGTGATCGCCGTGGCGCCGGACCAGCTCGACCTGTACACGGCGGCCACGGCGCGATGGGATGCCGGTGCCGGGCGCCGGCGCCGCGGCTGGACCGGCGGATCGGTCGGATCCGGGATCGAGCCGGTGTTGCTCGCCGAGGTGGTGGGACCGGTCCTGCTGGGTGCCGCGGCGGAGGTGCTGGGTGCCGCGACGGTCGCCGCGTGGGGCCGGCGGCGCCGGTGGTTTCGGCGCGGGTGGTGGTCGCGGCGCCGGCGCGATGCGGAGGCCCTGCCACGGACGCGTGTGACGCTCGACGCGGAACAGGCGGAAGCGCTGCGGTCGGCGTGCGTGCGGCACGGAACGACGCTCGGGCTCAGCCCGGCGGAGGCGGCGATGCTCGCCGACGCCGTGCACGGCGCCGTGTGCCAGGCGCTGGCGGAGGCCGAACGGGTCGATGAGTGACACGGCCGCACTCCCGCGGCCGTCGCCCGCCGTCACCGGTTCGCCGGCGGTCGCGGCGCCACGCCGCCTCGCGTCGATGTACGTTCTGGTGGCGGTCGCACTGGTGTTGCTCGGTGGCGGCGCCGCGTCGGCGTTGCGCGACTCGTACAGCGCGCAATACCCGGCCGCCGCGGTCCGCTGCCTGAGCGAGCAGGGTATCGACTGGAGGGCCCTGCAGCGGCTCGATTCGCCGTGGCAGCGCAGCCCTGAGATCAGAGAGCGGATTCGCACCTGCATCGCGCCGAACGACCGCGACCAGGGCCTCTTCATGCTGGCCGGTGGCGTCCTGCTGCCGGCGGCCGCCGTGCTGCTGATGATCGGCGGGGTGGTGCTGGTGCGGTTGCGGCTGTCGCGCGTCGCGGTGCCTCCGGCGCGCACCGCGGCGGCCGGGCTGGCGGCGGAACGCTTCGAGGCCTGGTGCGACCTGCTCGGCCTCACCGGCCGTCGGCGTCCCCGACTCGTTCTCACCGCACCGTACGCGTCCGGGCGGCAGGCGTTCACCACCGGCCTGCCCTTCGCGGCGCCGCGGGTCGTGCTGCCGCTGGGCCACGCGTACCTGGAGCCTGCCCGGTTCGACGTGCTGGTGCTGCACGAACTCGCCCACGTGCGGTCCCGGGACGTGTCCTGGGCCGCGGCGGTGTGGTGGACCGGTTGGCTGAGCGTGCCGGTTCTGCTGGTGGCGCTGAGCCCTCTGGCGCGGTGGCCTCAGCAGCGATCGGGGCTGCTGGTCGCGTACCTGCCGTCGCTCGTGCTGGCGGTCACGCTTTCGGTGCTGGCGCTCGGCCTGCGGGCGGCATTGCTGCGCCGGCGGGAGTTCGCGGCGGACCGCTACGCACGCGAGGTTCTCGGTGACCCGGACGCGCTGCCCGGGGTGCTCGGCGACGACGCCTCGGCGGGCGCGGCACCGGCCGGGCCCGGCCGGTGGCTCCGGCGGGTACGAGCGCTGCACCCGCCGCCGGAGGTGCGGGCCGGCCTCGACCCGACCGCGCCGGACCGGTGGGAAGGCGGGTTCGCCGTCAGCGCCGTCACCGGAGTGTTGGCGATGTCGACGGTGCAGACCGTCTACACCGCCCTGGGGGTCCCCGGCCTGGCCGGGCACGCCCGGCTGCCGCTGAACCTCGCGACGGCCGCCGGGAGTCTGCTGTGGGCGGGTGTGATCGTCCCGGCGTGGTGGCGCCGGGCGCGACAGGCCACCGCGGCGGGTGGCACGCCGACCTGGTGGGGCCCCGTGGCCGGCGCGGTGCTCGGCATCGTCGCGGGTTTCGTCGTCCAGGTTCCCGGACGATCGACCAGGGGCGCCCTCGGGGTATGGCAGGCCCAGTTCGCCGACGACTTCACCCTCGGCGTCGCGACCGTGGCCGTGGTCGCGGCCGGCGTAGCGGTTCTGACAGCCGGGCTCGCCGTATCGGCGGACCGGGCCGGCCGGGCGGTGGGTGCGGTCCTCGCCGTTGCGGCCGCGTGGACCACCGCGTTCACCGCCTCCATCTGGGTCCTGATCGGATATTCGCAGGGCGGCGGCCCGGGTCACATTCGGACCATGCTGATGGGCGCCGGACTGTGGGAGTGGCGGTGGGCCCCGCCGCTCGTCCTGGCCGGCTGCGTACTCGCCGCGCTCGGTCGCCGTGCCGTGCCGGTGCCGGTCGCGGTGCGGGTGATCGGTGCCGCGGCGGTCGCCGGCGGCGTCGCCGCCGGGTTGACCTGGCGACTCCGGATCGACTCCGCCGACTCCGACGACCTGCTGTTCGTACTGATGAGCCAGCGATCCATGATCTGCGCCTTCGCCGGGTGGGTGGTCCTGGCGGCCCTGCTGTCCGGCCGCGGAGGCGGTCCGGTGGTGCCCGCGATCCCTGGCGCGCTGGCCGGCGGGTTCGCCGCCGCGGCCGGGGCGGGCGTGGTGACGTTCGGGATCGCCGCCGCCGGTGGCCGCGGGCGCAGCGTGGACGTGCTGCTCGACGCGATCGCCTGGCCGGTGTGGCAGCTCTTCGTCGTGGCCGTCCTGGCCCTGCCGGCGCTGCTTGCCGGCGTGCTGCTCGTGGAACGGTATCGGCGGCGGGCGGAGCGGCGGGTCACCGGCCGCGCTGCCGCGCTCACCACGGGCGTGCTCGTCGGGCTCTTCAGCGTGGCGCTGGTCGGCGGCGCCCTGCCGCCGCTGGCCGTCGGCCCGCACGACTGGTCGGACTACGTGGCCGCCCTCGACACGACGCCCGTCCGCGACCCGGCCGCCGCTCTCGGGGTCCCGTCCGTGCCGTCCGTGCCCACCACCGAGGCCGGCGGCGACCCGGGCCGTCCCCTCGACGCCGCCGCGGCCGCCGCGGCGCTCGCCGTCGCCGACCAGCTGCTGCCGGCCGGCCATCGCCGCGTCGAGACGGACGCCGTCGGTGATGGCACGGTGCCGGACGTGCGGCCCGAGACCTGCCGCGCGGCGCTGGTCCGCCACGCGGACGCGGAGCGGGCGCGGCCCCGCGGCGCGGAAGCCGCGCGGAAGTACAAGATGTCCGTGGGCCCTCACCGGGAGGTGACCGTTACCCTCGGCATCAAGTCGTACGTGACGCCGGTCCGCGACTTCCGGATCGATCGGGAATTGACCGACCGGTGCAGGCACCTCACGATCCCGTCGCCGGTGAGCGACACCGGCGTGATGGATGGGGGATACGAGCAGGCGACGGCCCCGGCCGTGTCGTACCCGGCGTACCGCACCGACTTCACCCTCACCGGCCTGGTCCGCACCTTGCCCGTGGTGTCGACGGTGCTCTCGGAGCGGGTACTCGTCGGGCACAACGTGGTGTCCGTCGACATCCTGCTCAGCAGTTCCGGCGGGCCGCCCTCGGGGGAGGTGCTCGGCTACCGCGAACGCCTCGCCGAGGCGCTCTTGATCGCGGTCGTCGGCAGCCTCCGGCTCGATCGATGACCGCGCGTTACATCTCATGGTGACGATCCGTAGCTACTGGAACCTCGTTTACGCTACGTGATGTTCGCCATTCGAGTGAAGGTCCGCTTTCCCGGTACGAATGCCCGAACTTCCCCTTTTGCATGGCCATCTGTAACGCCAGCAGAGGGTGTGTCTTACCTTCTGTAGTCATATGCTTGGTTACGAGACTCGCACCCAGGCGGCGCTGTTGACTCAGAGTGATGTCTGTTCGTAGGCTCTGGCCGCCATCCAGCGATCCGCTTCGGTGGCGCAGGAGGTGCTGACGCCCAAGGGGGCAACGCAGACAACGGGAGATCGCCGCTTCATGTCCATGCACCGAGCCGGCTCGGCGAACTCCGCGGCAGCGGTGCTGGCCAGGGACGAACGAAAGCCCGCCGGGAGCACGGAATCGCCGGCCCGGCTGTCGGCCACCGTCATGCTGCCGGCCCCGGACCTCACCCTCCGGCACCCGGGCAGAGCCGCCGCCACGCCGCAGCGGCGCCCGCGCCGCCGGCTCACCTGGCTGCCGCTGCTCGTCGTCCTGGTCGCACAGAGCGCCTGCATGGTGGCGCTGCACAACACCACGCACGTCGACGAGGCCGCCTACCTCTACGCCGGCCACCAGCTGATCGGTGACGCGCTGGGCCGGACCGTCAACAACGACGACTATGCCGCGTACTTCTCCGGTGCGCCGTTCCTGTACCCGGTACTGGCCGGGGTCTTCGACAGCATCGGGGGGCTGGCCGCCGCCCGGGTGCTCAGCCTGCTCTGCATGCTCGGCGCCACCTCCCTGCTGTACGCCGCGGTGCGCAAGCTGTTCGACGACACCCGTGCCGGCTTCTTCGCGGCCGCGCTGTTCGGCCTCTGCGGACCGGCGTTGTTCATGAGTCACCTCGCCACCTTCGACGCTCCGGCGGTGACGGCGCTGGCCGGCAGCCTGTACTTCGCGGTCGGCTCGGCCGACCGGCGGGCTCTGCTGCTCGAGGTCGCGGCCGTCGCGGTCGCCGCGGTCGCCCTCAAGTACGCCGCCATGGTCTTCCTGTTGCCGGTCATCGCCGTTACCGTGCTCGTGGCGGTGCCGAAGGTGGGCTGGCGCTGGGCGCTGATGCGCGGCGCGGTGCTCAGCGCGGTGACCGTCCTGTTCGCAGTCGTCGCCCTGCTGCTCGCCGGTCCCGGCGTGCTCGCCGGCGTCACCTCCACCACCACGAGTCGCACCGAGGGCGCCGTCGCGACCCTCGACGTGCTGTCGCGTGCCGCGGTGTGGGTGGGACCCGTCCTCGTGCTGGCCTGCCTGGGAACCTTGGCCTACGCGATCTCGTCCGGTCGCTCCCCGGCCCGTGGCCCGCTGATCCGGCTGCTGCTCGGCTTGGTGCTCACGGGGGCGGCCCTGATCGCGCCGATGGGTTCGGCGCGCCTGCACACGCTGGTCTCGCTGCAGAAGCACGCCGGCTACGGCCTGCTGTTCGCGGCGGCGATGGCCGGCCTCGTGCTGAGCCGCCTCGCCGGCCGCTCGTCGTGGCGTACCGGGCTGGCCTGCCTGCTCGTCCTGCCGATCGCCGCGTCCGGGCTGAGGCAGGCCGTCGACATGTTCGTCTGGCCCGATTCGAGCCGGCTGGTGGCCACCCTGGACCGCCTGATCACCCGCGACGATCAGCTGATCATGGCCGAGGAAGCCCAGGTGCCGCGCTACTACCTGCAGGCGCGGGTGCGGCAGGCCCAGTGGCGGGACACGTACTACTTCGACTACGTCGACCGCGGCGGTAAGCACCTGGTCGGCCTGCCCGCGTACCAGGCGGCGATCCGCGAACGCCACTTCGCGCTGTTCGTCTTCACCCACGACGCCACCGCGGACCTGGACGCGCAGCTGGAGCCCCTGCTGCCCCGCAACGGCTATCGGCGCCTGCCGGCCGTGCCGGCCCCGTCCGGGGCCGACCCCGCGCACACCTACACGATTTGGCAGCTCACGCCTGACCGGCGCTGATCTCGAAGCACACAGAGACGAGACCGACCAGATGGCAGCCCATCCGACGCCACCCGGACACCATCCGCACTCCTTCCCGCGGCAGCGCCCGGTACCGCAGGAGCCGGAGACCGTCGTCCTGCGGCGCCCGTACCTCCCGGCCACCGGCTACGCCGGGCACCCCGGCCCCGCACCGCGTCGGGCGGCGCGCCCGGGTGCCGTTCCGCCGCGACCCGGCGCCCGGCTCGTACCGCCGCAGTCGCGGGCCGCCGCACCGCCTTCGCCCCAGGTGCCCGGTACACAGCATCACCCGCGGGCTTTACCGCCGGCACCACGGTCTGCGCACGGTCGCCCCCGGTCCCGGGCCGTGCCGACGGTCCCCGGCCAGCAGCGTCACCCGCGGATCGTGCCGCCGGCATCCCCGACGGTGCCCGGTCCGCAGCGTCAGTCGCGGGCCGTGCCGCCGGCTCCGCAGGCCCAGCCGGGAGCATGGGCCGTCCCGACGAGGGCGCCGGGCCCGCAGGCCCGCCCGCGTACCTGGCCAGCGCCATCACCTGGGCCGCGGCAGATGACGCGGCCCACCGCTCGCCCGCGACCCCAACACCCACGGATCGGATTCCCCGCCGCCCCGCCCCGGCCGCCGTCGGCGCCGGCAGCGCGCCGGCCGGCCGTGCCACCGATCGCGGCCTCCGGGATGCGGCTGCCGGAGCCACCCAGCCGCCGGCAGGAGAAGTTCAGCTACGCCAAGCGCAACCTGTGGATTCTGGTCGTCGGGTCGCTGGTGAGCCTGCCGTTCCTGATCGCCAGCCTCGTCGGCTTCGTGGCGATGTCGCCCCGGCTCTGGGTGCTGGCGCCGCTGCTGGCGCTCGGGCCGCTGCTGACCGTGATTCGGTTGCTGCTGGAGACCTTCACCCGCGGCTTCGACCTGGACGGGCACACCGAGCTGGTCGAGGCGTGGGCCCCGAGGACCTTTCCCAGCGTGGACGTCATGTTGCCGACCTGCGGCGAACCGCTGGAGGTGCTGCAGAACACCTGGCAGTACGTCGCGGACATGCGCGACCACTACCAGGGCACGGTCAACGGCTACGTACTGGACGACTCCAGCCGGCCCGAGGTCGCGGCGCTGGCCGCGGAGTTCGGTTTCCGCTGCTTCACCCGCCCGCACCGCGGCTGGTTCAAGAAGGCCGGCAACCTCTACCACGGCATCTGCAACTCCAGCGGCGACTTCGTGTTGATCCTGGACGCCGACTTCGTACCCCGTCACGACATGCTGAACGAGACACTGCCCTACTTCGGCGCCGACCCGCGGCTGGGCATCCTCCAGACACCGCAGCACTTCCGGGCCACCGAACACCAGACGTGGGTGGAGCGGGGCGCGGCGGCCGTACAGGAGCTGTTCTACCGCTCGATCCAGGTCGCCCGGGACCAGCACGGCGCCGTGGTGTGCTGCGGGACCAACGCCATCTACCGGCGGGCCGCGCTGGAGGACAACGGCGGCATCGCACTCATCGCCCACTCCGAGGACATCCACACCGGACTGGACCTGACCCGCCTCGGATGGCGGGTGCGCTACATCCCGGTGGTGCTCGCCTCCGGCATGTGCCCCGCCGAGGTGGAGCCGTTCTTCAACCAGCAGTACCGCTGGTGCATGGGCACGCTCAGCATCGTCGCCTCCCGCAAGTTCTGGGGGACGAAAATGTCGCCGGCCGCGCGGCTGTGCTACCTGTCCGGCTTCCTCTTCTACCTGGAGACCGCCGGGATGGTCTTCCTCGCCCCACTGATCCCGGTGGTGCTGTGCACCGGTGCCGTCGGCTCGGTCAACGCCCGCAACTACCTGCTGATCGTGCCCAGCCTGGTGTTCTCCTTCGTCATCACCCCGCTGTGGCACCGCACCCGGTATCGCGTCGAAACCTGGTCGATCTCACTGGCGTACGGCTGGGCCCACGTCTTCGCCGTCTGGGACTGGATTCGCGGCAAGGAGATGGGCTGGAACCCGACGGGCGGCGGCGCGGCGAAGAAGAAGAACGAACTGGCCCGGTTCTGGACGGGTCTGTGGATCGTCAGCGGCGGCGGCGCTGCCGCCTGGGTCGGACTGGCCGCCTGGCGAACCCTGACCTACGACACGCTGGCGTTCGCGCCGCTGCTGCTCTCCGGGCTGTTCTACGCCGTAACGGTGGCCCGGATCCTCCTCCCGTCGAGCCAGGAGCCTGCCGATGCGTGACCGGACCCGCACCCGGCTGCTGCACGGCACCGCCGTACTGAGCGCCGCGGTGTTCCTCACCTACGCCTTCACGCATCCGGTGAAGCAACTCGGCTCGCCGGAACCGGCCGTGGCCGCGCCGGGCCGGCCCGGCACGAGCGCCGTGGCGTCGAGCCACCCGGCGGCCCCGCCGACGTACGACCTGGCCGCATTGCGGAAACCGGCGAAGAAGTACCTCGGCGTGACGGTCGAGGGGGTGCCTCGGTCACTGGGCAGACTCACGGCGTTCTCCGAGTCCATCGAGAACAGCCCGAACCTGGTGGGCTACTTCCACCCGTACGGGGATCGCCTCGACGTCGCCGGCGTGGCGGCCGTGCACGCCACCGGCGCGCTGCCCTTCGTGCAGATCGAACCGCACCGGGACACGATCGCCGAGATCGCCGCCGGCAAGACCGACGACTTCCTGGCCGACTTCGCCGCGGACCTGCGCGCCGTCGACGCGCCGGTCGCGCTCTCCTTCGGGCACGAGATGAACGGCGACTGGTACCCGTGGGGGACCCAGGACACCTCCGCCGAGGAGTTCGTGGCCGCCTGGCGCCACATCCACAAGGCATTCCGGAAGGCCGGGGTCACCTCGGTGCTGTGGGTGTGGAACCCCAACGTCACCTATCCGAGGCCCAATGTGGACATCGCCGAGCTCTACCCCGGCGACAAGTACGTCGACTGGGTTGGCGTGACCGGTTACTACAACACCGGCCCCGGCGGGCGGGGGACCTTCGAGACTCTCTTCCAGCCCACCATCGCGAAGGTGCGCACCTTCACCGACAAACCGGTGCTGATCGCGGAGACCGGCGCCTCGCCGAGCGGCGAGAAGCCCACCCAGATCAAGAACCTGTTCACCGCGGTACGCGCCCGGCGCGACGTCGTGGGTTTCGTGTGGTTCAACTACCACAAGAGCGGCAAGCACGAGACCAACTGGAGAATCGACTCCGACACGCGTTCCAGGAGCACCTTCGCAACGCAGGCCCAGCACGACGCCTTCGACTTCCGGGTGCCGTAGCCAGTCGATCCCTATCGGCCGTTCACGTTCCCAACCTGGGAGGGGCCCGTGTCGGTCAGCCGTTGGGCCGGGACTCGATCGCCTGCAGCGACCAACTGTTGCCGTCCGGGTCACGGAAGTAGACGAAGGTCCCCCAGGGCTGCACGTCGATGTCGCTGGCCTGCACGCCGGCGTCCAGCAGCTGTTGCCGGGCGGCGTGGGCGTCGGCCACCACGACCTGGATCTCCTGGGTACCCGGAACCTTCGCGGTGATGCCGGCGCCGATCACGATCGAGCAGGCCGAACCGGGCGGCGTGAGTTGCACGAACCGCAGGCCGTCCTGCACCTGGTGGTCGTGGTCGGCGTTGAAGCCGATCTGCTGGTAGAACAGCTTGGCCCGGTCGACGTCGGTGACCGGCACGGGGATGAGTTCGATCTTCCATGTCGATGTCATGCGCCCATCCTTCCCGCCATTGCGGCCACAATCTGACCGTTGCCCGACGGAAAGCTTCCCGGCCTTCGTTGGTTCCTGCAGACCGGTATGGCTGATCTTGATGTGCCGGACTGTCGCTAGCATCGTCGGCATGGCAACGCGGCTTGTTCAAATCAACATGAAGGCCCGGAACGATTCCGCACTGGGCGGTTTCTGGGCGGAAGCGCTCGGCTGGGGACTCTCCAGCGAGGGACCCGGCGTGACCAACCTCGAACCCGAGGGCTTCGTCTACCCCGACCCGGTCGCCGTCTGCATCGACCTCGTCGCCTCCCAGGAACCCAAGACGGTGAAGAACCGCGTGCACGTCGACCTCGCCACCACCTCGGCGGCCCATCAGGCGCAGTTGGTGGCGCGCCTGAAGGATCTCGGCGCGACCCCCGCCGACGTGGGCCAGGGCGACGTCCCATGGACGGTCATGGCCGACCCGGAGGGCAACGAGTTCTGCGTGCTGGACTCGCTCTACCAGGACACCGGACCGATCGCCTCGGTAGTGGTCGACTGCGCGGATCCGCGCGCCACGGCCCGCTTCTGGGGCGAGGCCATGGACTGGACCCTGCACAAGGTGACCGACCACAACGCGGTACTGCGCTCCGCCAAGGGTGTCGGCCCATATCTGCGGTTCGTCCGCACCCCGGACGTGAAGACCGTGTGGAATCGAGTCCACCTCGACATCCGCCCGTACCCAGGCGACGACCTGGAGGCCGAGGCGGCCAGACTGCAGACTCTCGGCGCCACCGCCATCGACCTAGGCCCGGGCGACATTCCGTGGACGGTCCTCGCCGACCCGGAAGGCAACGAGTTCTGCCTCCTCACGCCAGGCTGACCCGAACCCTCTTCATCCGCCCGGTACCGCCCTGAACCGGGTTCTGCAACGCACGCGACTCGACGAAACCGCCCCGCTACCGCAAACTCGCCCAGACAGACCCGGAGGGAATCGGATGGCTCCGAGCGCTGTAGAGACGCTGGAGGAACCGGAGTATGGGCGCTTATGGGACCGATTCCGTCGGCAGTTCGCGTTCCGCCCGGGAATGACAAGGGCAACCTGGCCCGCCATCAAGGAGCCGGTCGCCTCGGTGACCTGGAGCCTCGGCGCGCTGGATGACGACGCGGGCTATCAGCGGCTCGACGCCATGGTGGCTGCCGTGAACGCCGGGCTGTGGGCGTGTACTCCGCCGGACGGCACACTGTTGGTCCTGGACTGGCACCATGTGTGCTACCGAATCCGGCCGCATCGCATCACCGCGGAACACTCGCCGGCATGGTCGGCGAGCATGATGCCCGATGGCGACTACAACATCCACCTGGCCGAGGATTTCAGCTTCGGTACCTTTGGGCACCCCTGGGAATACACAATCTGCGTCATGGGTAAGCCCCTGATCGCCGAAGTCGCCGACGCCCTGGACCGGACCTTACTGCGACGAGTCCGGGAGTCAGGAACGCCAGTGGTTCGACCCGAACAAACCCGGTAGAGGCGATCTCGTCTGCCGCAGCTGGAGCGGTTGCCGCGATCGTGGATCGTTCAGGATGATTGGCCGCTCTCGGCCCTGCCTGCGGACTCGACGGGCGGCCGGTGCGTCCGCAGCCCGGCGGGGTCCGGCCGGCCAACGGGCAGAGGCAGCGGCCACGTCGCGTCGGTTAGCCTGCCGTCATGGCGAGCGCCGAGCTGGATGAGTTGATCGTCGCGGACGCCGAGGCGCTGCGCGCGTGGTTGTCGGCCAACCACGCCACATCGCCCGGCGTCTGGCTGGCCCTGACCAAGAAGGGCGGCATGGTCACCACGCTGACCTGGCAGCAGGCGGTCGACGAGGCCCTGTGCTTCGGCTGGATCGACGGGCAGGCCCGGAAACGGGATCAGGAGACCTCTTGGATCCGGTTCACCCCTCGTCGACCCCACAGCTCCTGGTCGCAACGCAACACCGCCAACGTGGCCCGGCTCGAAGCACAGGGGCGAATGCTGCCCCCAGGCCGCGCCGCGGTAGACGCCGCGAAAGCGGACGGGCGGTGGGCGGCGGCCTACGCCCCGCCGTCGGAAGCCGAGGCACCGGCCGATCTCCTCGCCGCCATCGCCGCCGTCCCGGCCGCCCAAGCCATGTTCGACGTACTCACCAAGACCAACCGGTTCGCTCTCATCTACCGCGTCAATGCCGTCAAACGGGCGCAGACCCGCGAGCGGAAGATCGGCGAGTTCGTCGCCATGCTGGCCCGCCACGAGACGATCAACCCGCAGAAGGCCAAGCCTCCGAACTCGCCGTAATCGGCACCTTCACAAGTGCCATGCGGCCGGCGGCCGCGGCTCCTGGTACGCGTACTTCGCGGGGTTGGGGTTGGGGGAGTGGGTCAGGCAGGCTATAGACGATCTTGGTTGTGGGCAGTCACCATGCGCCCCTTGCCCGGCCGGGCCAGGCAGGGCTGGGCGGATGGCTTGCCGACGCGGGCGACGTCACGAACGGCGACATCGGGCGTCCCCGGGGGCCCACCGCAGTCCGCGCGTTAGCGAGGCGTGCCGCTGACCGAGCGGGGCAGCAGACGCCCATCTCGATACGGCTGACGCTAGGGAGCATCGGTGGTGGCCTGCCGCTCGTCGCCGGTGTCAAAGAACGCGTCGAGGTATGCACGCGGCTCGAGTGCGCTCTCGCGTAGCAGCGAGAACAGCTCAGCCCCATGGCCGGGCTGGTCGGACATGGAGTAGACCTGCACCAAGCCGAGGTATTCGCCGGCTACGTCGGCTGCGTACTCGCCCGCCTCGGTTTCGGCCAGGGCCACTGCCTCACCGGGCGATGACGCACGCCAGAGCGTAATCCGCTCCTCGTACGTCGCGCGCACCCCCTTTGCCAGCCTGAACAGGCACCGAGCCGAGAACCAGGTTTCCCGAGTATCCACACTCGAAGTGTGCCTTACCGACCGGGCAACGCATTCTGAGTGCGTCGTACGGTGCTGACAGCGAACCTCAGCCGTCATGTCCTCAAGGCTGCGCGGCAATGACCGAGGGTTCCGCCGCTCCTTCGATCAGCAGAAGGTCATCCAAGCCGCGGGTGTCCGGGACAACACCGGTCGACGTTGCGGCGGCCTGCGTTGTCGGTCTTACCTGAGGGCGGTTGCGGGAGGGTGTACCCGCAGGTCGCCGTGGCGGGACAACGCGCCGGGTAGGTCGACGGGTCGGTCGCGCAGCGTGGCGTCGAGAAACGCGGCGCAGGTCGCGGTGGTCATCCGTACGCTTTCGGTCCGGCCGAGGGAGCCCGCGACGGCGGGGACGGGTGGCAGATAGAGCGGGGCGTCGGTGAAGGTCAGGTGTGCGCTGCCGGGCACCGTGAGGCGGTAGCCGGTCGCGGTGCCGCGGTCCAGGAGCCTGGACAGGAGCGCCAGGTAGTCGGCGTCGGCACGGTCCTCGATGGTGTGTGTGAGGGCGAGCACCGGTTGGTGCAGCGGACCCTGGCCCGGATCGGGGCCGCCGTCGAGGTTGACGACGGCGGTGAATCGCGGGTCCTGCTGGGCGGCGCGCATGGCGGCGGCCCCGCCGAGGGAGTGGCCGGTCGCTGCCGACCTTGCGGTGTCGAGCCGCCCGGTGAGGGGCCCGGTGAGCTCGCCCCGGTCGAGGCGGCCGAGCTGGGTGAGGACGAAGCTGAGGTCCGCGGCCCGCACCGCGATCCAGCCGCTCCTCCTTCGCTCGTCCTCGTCCGGGTCACCGCTTGCGGCGACCCGGGTCCGAACGGTACGGCCGTCGGCGAGCACGACCGCTGCCGAGTCGTACGGGTGGTCGACGCCCGCGACGACGTAGCCGCGGCTGGCCAGGTCCTCGGCCCACGCGGTGTTCTGGGTGCGCACGCCGCCGAGTCCGGGGGAGAACAGCACGACCGGGAACCGGCCGGCCGCCGGCAACGCATCGAACGCCGCGTGGCTGCGGGCGCGCGGCGGGCCGGCCAGCAGCAAGGCCGGTGCTCCAAGGTAGTCGGCGGCCGCGGCGGCGACGGCGTCCGCCTCTTGCCGGTTACGGCCGAGGTACTGCGCCCGCGGCGTACCGGGGGTGACCGAACGCGCCGGGTACCAGAGTTGCACGACCACGGTACGGCGGTCGCCGGCCTCCGCCGTGGCCGTCTCGTCGCGGCCGGCGTCGGTCCACTGCAGTACCGTGGTGCCGACCGCGGACGGCCCGGACGGCCGCGGGAAGTCCGGCACCGGCAACGCCCAGGCCGCGCCCGTGCCCGCGGCGACGAGGCCGAGACACGTCAGGGAGCCGGGCAGGGCCAGCCACCAGGGGGCCCGCCGGCCGGCGGGACCGCCGCGCGGGCGTAGCAGCAGGCCCGCGCCGGCCAGCATGGCGGCAGCCAGCACCGGCAGCAGCTGCCAGCGAATTTCGCGTACGGTCAAGGCGGCGCCGACCGTCACCACGCCGACCGCGCCGAGGGCGGTACGGCGGCGAACGGGTGGCGGCAGCCACCGGCTCAGGACGAGGGCCACCGTGCCCAGCACGACAAGGAGTTCCCGCGCGGACAGGTGAAGGCCGGGGACCATGTCAGCCACGACAAGATCGTCCTATGCGCGCACTGAGAGCACGCTGAGGATTCCGCTGGATCGGGCGTCAGAGGCCTCGGCGGTAGGCGCTCGGGGTGAAGCCCAGCCGGTCGCGGAACTCGCGGGTCAGGTGGGCGTGGTCGGCGTACCCGAGCTCGGTGGCGATCTGCGCCAGGGAAGCGTCCGCGTCCAGGCGGACCCGCTCCGCGGCCTCCTGGAGGCGCCGGCGCCGGATCATCTCGACCGGGGCGAGGCCGATATGACGGATGGCCAGCCGCTGCAGCGTACGCGGGGAGACGTGCAGCCGGGTGGCCGCGTCGGGAAGGGTTCGCACGTCGGGGTCGCCGTCCATGAGGTCGGCCATGGCGTTGGCCAACAGGCCCTCGCCGGAGGCGGGCCGGACCCGTTTCGCCAGCCATCCGGCGAAGGCGTCGACGGCTTCGTGGTGGCGGGCGTCGCGCTCGGCGATCCGCATGGCCGCGACGACCGGCCGGTGCAGCTCCGGCGCGTCGAGGAGGCGCTCGGAGTCTCGAAGTTCGGCGGGCGCGTCGATCAACGAAGGCACCGCGGCCGGGCGCAGCAGCGCACCGACGGCCCAGCCGCGTCCGGTCAGGTCGCGGTATGACAGCCGGGTGGTGGGCCCGGAGAGGGTGACCCGCTCCGGCTCGACCACGAGATTGCAGGCGGGGTACGCGACCACATACTGGCGCGACGAGCGACCCGCGGCGATGTCCCACTCCGGGATCCAGAACCACCGGACCAGATCCTCCAGGTGTGCCGGCGCGGGTACCCGGCGAAACGACGGCAGCCGGGCCGGGTAGAGGATCCCTCGGCTGTCGGTGCTCATCCCGTGAGCCTACGGCCAGGATGGCGCGAATCTCCAAGCCCCGCGGCCGACGGCGGCCGTAGCGTCGAGCACATGAACAGCCAATACACCACCAACGGCGTACCGCACGGCTTCACGAGCCTCACCCCCTTCCTGGCGATCCCGAACGCGGCCCAGGCCGTCGACTTCTACCGGGACGTCTTCGGCGCCCGCGTTGTCGACGTGACCGAGATGGGTGGCGTCGTCGTCCACGCCGACCTCGACTTCGGTCAGGGACACCTGCAGATCGGCGAGCCCAGCCCCGCGTACCACCTCGTCGCGGCGGCGACCGGCGACGACGACTGCTACTCGGTGGGTCTGTACTGCGCCGACGCCGACGAGCTGGTCGCCCGGGCCGAGAAGGCCGGCGCGACCGTGCGCGAGCCCCTCGCCACGTTCGTGTCGGGCGACCGGTTCGCCTCGATCCGCGATCCGTTCGGCGTCCGCTGGACGATCATGACGAGGGTCGAGGACCTGTCACCCGAGGAAAGCGCCCGGCGGGTAGCCGAGTGGGCCGCTCAGCAGAGCTGACCACTCGGCCGGCGAAGGCCGCCAGGCGAGGTCCGGCGGCCCGGTCCCTCCAGCGCGGCTGTTGCATGCCGGAGGGACCAGGCCGCCGGACCGCCGCCCCTTCTGTGGCCGTTCAGGGTCGATGATCCGCTTTGAGCCGGTGAAAGTCGGTGCTGTTGCGGCCTGGAACGCAAATGACCAAGCGATTCTTCTCAGGTTCGCCGCCGGACTGCCGAGGTCAGGGGACCCGACGAAAGGCCCCGCAATGATCGAAGACGGCCGCAGCACCCTGCCCGGAAAGCCCTGGCGGGAACGCCGCCTGGCGCCGCAGAGTGCGGGCTCCCGCAACCGCCGCAGCACGCCGCGGGGCGCGCCCCGCCGGGCTCCGCTGGTCAGCGTGGTCATCCCGACCCTGAACGAGGCCCGGAACCTGCCGCACGTGTTCGGCGCGCTGCCGGAGACGCTGCACGAGGTCGTCCTGGTCGACGGCGGTTCGATCGATGACACCGTCGAGGTCGCCCGACGCCTTCGGCCCGACGTGGTTGTCGTGCGCCAGACGCGTACGGGAAAGGGGAACGCGCTCGCCAGCGGGTTCGACGCCTGCACCGGCGACGCGATCGTGATGATCGACGCGGACGGGTCGACCGACCCGGCCGAAATCACCAAGTTCGTCGCGGCGCTGACCAGCGGCGCCGAGTTCGCCAAGGGCTCGCGGTTCGCCCTGGGCGGCCACAGCAAGGACATCACCCCGTTGCGCCGGGTCGGCAACGAGGGGCTGAACCTGGTCGTCAACACGCTGTTCAAGACCAGGTTCACCGACCTCTGCTACGGCTACAACGCCTTCTGGCGGCGGGTGGTGCCGGTGATGGACCTGCCCTCGACCGAGCTGCCGGCCCGGCCCGACGGCAAGAAGCTGTGGGGCGACGGCTTCGAGATCGAGACCCTGATCAACATCCGGGTGGCCAGCAGCGGCATGCGGGTCAAGGAGGTCTCCAGCATCGAGCACCTGCGCATCCACGGAACCAGCAACCTCAACACGTTCCGCGACGGGATGCGGGTGCTGCGCACCATTCTCAGCGAGTTCCACCGCCGGACGGTGCAGCGGCGTGCCGCCGCGAACGCCGCCGCGCCGTCGAAGCGCCGCACGCTCAGCAAGACGGTGCCGGTGCTCGCCGTGCCCGGCGGCAAATGGTACGGGCAGGTGGACGCGCTGCTGACCGCGGAGCAGGCAGCGGAGCAGGCAGAAGCCGCCTGATGGCCGACACCGCCCAGGTCAGCGTCGTCATTCCGTGCCACACCGAGCGCAACTGGGACACCCTGGTCCGCGCCGTCGCGGCGGCGCTCGGCCAGCGCCCGCTCCCGCCGGCCGAGGTGGTCGTGGTGGTGGACCACAACCCGGCCCTCCTCGAACGCGCCCGCCGCCATCTGGCCGGCGTCACCGTGCTGGAGAACCGCTTCGAGCCGGGCGCCTCGGGCAACCGCAACACCGGCGCCCGGCACACCACCACCCCGCTGATCGCCTTCCTTGACGGCGACATCACGGCGGGCCCGGACTGGCTCGCCCAGCTCATCGACCCCTTCGCGGACCCGGAGGTGGTCGGCACCGGCGGCGCCATCGCGGCCGCGTGGAGCCGCTCACGCCCGAACTGGCTGCCCGACGAGCTGCTCTGGGCGTTCGGCGCGTCGTACACCGGCATGCCCACCACCACCGCTGCGGTGCGCAACGTCTGGTCGGCCAGCATGGCCGTACGCCGGGACGTGTTCACCGCCGTCGGCGGGTTCCGCGACGGCTTCGGCAAGATCGGCAACCGGAACCGGCCCGAGGACACCGAACTGTGCCTGCGGATGAGCGAGGGCGGTGGCCGCTGGATGTACGTGCCGGATGCCGTGGTCGAGCACGACGTGCCGCCGGAGCGGTCCACGTTCCGCTTCCTGATGCGGCGCTGCTACGCCGAGGGCCGCGGCAAGGTGCAGATGGCCCGGCTGCTCCGCGGGTCGCGCACCCTCGGCGCCGAGCGGTCGTATCTGACCCGTACCCTGCCGCGCGCGGTGCTGCGCGAGGTGTCCGGCACGGTGCGCGCCGGAGGGCCGGGCCGGGCACAGCACGCCTCCCGGGCCGGGACGGTGATGGCGGCGGTGGCCGCCGCCGCTGTCGGTGGCGCGGTGGAGACCCTCGGCGCGACCCGGCGGTAACGCCGTGTGGGCCGCCCACGCCCTCGACAAGGCTCTGCCCGGGCGCCGAAGCGCCCGGGCAGGGAAGATCAGACCTGGCCGGCCTTCTCCAGCGCGGTGCAGCAGGTGTCGACGAGCAGGCGGGTCACGACGTACGGATCGACGTTGGCGTTGGGGCGGCGGTCCTCGATGTAGCCCTTGCGGTCCTTCTCGACCTGCCACGGGATGCGAACCGATGCGCCGCGGTCCGAGACGCCGTAGCTGTACTCGTTCCACGGGGCGGTCTCGTGCAGGCCCGTCAGGCGGTCGTCGATGCCAGCGCCGTAGTTCTTGACGTGGTCCAGCGGCTTGGAGCCCTCACCGAGCGCCTCGCAGGCGGTGATGATCGCCTCGTAGCCCTCGCGCATCGCCTTGGTGGAGAAGTTGGTGTGCGCGCCGGCACCGTTCCAGTCACCCTTGACCGGCTTGGGGTTGAGGGTGGCGGAGATCTTGAAGTCCTCAGCGGTGCGGTAGAGCAGCCAGCGGGCCACCCAGAGCTGGTCGGCGACCTCCAGCGGGGCGAGCGGGCCGACCTGGAACTCCCACTGGCCGGGCATGACCTCGGCGTTGATGCCGGAGATGCCCAGGCCCGCCTTGAGGCAGTTGTCCAGGTGAGCCTCGACGATGTCGCGACCGAAGATCTCGTCGGCGCCGACGCCGCAGTAGTAGCCGCCCTGCGGGGCCGGGAAACCGCCCGCGGGGAAGCCGAGCGGGCGTACGCCGTCGAAGAAGGTGTACTCCTGCTCGATGCCGAAGATCGGCTCCTGCTCGGCGAACCTCTCCGCAAGCTCGGCCAGGGCGGCGCGGGTGTTGGACTCGTGCGGCGTCATGTCGATGTTGAGGACCTCGCACAGCACGAGGATGTCGTCACCGCCGCGGATCGGGTCGGGGCAGTTGAAGACCGGCTTGAGCACGCGGTCGGAGGAGTGCCCGACGGCCTGGTTCGTCGAGGACCCGTCGAAGCCCCAGATCGGCAGCTCGGCACCCTTGGCGCTGTCCTCCAGGATCTTCGTCTTGGAACGGAGCTTGGGCGTCGGCTCGGTGCCGTCGATCCAGATGTACTCAGCCTTGAAGCTCACGATCCACATCCTTCGGTGTTTCCAGACTGCGGCACTGGGACGCCGCGGTGACAACAGGGAGCCTGTCTACGGGCGGTTTCCCGGCCGTTGCCCGTGTGTGAACCCGGTGTTACTCGGGTGTGTCAGGTGTCACCGGCGGGAAGCGCCGGCACGACACGACACGGGCGGCGGCGCGTCCCGCCGAGCCCTGGCCGTGGACCTCCGACCGACGATTGGGACTCATCTCTTATCCAGCGGCCGCCAAGAAGTCCGAGTAGAACAGGCCCAGGCCTACCGCCACGCAGACGCCGGCGACGATCCAGAACCGGACCACGATGTTGACCTCGCTCCAACCGGCCAGCTCGAAGTGGTGGTGCAGCGGCACCATCCGGAAGACACGTCTCCCGGTGGTCCGGAACGAGACGATCTGGATCACCCAGGTCGTCGTGACGATGACGAAGAGCCCGCCGATCATGATCGAGAGCAGCGTGGTGCGGGTCGCCACCGCGAGCCCGCCGATCAGGGCGCCGAGCGCGAGCGCGCCCACGTCGCCCATGAAGATCCGCGCCGGGGAGGTGTTCCACCACAGGAAGCCCACGCAGGCGGCGGCCGCGGCGGCCGCGATCATGGCGATCTCCAGCGGATCCCGGACCTGGTAGCAGTAGTCGTTCACGCGGGCGTACGTTTCGTCGGCGCACCAGTGCCGGTACTGCCAGAACCCGATCAGCCCGTACGCGCCGAGCACCAGGATCGATGCGCCGGTGGCCAGGCCGTCGAGGCCGTCGGTGAGGTTCACGCCGTTCGACATCGCCGTGATGACGAGGACGAACACGATCACCGAGCCGACCTTGCCGACGTTCAGCCAGCTGATGTCGCGGATGAACGATATGTGCTCGCTGGCCACGGTCTGGCCGTTGGTGCTCGCCACATAGAGCGCGGCGATACCGAACCCGCTGCCGACAATCGCCTGGCCGAGCAGCTTGCCCCTGGCGGACAGGCCGTCGGAGTTACGCTTTCGGACCTTGAGGAAGTCGTCGAGGAACCCGACGGCGCCGCAGAACACGAAGAGGCCGAGCAGGACGAGGGCGGTCATGGTCGGCCGCTCCTGCGCGACCTGCCGATCGGGCAGCGTGGTCAGCGCCACGTGCCCGGCGACGTACCCGAAAAGGGTCGCCACGATGAACGCGACGCCGCCCATCGCGGGGGTGCCCGTCTTGCCCTGGTTCGAGGCAAGCCCGAGGGAGCGGATCGGCTGTCCGGCCTTGAGCGCGGTGAAGACACGGATCGCCACCGGCGTGCCGAAGAGGGAGATGATGAACGCGACCGCCGCCGCGACGATGACCGCCCTCACGGGCGAGCGTCCAAAGGATCCGGTTCTCTCACAGCGCGATCCCCACTGCGCAATGCGTTCCGGCAGCTCGGCATGATGCGAACCGCCGGCCGCCTCCTGCGCCGCCCGCTCGATCTTCGCCGCGCAAGGCGTCCTTGACGAGATCATCGATCATGGGACACGAGCTTGCCATCCGACAGCAAGCGGGCAGCCTGTGGACCCAGGCTGGGTCCCGAAGACATGACCACAGAACCGGCGAACGCGGCCTGGGCCCGAAACTCGCGCCTTACGGGACCATCCCTCGTGCTCAGAACCACTTCCAAGGGCAAGCGGCGGGCGTGCTCAATCGCAGATCGCGCCTCGCCCTCAGCGCGCAGACCAGAGCGACCAGCGGTGCACCTCGATGCGCAGGAACGGCCCGGCCGGCGGTACGGCCGTGTACTGCGGGTACCGGGCCGTGAGGGCCGCGAGCCCCTCAGCCGAGTCGGGCAGTACGGCGGCGGTGCCGTCGGCACGGACCCACCACAGTCGGGTCCAGTCGTCGTCGTAGTGGTCGGCGAGCACGCTGACCCGCGGCTCGTGCGCGACGTTGGCGAGCCGACGCAGCCGGCGATGCCGTTTCGGCTTGTCGTCGACCGCGCTGTAGATGACGTCGCCGACCAGGGCGAAGACGATCGGCACCAGGTGCGGCGCGCCGGTGTCGTCGACCGTGGCCAGGCGGGCGACCCGCGCGCCGGCGAACAGCTCGGCGGGCGTCACCGACCGGTGAACTTCGTGATCGCCGGCACCGTGTTCCCGCCGGCCCAGGCCGGCACCACCATCGCCCGCGGTAATCGGATCGGTGAACCAGAGCCTCGACGGGTGACACGTGGCGGCTGCTGACCTTCCTGGTCATGAAGCCGCCGTACGCGAACGGGATCTGCCACCGTCACAGCCTGAAGCCCGTACCGCCGCCCACCCGACAAGCCAGACGGCGTGTCGACCAACACCGTGAACATTCGTGGTCAGTCAGCCGCCCCCTTAGACGGAGACCGTCGACGTAGCTGCCGTCAATCTCGGCGCCCCGCCAGGCCGTAGGAGTGTGGGCCCTGCAGCCATCGACTGAGATATTCGGAGCGAATCGTGCCGGTGAGCAGACCCGTGAGGGCTGCGGCGAATCCACCGGCGAAGCGTTCGAAGTAGGGCCCACGTTCACGAAGGACCACTGGATGGTCTGCGGGAGCGGCGCCGGGCTTTATGTGCCAGAAGAGAAAGTCGCCGTTAGGGGTTCCGCCCCAGGAAATCAGGTCGTCGCCAGGCTGGAACCAGTCGGGAACGTCGTCACCTTCCCAGCGGGAGGAGTCACCCAGCAGCCAAGGCTGTTGCGCATGGCTGAAGGGGCCGTCATCGACACCGCCGAACCAGATCCGGCATGTTTCCTGTGCCATCTCATTGTTGTCCAGTAGGTCAGTCCAACCGATTGAGGCGTCTGGTGCGCAGACAAGCACGTGGTCGTCGATCGCGCCGGGCCCGTACGCGTCGATGAAGCGTTTGAAGTCGCCGGGCAGTTCAGCGCCGAGTGCCGTTTCGATGGCCGGCCAGTCGGATGAACGCCAATGCGCCTCATCCATGGGTGGTAACCGCAGCAAGTCGACCAACTCGGCAAGATCATCCACGTGCCGATCGTGCCTTCGTCCTCCCGCTTTGGCAAGAAGCGGCACTAGGCCACCGTCGAGAAGCGCCGACGTTGACCGCCGCATCAGAGGCAATCTGGACGTTGGCATGTTGCATGATCGCGTGCAGAGGAGGCTTACGTGGATAGGGTTGTCGAGGCGTTATTGTCGGCCGTGGCGGTCCTGGAGGACTTTGTCCAGCTGTACCCACACGAACACCAGGCGATCAACGCGCTGGAGGAGATCGCCGACAAGCTCGGCGAGATGGCTCCCGAGGAGCGACTCCTGTTCGATGCGGCGATTGCACGCATCGCGGATGCGCACGATCGTGATGCGCCTGGCAGTGGCGCCTGGATCCGCGATGTCCCGGTCAAGCTGAGGCTTGTATGAAGGCCGCTCGGACGGGTGGTTCGCGTCCGGTCTATCGCGATTCGCAGGCTGGCCGCAGTCGCCCGGCAACGGCCTCGATCCGCCGGCGCCCCACCGCGCCGCGGCACCAGGCCATCACGACCTCGCGGCGCTCCGGCTCATACGTCACGCGCCAACCATGTGCCGCGACCTGGCTTGCCCGCGGGTTCGCCGGAGCCGCGCTCCGATGCCGCGTCCGGGTGGCCGATGCCGAGCCTCAGCACAGCTCCCGTCTGATCTCCTCAGCCCAACTTCGCCCCTCAACAATCCGGGGTATCGCAACGGTCCTCTCCTGCCCGTTGACCAGGATGGTCATCTCGTCGTGACTGATCATCGGGGTGCCGCAAGCGACTCGTCCGGCGATCGCCAGCTGTGCCGGCTCCTCCCAGCCGAGCATCGTCGGCGTCCGAGCCGCCTTTTCGAGCGCTTCGCCGGCTGGCGCCTGTGAGTCGTAGTGACCCGGCAGTACCGCCACGACCAGCCGGTCGAAGCCGGGGTGTTCCGGCGTTTCTGCAGCCTGCACCTGCACCGGGGCGTGGTTGAAGTTGGTCAGCTCGACCTGTAGCACGAAGTCTTTGGTGACAGGACTCGATTGGTAGGCGTATCCGGTTCCGGTCTCTACCAGTCCGGCCCTGATCGGTGTAGGGGTAGGGCCTCTGGCCTGGCGCACCGCGTTGACGGCAGTCACCACCAGCAGAGCCACCACGAACGCGCCGATCACGAACCGGCCGCGGCGCCCGGTGAAGAATCCACCGGAGGACTCACCGGCCGGGCCGTTCTCAAGAATGTCCGTAATGTTGGCAATGTAGCAGCGCTTACCGCCTCGCACTGCTCATACCGCGCTACGGGGAGCGAATGGGAGCCTTGGTCTGCGCTTCGGCACTCTCTCGTTCGGCGATGGCAGCCTTGATGCGACGGAGCGTGCGCAGGGCCTTCTTCGCTGCGGTGCGAACCTCCCCGTCGAACACGGTCACGCCCCGGTCGCCGGCCATCAGTCGCTCCAGCGTCGGTGCCACCCGATCATCGCCTGTCGAACCGAGCGCGACGGCGGCCCAGTACCGCTGGTCCGGATCCGTGCTGTCGGCCGCGGCCAGCAGCCGGGGTACCACCTCCGGCGTGAACAAGGCCAGCGCGCTGGCGAGATAGCCGATCCGGGGGAACCGCCGATGCTCGAACTCGTGCCAGAGTGCCTCCAGCGCCGCGTCGCCGCCGATGCGGGCCAGGGCGTCGGCGGTTCGCTGGCGTAGCCAGTCGGCCCGGTCGCCGAGCAGCGGTTGCAGCGCGGGTACGACCGAGGCGTCGCCGAGCCGGCCGAGCGCGGTCACCGTTTCGCTCCGGACGATCCACTGCGGGTGGTCGAGGAGCGTGATGAGCTGTGGCACGGCGGCCCGGACATCCATTGCCGCGCAACCCATCGCGGCCCATGCCTGACAGTTGTACCGGGTGTCGCCGAGCGCTGCGAGCAACGGCTCCTGCAGGCCGGGGTCCGCGAAGACGGCCGCCTGGTTCATCGCCCGCGAATACAACGACCTGTGGAAGTCCCGGTAGTCGCGGACCAGCACGTGCAGCGCCGCGATGGCCGACTCGTCATCGTCGGTCCTGGCCCGGTCGAGCAGGTGGTGCACGTGTGCTTCGCGGGTCTCGAGGTCTCCCGACCGAAGGCCCTGCAGGTCAGCGGGATTCACCGCCTGAACATACGCGCCACCGTCCCCGCGGCTGGACTCGGCCGTCGGCACCGGCTCAGAGAACACACACCGCGACGACCGGGCGATCGCAGAGCTTGCGAGCCGCCTTCATGATCAGTGCGTGAAACGACGGCCCGCTCCTCTTGTCGCGCTGCTACTTCTCGCCGGGTGCGCCGCTCCCGGCGAGCCTGCGCCGAAACCGGCCGGGTGCACGTCGGGACAGGCCACGTTCGGTACGCCGTCGACCGGCGCACTGTTGACCGGCGTGACGCCGGTGCTGGAGGCCACCACCAAGGGTATGACCCTCGACGGGGCATATGCGCAGATCAACACCAGGACGGCCGGGGTACGGGCGGGCGCCGAGGTGCCGGCGGAAGAGGTCTACCGTCAGCTGGCGACCAGGTACGCGGAGAAACGGCCGTTGGTCGACTACGGCACCGTGCACCACCCCGCCACCGGCGAATCCGCGACCTTCCACGGGACCGGACGTTTCGTGAGCTACGAATGGATCCGGACTGTCGGCGTGCAGTTCAGCTACACCTGCGACGGCGTCACCAGCGAGGGCTCGGTGACCTCGTGGGAGTCGGGCGGCATGGGTGGTTCCATCGACTGCGACAAGCCGGACGTCGGTGTGAAGCTCACCGTTGACGAGGCTGCGATGATCCGCCAGGTCCGCGAACTGCGCTGCGACGAAAGCTGACCGATCTCGTCGACCCACTTCCGCACGGTCCCGGCCGAAGCGATCGGCAGCGGGCCGGCGCCGCGCGATCCCCTCGTCCGATTCCATTCCCCGGACGAGGGTCAGACCGATGCTCAGGTCTACCGGCGGTGGTTGCGGGGATGGTTTTTGGCCGTTCGCTCGTTGCCGCGTCGGTAGTTGCCGGTGATGCGTGCCATCAGCTCCTGCGGATCGCCGCTGCCCACGTCGATCAGGAACCGGGCGGCGGCTGCGCCGCGAAGCACAGCGGCAGGGCGGCCGTGGTGGAGCAGTTCCACGTCCCCGTTCTTGCGACGACGATAGGTGAATCCCTCAGGTGTACCGGACATCGCCGCATCCTCCCCACGGGCGGAGCCGCCCGCCACCGAGTTACACGGCCCACGGCAGTCGCGGCCCGGAGTCGGCGGCGTCCTCACCCGCCACGGTCCGCTCGGCGGTGCGCTGGGGCGATCGTGTGCTGCGGAAGCGGCCGCGCGCTCATCCAAGCCGCCGCCCAGCTCCGACAGGGCGCTGACGGCGAACGCGCCACGCTGATCGGCATCGACCTGGTCGACGCGTTCGTGGCCGCCCCGGCCGTTCCCGGGCCGACCCTTGTCGCGGCACCGGTCGAGACCTGATGCCGCCGCGGGCGTTCGACCTCATCACCTGTGTGCACGGGCTGCACTACGTCGGAGACAAGCTCGCCGTGCTCACCCGCATCGTGCGGTGGCTGACACCCACCGGCAGGTTCGTAGCCGATCTCGATCTGTCCAGCATCCGGCTCGCCGACGGCCGCCCTGCCGGCCGCCGCCTGACCGCCCTGCTACGCACCGCCGGCATCGTCTACGACGCCCGCCGCCGCCGGATCAGCTGCACCGGCCCCCGCGACCTCAGCCTGCCCTGCGCCTATCTCGGCGCCGGCGACCACGCCGGAGCCAACTACACCGGCCAACCTGCCGTCCATTCCTACTACCGATCGGCATGACCGGTCGCCACGACCCGGCACCGCCGTCGACGAGCCGGACATCGACTCATGATCCACTACCTCGCCGGCTGACGGGTACGCCGGAAGCGTGACGGTCCGGAGCGGCGCCGCCGGCCCGGAAGCCGGCCGTGAGACCGTTCGGGGAAGCCGATCTTACGAGCGGGGAGATCCGATGGTCACGGTCCCGGCGGGCAGCACGCTCCTGCTGCGGTGCCCGGGTGAGCAGCCGCTCGCGCTGATCGTGCTGGCCGAGGTCGGCGCGGCGTTCGTGGCCGAGCTGCCACCGATCCCGGTGCTCAGCCCGGACGGCCCGGGCACCCGGCGCTTCGGCATCCTCGAGCTGGTGAGCAGCGCCGGGGTCACCTGGGTCGAGGCGGAGCTGCGCGACGGCACCCTCACGCTCATCGGTGACACACCCACCGACGTGGTCCAGCGACGCGGTGCGGCCCGGCGCCCCGGCGCGTACGCCGCGACGGGCACCGCCCAGCTCGACTCCGAGCCGGGTCGCCGGCTGGTGGCGGTGTCCGGCCAGGTCGAGGACGTGTCCACCAGCGGCCTGCTGCTGCGTGCCGCGCCCACAGGCGGTGTCCACCTGCCGCCCGGCATCGTGCGAACTCTGCTGCACATCAGCATGCCGTGGGGCGACATGGCGGCGACGGTCACGACGGTCGACCAGCGGGCCGACCAGTTGCGCGGCACGTACGAATGGATGGGCCCGGACGACGAGGTGGCCCTGCGCGCCTTCTGCTCGGCGCGCTGAGACGGCTTGACCGGTGCGGTCCGCGGGCCGGGTGTGATCGCCACGGCGGACCGGATCTGGGAAGCAAGCAAGGCTCGAATGTTACGGATGCCTTCCGTTATATTCAAGTCCATCCATGTCTGATTCTCCCCTGGTAAAAGATCTGCATAGAGGGGCAAAAGAAGGACTGCGGCCGAGGTGGGCCGATTATGTGCGCCAGGGAAGGGCCGGTAGTTTCGGAGATCTTCCGGAAGACATTGGCCGCGGCGAATGGCTCGGTGGTCATCAGGAAGCAGGGCTACAACGCTATCGAGCCGACCGAGGCCGGTGGCGGCGCCTGGTCGAGATCCAGCCTTGCCCGAGTAGAGGAGTGCCCATCCATGACGTCCACCCGCTTCGCCGCCCCGGTCTGGTCCGCCTTCCGCTTCATCATCGGCCTGCTCTTCGCCTGCCACGGTCTGGCCGGCGTCTTCGGCGTCCTCGGCGGCAGCCGCGGCACCGGCGAACCCATCCCCGTCGGCACCTGGCCCAACTGGTACGCCGGTGTCATCCAGCTCGTCTGCGGGCTCCTGGTACTCGCCGGCCTGTTCACCCGTCCGGCGGCCGTGCTCGCGTCGGGCTCGATGGCGTACGCGTACTTCGTCGTCCACCAGAAGTCGGGCCTCATGCCGATCGAGAACGGCGGGGTGACGGCGGCCCTCTACGCGTGGTCGTTCCTGGTCATCGCGGTCCTCGGCGCGGGCCCCTGGTCGGTGGATGCCCTGCTCGCCAGGCGCAAGGGCCGCGCCTCGTCGACACCGGCGGCCACAACGAGGGCCCCGGCAAACGCCTGAGCGGTCGTCCCGGCACGTGGGGCGCACCGTCGATGCGTCCCACGTGCGGTTTGAAGTGCCTAGGGCAGGCAGGAGACGGTGACCTGGGCGCGGAAGACGTGCCCGAAATAGGGGTCGTCGAACGTCTCGAAGATCTGTGGCTCCCCGGCGAGGGTGCATGTGCCGTAGAAGCCCTCGGACTGTGCCGAGTTCTGCGCGTCGTCAAGCGCGCCCTGGATGGCGTTCTGCGCGGTCAGGCCGCGTCCGGCGCCACAGAACAACGGGCCGGCCGTCGCCGGTGAGGCGACCAGCATGACCAGCGCCGTAGCGCCGGCCGCCGCGGCGAGCCCCGCGCCGGCGCGGTGTCCCCAGCGAAGGTTCATCGATGTGCTCCTCTCTGGATTGTGCACTGCCAGCTGGGAATACACCGCGGCGGCCCGAACCGTTCAGCCGTCACCCGGGTTCGGACTCGTGTCCGGCCGGGTGGGTACGCAGCAGGCCGTCATAGGCCCGCTCGGCGGTGATGTCGCCGGTGATGACACGGTGGATCGTGCGGGTGATGGGCATGGCCAATCCGTGCTGATCGGCCAGCCGAACCGCGGCGTGCACCGTCTTGACCCCCTCGGCGACCTGCCCCATCTGGGCGAGGATCTCGTCCAGGCTCCGCCCGCGGCCGAGTTGCTCGCCGACGTACCGGTTGCGGCTGTGCGGGCTGATGCACGTCGCCACGAGGTCGCCCATCCCGGCCAACCCGGCGAGCGTGTTCGGCTCGCCGCCCATCGCGACCGCCAGCGTGGTCAGCTCGGCGAGTCCGCGGGAGATCACCCCGGCCCGGGTGTTGTCACCGACGCCCAGGCCCTGTGCGATGCCCGTGGCGATCGCCACGACGTTCTTCAGCGCTCCACCGACCTCGCAGCCGATCACGTCGTGGTTGGTGTACACGCGAAGCAGACCCCGCCGGAACACCCGTTGAATCTCCGTCGCGACGGTCAGATCCTCCGTTGCGATCACCGTGGCCGCCGCCATGCCCGCCATGATCTCCTTGGCCAGGTTGGGGCCGGTGAGCGCGGCGGCCGGATGTCCCGGTAGCACGTCCTTGATCACCTCGGTCATCCGCAGCAATGAGTCACGCTCCAGACCCTTGCTGAGGCTCACCACGGGAATCCACGGGTGCAGGTCCGGCCGGACACGCTCCAGGGTGGCGCGGAACGCTCCCGTCGGCACGCCGGCGACGAGCAACTCCGCGTGGGCCGCCGCCTCGGCGAGGTCCGAGGTGGCGCGAAGCCGATCCGGGAGCCGGAAGCCTTCGAGATAGCGGTCGTTGCTGTGCTTGTCGTTGATCTCGTCCGCCGTGGCCGGATTACGCGCCCAGATCAGCGATTCGTGATCCCGGCGGGAAAGAACGGACGCGACCGTGGTACCCCACGAACCCGCGCCCAGTACGGTGATCCGCATGATTTCCTTTCCTTAGGCGCGCACTCGCCTGACCCGCTCGGCTCGACACACCTCGATGGACGCGCCACCCCCGGCGCGGGTAAAGAATACGGCGGCAAGGACCCTCAACAGGTGTCGTCCATGCGCCACCATCGGTGGATGGGCGGGTCGCTGACGCCTGGCCCGTCGCGTGCGACAGAATCGGCGCATGGCTGAAGTCTTCCAGGTCCGCATCGGAGTCCGCGGATACGAGCTGGACATCCAGGGCCACGTGAACCAGGCCGTCTACGTCCAGTACGGCGAGCACGCCCGCTGGAGGAGCTTCCACGCCGCCGGGATCAACACCGCGGTGCTGCTGGCCGCCGGGTTCGGCCCGGTGGTGCTGGAGACCACCGTCCGCTACCTGAAGGAGCTGCGCGACGGCGACGAGGTCGACGTGACCTGCCAGTTCCACTGGGGCGACGGCAAGACCTTCCAGGTGGAGCAGGACTACAGCCGCGCCGACGGGGTGCCGGTGGCCAGGCTGACCAGCGTCTGCGGGCTGCTCGACCGGGAGACCCGGCGCCTGCTCGCCGACCCGGCCGCACGGCTGCGTGAGATCGCCGCCGACCCGGCGGTGCTCGGGCTGTGACCGGAGGACCAACTTCGGCTGTCGAACGGCGCTTTCCTCGGTGGGGCCGTTCGACGCGGACTGTGCAGCACCGGTAGCCGCGAACCTGCAGGACTTCCTGAGGTCTTTGCGCCGCGAGGTCGCCGAGTTCGTGGTTCTTTGCGTCCTGTCAGGGCGTCCCGGCGATGGTCGCCTGGGGCGTCCGTCGCGCCGCCGGTGTTAGGTTCGCCGGCATGACTGTGCGGATCACGGCCGGGCAGTTCCACGCGGCCGAGGGCGTGGAGGACTGGCGCTCCCTCTACCACGTGGTCTCGGCCCACTTCCGGACCGGCTCGCTGGCCGAGGGCGCCGCGCTCGTCGATGAGATCGGCCGGCTCGCCGGGGAGGCGGAGCAGCGTTACCTCAACATCGACCTGCGCCACGCCGGCGTCACGGTGACCCTGGGTCAGCGCGACATCGCGCTGGCCCGGCGGATCTCGGCCGCCGCCCGGAAGCTCGGCCTTCCCGCCTGTTTGACCAGGCCGAGGAGGTTGGTCCCGGTCGTTGTCAGGGGGCGCAGGATGTCGTATTCGGAGAGACCTTCGAGCTTCCAGAGCAGCGCCTGACGTGTGAACCGCAGTTCGTCGTTCAGGTAGTCCTTCGCGAAATCATCGATCACGGAGCGAGCCTGCCACGGCACGGCAAGGAGAGGCCCTATGGTGGTGGCATGGGTTGCTGCGCTGCCATGCAGATTCGCACCGCCGCTTAGCGGCGGTATCGCGGTTGTCGTGACCGCGGCCTCATTGCCTGCCCCACCGGGGCGGGTGCCAGGCGTACCGCCGGATCGGTGTCCCGCCGGCAGCCACTCGCATGTCCCGTTGTGCTGCCGGGTCGTCCCGCGTGATCCGGGGAGCAGCTCTGTGTCGCAGCGTTTCCATGCATCGCATCAACCCGCCGAGCTCCTGTTGATGGTCGGGCTACCCGGCGCCGGAAAGACCACCCGGGCCGGGGAGCTTGCCGCGGCGCACCGGGCGCTGCGGCTCACCCCGGACGAGTGGATGATCTCCCTGTTCGACGGGTCGCAGCCCGATGGCAAGCGTGACCTGCTGGAAGGCCGGCTCATCGCGCTGGCCCTGCAGGCGCTGCGGCTGGGCATCGACGTCGTGCTCGACTTCGGGCTCTGGAGCCGCGACGAACGGTCGGCGCTGCGGTGGCTGGCGGCGTCCGCCGGGGCATCCTGCCAAGTGATCTACCTGCCGGTCGACAGGGACGTCCAGCGTGCCCGGATCGCATACCGCCAGGCGACGGCACCGCACACGACGTTCCCGATGACCGAAGCCGACCTCGACAGCTGGCAGACGCGGTTCCAGGCGCCCGACGCCGCCGAACTCGACGGGGGCGGAACCGTTCCCGGGCCGCCACCAGGTTGGCCCGGCTGGCCGGCTTGGGTCGCGGACCGCTGGCCCTCGCTAGACTCGGCACGGCCAGCTAGGTGATCATCCAATGAACGGTCAGGTGGCCGCTTTCAGGCATTCCAGGACGGCGGCGTCGACGTCGGCGCTTTCGTTGGCGGGCGGCTCGCTGCCCTCGACGAATGCCTCTCGCGCGGCCGTGGACGCGGACTCCATATACCAGTCCGCGAGGCAATTGACGACTGTCGCCGGGGTGTCGGCCGTGCGCGGATCGGACTTGATCTTTGCGACCACCTCGTCCCGGGTCGGCCCGTCGTCGGCGCAGGCGGCGAGCGTCAAGGCCAGGACGAATGCGGCCGACAGGCGGATTCCGCGCCGGTAGGGCATGGGCCGAAGCCTAGCGGGGGAGCGGCTTGCGGCGCTGCCCCGCCCGTCCTGTGCCGGCCTCGGTTGTCAAATAACTGATCCTTGTATACGTATCCGCTGGTCAGCGGAAATTGATCTCGACAGCGTCGGGTTAAGGGGTCCCGCGCAGCGGTTCCTTTCGGATACAGTGGCGGCACTCAATTGATGATCGTGGATCGGCCGATTGTGTGAGCTACGGGGGTAGCAATGCGTTCGCCACGCCATTTTTCCGTGCCATCTCGCCTGCTTGCCCTGCTGGCCGCGGTCGCCGTGGTCCTCGGTGGCCTGCCGGCGCAGGCGGCCGCGCACGCGGCCCAGCCGCCCGGGCGGCAGCAGGCCCCGGCCGCCGCGGCCGGGCCGCGGGAGTTCTTCTACGACGCGGCGGGCCAGCTCGCCGGCGTCACCGACCCGGCGACCGGCTCCGCGGCCTACCGCTACGACAAGGCCGGCAACCTGCTGCGCACCGAGCGGCTCGACGCCGGCGCGCTCGCCGTCTTCGCCCTGGTGCCGGCGCGCGGGCCGGTCGGCTCGTCGGTCGAGATCGGCGGCGCCGGGTTCAGCGCGACCGCCGGCGACAACAAGGTGACCGTCGACGGCATCGCCGCGACCGTCTCCCTGGCCACCACCGGCCGCCTCAAGGTGCAGATCCCGCAAGGTGCCACCGAGGGCGCGGTGCGGGTCGAGGTCGGCGGCAGGTCGGCCACCGCACCGCAGCCGTTCCGGATCGAGGCGGGCACCCCCGCGCCCGGCATCACCGCGCTCTCCACCGATCGCGGCAACAAGAACGACCTGGTCACCATCACCGGCACCGGCTTCGACCCGGAGCCGGCCCGCAACGTGGTCCGGTTCCACCGCACGGTCGCCCGGGTGTCCGAGGCCGACGTCACCACGCTCAAGGTGCGCGTACCGGCGGCGGCGCAGTCCGGGAAGATCTCGGTGCGCACGCCCGGCGGCACCGCGGAGAGCCCGGCCGACTTCTTCGTGGCGCCGCGCGGCTTCGTGATGCGCGACCTGGTGCCCAGCGGGCGGATCAAGGCCGGCAGCGCGGCCCTGACCGTGACCGTGCCGGCGGGGAAGTCGGCGCTGGTGCTGCTCGACGGGGTGGCCGGCGAGCGGGTCAACCTCAAGTTCGACAACAACACCGTCCCGGTGCGCTCGGCGCTGTGGTTCTACCAGCCGCAGGGCGGCAATTTCGCGCGCGGCGTGCTCGGCGACCCGCTCGACCTGTGGGCCGGCGGGCCGCTCAGCCAGGACCTGCCCAAGCTCACCATGACCGGCACCTACGCGCTGGTGCTCAAGCCCAACAACGGCGCGGCCGGCAGCGTGCGGATCACCGCCTCCAACACGCTGACCGGGGCGGCGCTGACTGCGGACGGCTCCGGCGTGCCGTTCCAGATCACCACGCCGCGGCAGCCGTTCGAGACCACCTTCGCGGCCACCGCCAACCAGTGGGTGAGCTTCGGCCTCACCGAGCTGAGCGAGCCGGCGAACACGTACGTGGTGAAGGTGACCGCGCCGGACAACACGGTGTACACCTGGCAGGCGTCGCTGACCCGGTACATCCCGACGATGGTCTACAAGCCCAAGCAGACCGGCACCTACCGGCTGTCCATCACCTTCGGCGCCAACGAGCTCGGCTTCGGCCGGGTCTGGCTGTCCACAGTGATCAACGGCAGCGCGATGGTGATCAACGGCGCCGGCGCGGACGTGTCCATCCAGCGGCCGGGCCAGTCTGTGCGGCTGCCGTTCAACGGCACCACCGGCCAGGTGCTCCAGCTCGGCTACACCGAGAACACCCTGCAGCAGAACGACCGCCCGGCCTACCCCGCGGCGATCATGATCGAGCCCGACGAAGTGCAGGTGACCCTCGAGACCGGCTGGGCCGAGTCGCGCGACATACCGACCCTGCGCAAGACCGGCCAGCACAGCATCTTCGTCACCGGCTGGCAGTCCGTCGGCGGCCTCAAGGCCTGGCTCTCCACCCGCGCCGAGGGCGGCGAGCTGCTTGTCAACTCCAGGAAGACGGTCACCGTCGACCGCCCCGGCCGGGACGTGTGGCTCGACTTCAACGGCGTACAGGGCCGCCCGCTCTACCTGGGCACCACCGACCGGTCGCTGCCCGGCGAGGTGAACCTGCGGCTTTACAAGCCGGACGGCTTCCCGGTCTCGCTCGGCTCCGGCCGCAGCGTCGACCTCACGTCGTTGCCGGTCACCGGCCGGTACCGGCTCCAGGTCGACCCCGAGTCGGCCGGGCAGGGCTCGTTGTCGGTGGTCGCCGCCGAGCCGCGCAACGTCGGCGCGCTCACCCCGGACGCACCGGCCACCGAGGCCGGCGTGTCGCTGCCGGGCCAGCGCATCGTGGCGACCTTCGCCGGTACGCAGGGTCAGCGGCTGTCGTTCGGTGCCACCGGCGACATCGACTTCGTGCTGACCCGCATCTACAAGCCCGACAACGCCCAGCTCGACTTCTGGGGCACCATCGACCTGCGGTACGGCATCGATCTGCCGGTCCTGCCGGCCACCGGCACCTACCGCATCGAGCTCACCCCCAACAACGCCGGGACCGGCGCATACAACCTGCTGCTCTCCAGCGAGCTCAACGTCGGCAAGGCCGAGCTGGGCGGCGCGCCGAAGAACTTCGTGATCACCCGGCCCGGCCAGAACGGGCTGATGACCTTCGACGGCGCGGCGGCGCAGCGGACCCAGATCACGCTGACCAACCTCAACCTCGGCGGCAACACGATCTACTTCACGGTGATCGACCCGGCCGGCACGGTGCTCGCCCGCCGATGGCGGATGTACTACTTCACCGAGCTGCTACCGACGCTCACCACGGCCGGCACCTACACGCTGATCTTCGACCCGGGCAACGGCGCCACCGGCTCGTTCGACATGGCCGTTCAGCCGCGGGTGACCGGTGCCGCACAGCGCAAGGCGCCGTTCAAGGCCGAGGCCGGCTCGCCCGGCACCGCCGTGCCCAGCTGCGCCACCGGCACCGAGCAGAAGCCGGCGCTCAGCGCCGCGGCGATGGTTCAGGCCGGCCGGCCCGCGCCCGCGCCGGCCGCGGAGCCGGCGGCGCAGCCGTCCTGCGAGGACACCGGCTGGACGCCGGACGCGCGCAACCTGGCCGGCGTCGACTGGTCGACCCGGCGGCAGCCCGCACCCACCCGCGCCCGGGCGCTGCAGTTCCCGGTCGGCGTGACCGGCGTGGTCGGCCGGGTGCTCGACACCGACGGCACGCCGTTGCGTGACGTGACCGTCAGCGGCCGCGGCAAGAGCGCCAGGACCGGCGCGGACGGCCGTTTCGCGCTCTCCGGGGTGCCGGCCGGTCACCTGGCCATGCGCGTCGACGGCCGCTCGGCCGGTGGTGCGAAGGGCACCTACGGCGTCTTCGACATCGGCGTGGACGTCGCCAAGGGCGAGGTGCTCGTCCTGCCGTACACCGTCTTCCTCCCGAAGATCGACACCGCGAACGCGGTGTCCGTGCCGAGCCCGACCACCCGCGAGATCGTGCTCACCACCAAGGCCATCCCGGGCCTCGAGGTGCACATCCCCAAGGGCACGGTGATCCGCGACGCGGACGGCGAGGTGGCGCACGAGCTGAGCCTCACGCCCGTCCCGATCGACCGGCCGCCTTTTCCGCTGCCGCCGACCCGGGTGCCGGTCTACTTCTCGGTGCAGCCCGGCGGCGGGGTGCTGTTCCCCGAGGGCGCGCGGATCATCTACCCCAACTACACCAAGGAGCCGCCGGGCACCCGCACCCAGTTCTGGAACTACGACCCGGACGTCAAGGGCTGGCACCTGTACGGGCTGGGCACGGTCACGAAGGACGGCCGGCAGATCGTCCCCGACCCGGACGTCAGGTTCTACCGGCTGACCGGCGCGATGACCGCCGTACCCGGAATGAACCCGGCGTTGCGGGCGCCGATCGCCAACGCCACCCGGGTCGCCGACCCGGTCGACCCGGCCACCGGCCTGCTCGTCGACGAGACCGTCGACCTGGTCGTCGACGACGTGGTGCCGATCGAGATCAAGCGGACCTACCAGCAGGGCGACGTCGACACCCGGGCCTTCGGCGTGGGCACCAACTTCGAGTACGGGATGTTCCCGTGGTCGCCGGGCCAGATCGGCAGCTTCGACTTCCAGCAGTTCGACCTGGTCCAGCCGGACGGCAGCAAGGTGCACTACACCCGCACCTCGCCGGGCAACGACTACGCCGGCGCGATCTTCAAGGCCGACCCGACGCCCACGCGGTACGACGGGTCCACGGTGGCCTGGAACGGCGACGGCTGGGACGTCACGCTGCGCGACGGCACGGTCTACGTGCTCGGCGACGAATCGCCGATCCAGGAGATCCGCGACAAGTTCGGCAACACCACCACGATCACCCGCGCCACCGCGGCCCCGGGCACCGACGGCAAGGTCCGGCAGAACGGCGCGATCACGCAGATCACCTCGCCCAGCGGCCGCTGGGTGAAGTTCGGCTACGACCAGGCCAACCCGCCGAAGATCACCTCGATCGAGGACAACATCGGCCGCAGGGTCGGCTACACCTACGACGGTACCGGCCGGCTGAGCACGGTCACCGACGTGCGTGGCGGCGTCACCCGGTACACCTGGGAGAACGGGCTGCTCAAGAGCATCAGGAACGCGAAGGACATCGAGTTCCTGGTCAACACCTACGACGCCGACAGGCGGGTGAAGACGCAGACCTTCCCCGACGGCGGCGTCATCACCTTCGACTACGTCACCGCGGGCGGCGCCGTCACCGAGACCACGATGACCGACGCCAAGGGCTACCGGGAGCGCTTCACCTTCAACGCCAAGGGCTCGGTGGTCACCGACACCAGGGCGCACGGCACGGCCCTGGCGAAGAACACCACCTACGAGTACGACGCGGCCGGGGTGCGCAAGTCCGCGGAGATCGACGCGCTGAACCGCCGCACGGAGTACGTGTACGACGCGCGCGGCAACATCAGCCAGCGCACCGTGCTGGCCGGTACGGCGCAGGCGCGCGTCGAGCGGCTGGAGTACACCGGCCCGTACGGCGAGCTGACCAGGTACACCGACGCCTACGGCAGGTCGACGGTCTACGAGGTCGACGCCCGCGGGTACACCAGGAGCGTCACCGACCGGGCCAACCGCAAGACCCTCATCACCCAGGACGGCAGCGGGCAGGTCACGAAGGTCACCGACCCGGCCGGGAAGTTCGTCACCACCGACTACGCGGGCGCCGACCCGGTCCGGGTCACCGACGCGGACGGCCAGGTCAGCCGCAGCGGATTCGACGGAATCGGCCGGGAGGTCTGGACCGCCGACGGCCGGGGTGCGATCGCCGAGACCACGTTCGACGCCGCCGGCCACGTCAGGTCGGTCACCGACCCGCTCGGCCGCACCACCGGCTTCGCCTATGACGGCAACGGCAACCGGACCGAGGTCACCGACGCACGCGAGCACACCACGGTGCTGCGCTACAACGCGATGGACCGGGTCGACCAGGTCACCGACCCGGCCGGCGCGACCGAGAGTTTCACCTACGACAGGAACGGCAACCTCGACACGCACACCAGCCGGCGCGGCGTGGTCACCGACAACGACTACGACGAGCTGAACCGCCGCAAAGAGGCGCGGATCGCGGGCGGCGGCACCGTGGTCTACACCTACGACCTCGGTGACCGGCTGCGCAAGACCGAGGACACCGAGTCCGGCGTCGTCTCGGCCGACTACGACGACCTCGACCGGATCGCCGCCGAGACCACGCCCAACGGCACGGTGTCGTTCGCCTACGGCGCGACCGTGCGCGACCGCACCATGACCATCGCCGGGCGCACGCCCACCCGGCACGTCTACGACGGCAACGGCGAGCTCGCCGAGATCCAGCAGAACGGGACCACGGTCAGCGTGGTGACCCGGAACGCGACCGGCCGGGTGCAGCGGGTCGGCGCGCCGGGCACCGGCCTGGGGCAGACCTACGCGTACACCGACGCCGGAGACGTCAGGTCGATCACCTATCAGGCCGGCACGACGGTGCTCGGCACCCTGGCCTACGAGTACGACGCCGCCGGGCATCCGGTGCGCACCACTGGCACCTACTCCCGCACCGAGCTCCCGGCCGTGTTCGGGCCGGCGACCTACGACGACGCCAACCGGCTCGCCACCATCGGGGACACCGCCGTCGAATACGACGCCGACGGCAACCTGTGCACCGACGGCACCACCACCTACACCTGGAACGCGCGCGGCGAGCTCTCCGCGCTCGCCCGCGACGGCCTGTCCGCGAGCTTCACCTACGCGGCGGACGGCCGGCGGCTGAGCCGGACGGTCGGCACGGTCCGGACCGACTACCTGTACGACGGCGTCAACGTCGTGCAGGAGAAGGCCGGCGGCGCGGTCACCGCCACCATGACGGCCGACGGCGTCGACGGCTGGCAGCTGCGGGAGGCCGGCGGGGCCACGAGGCGCTACCTGACCGACGCGCAGGGCAGCGTGCTCGGCCTGGTCGACAACGCCGGTGCGGGCGCGTCGTACTCGTACACCCCGTACGGCGGCACCACGGTCACCGGGGACGACGGCGGCAATCCGGCCCGGTTCACCGGGCGCGAGGACGACGGCACCGGCCTCTACTTCGCCCGGGAGCGCTACTACAGCCCGGTGCTGCAGCGGTTCCTCAGCGAGGACCCGACCGGCTTCGAGGGCGGCGTCAACCTGCACTCGTACGTCGACAACCAGCCGACCGAGATGATCGACCCGTACGGCACCACGCCGCAGACGATCAACGGCGCGCTGCGCGGGCCCAACGGGCGGTTCGCGCCCAACCCCAACACGATCCGCCCGCCGCCCAGCAGCGGCGGCCACGGCAACTCGCTGAACAGCCCCCGCAAGACCTACCTCTATGCGCTCTACGACAACAAGGGCACGTTCCAGAAGTGGGGCGTCACCAGCAACCCGAACCCGCCGAACCGCTACGGGCCGGGAATCCGCAAGAAGATGCGGATGGAGATCATCGCGACGGGGAGCCGCCGGGACATGGTGGCGCACGAGCGGTTCCTGACCGAGCGCTGGCCCGGTCCGCTGAACAAGGAAAAATGGGCCGGCACGAAGCCGCCGTTCTCGCCCGGACCGTTCGACAACCCGTAGGGCTGTTACCTTGCCCCGACGGCGCTCCGGGCCCTTGACGAGGAGAAACACATGACGACCGAGGACGAGAACGACTGGGGCCCGCTCTTCGTGGGCTCGGTCATCGGGGGGCGGACCCCGGGCAACACCGGAATCGCCACGGCGATCGACCGGCTGTCGCAGATCGTCGACGGCGTCGGGTGGACCGACCACGGGGACGAGTCGGGCGTGGACGTCGTGTTCCACGTCGCCGGACCCCTGCTCGCCACCGAGTTCACCGGCGTGCGGACCGGGCGGTACGCACGGCCGGTCCGGCTCGTCGCCGTGCAGATCGCGGTGCCGGCCGAGCTGGAGAACCGGCCGCCGGAGGAGGTGCTGCCGATGCTCGCCGACGACCTCGTCGAGGCCACCGAGCTGGCGGCCGCGACCCTGGCCAAACGCAGGAACGCGCTGCCCGTCCGGCTGGCGGTCGACGTCGCCCGGCGGGCGCGGGAGGTCGCCCGCACCTGACGGCGGGCTGCTCACGGAGCGGTACACAAGCACGGGGAGGAAGAGATGGGCAAGGTCGAGCGCCGGCGGGCGACGATCGCCGGCATCGCGGCCGCGTTGCTGGTCGCCACGATGACGGGGGCCGCCCCGCCGCCGGCGGACAAGGCGACGCCGGAGCGGTACATCGTGACGCTCAGGCCGGCCGAGCGTCCGGCGACCCTGGCGGCCGGATCGCTGGCCACCGAGTACGGCGGCGCGGTGCTGCACACGTACCGGCGGGCGCTGAACGGCTTCGTGCTGCGCGCCACCGAGGCGGAGGCCCGCCGCCTGGCGGCCGACCCGCGGGTCGCGGCGGTCGAGCCCGACGCGGTCATGTACGGCTCGGCGGCCCGTTACTACCCACTGTGGAACCTTGACCTCGTCGACCAGCGCTCCTCGGTTCTCGACGACGTCTACCAGTATCCCGACTCGGCCGGCGCGGGCGTGACGGCGTACGTCATGGACACCGGCATCCGCACCACGCACACCCAGTTCGCCGGCCGCGCGTCGGTCGGCGTCGACACCGTGCAGGACGGGTGGAACGGCCAGGACTGCAACACCGAGGGCCACGGCACGCACGTGGCGGGCACTATCGGCGGCGCCACCTTCGGGCTGGCCGACCAGGCCGGCCTCGTCTCGGTGCGCGTCCTGGGCTGCGACAACCAGGGGCTCAACAGCGAGATCATCGCGGGTGTCGACTGGATCACCCAGAACGGTGTCAAGCCCGCGGTGGTCAACATGAGCCTCGGCGGTGGCCGGTCGACGGCGCTCGACACGGCGGTCACCAACTCGATCAACGCCGGCTTCACCTACGTGGTGTCGGCCGGCAACTGGAACGCGGACGCCTGCAACTTCAGCCCGGCGGCGGTGCCCGCGGCGATCACGGTGGCGGCCAGCAACTCGATCAACGAGCGGGCCACCGGCTGGGGCGGCACGCAGTCCGGCTCCAACTACGGCACCTGCGTCGACATCTTCGCGCCCGGCCAGGAGATCAGGTCGGCGCACAACGCCACCGATACCGCCGTCCGCGTGCTCCGGGGCACGTCGATGGCGTCGCCGCACGTGGCAGGCGCCGCCGCGCTGCTGCTGGCCGACCAGCCGGCGCTGACCCCCGCCGAGGTGGCCAGCAGGCTGACCGGCTCGGCCACGCTCAACGCCATCCGGGCCGACACGCTGCTCGGCACGCCGAACCGGCTGCTCTACGTGGAACACCCGGCGGAATGAGACGTCGCACGCTGCTGGCGGCCACCGGACTCGCGGCGGCCGCCGGCTGTGCCCCGTCGCCACCGGCGCCCACCGTCCCGGCCGCCACCGTCTCGACCGGCAACGGGGTGGTGGTCGCGCCGGTGCGCCAGGCGGCGATGCTGACCGCGTACGACGTGACCGCCACCGACCTGCCCGCCACGCTGTCCGCCCTGGAGCAGGGCCTGGCCGGCAGCGCCGCGACCATCGGGGTCGGTGCGTCGCTGTTCGACGGCCGGTTCACCGGGCTGACGAAGCCGCGCCTGCTCATCGACATGCCGGCGTTCCGCGCCGATGTGCTCGACCCGCAGTGGTGCCACGGCGACCTGCTGGTGCAGGTCGTCGGAGACGACACCGCGGCGCTGCGCCGCCTGGCCGGAGCGCCGGTGGCGGGCCTGCGCCGGCGGTGGCGGATCGAGGGCTTCCATCCCGCCGGGCTGGGTCAGGGCGTGCGCAACCTGTTCGGCTTCCGGGAGGGCACCGCCAACCCCGACGCCGCCGACCGCGACCTGATGAGCCGCCTCGTCTGGGTGCAGCCCGGCGACGGCGAGCCGGCGTGGTGCGCCGGCGGGACGTACCAGGTGGTCCGCCTCATCCGGATGGCGCTGCCGACGTGGGACTCCGACCCGGTCGCCGACCAGGAGCGGGTGATCGGCCGCCGCAGGGACAACGGCGCCCCGCTGAGCGGCGACCGCCTCGACGACGAGCCCGACCTGGCCGGCGACCGGATCGCGGTCGACGCGCACATCCGGCTGGCCAACCCGCGCACCCCGGAGGCGATGGCACACCGCATCCTGCGGCACGGCTACTCGTACCGCCTGCCGTCCGCTGCATCCGGTGTGGACGATGCCGGTCAGATCTTCATCTGCTACCAGCGCGATGTCGAGCTCGGATTCGCCGCCATCCAGCGCCGCCTCGCCGGCGAGGCGATGGAGAAGTACCTGCTGCCCTTCGGCGGCGGCTACTACTTCGTGCTGCCGCCCGCCGGGGCGGCTGCCCTGATCGGCTAAGTGCGACCGGCCATCCAGATCGTCAGGTCCCCGGCGATCCGGGAGAGGTCGTCCGTCGTGTAGACCGCGTGCTCGCCGCGGGCGGGATCACCGCGCTCGACCCGGAAGCCGCCGTCGTCGAGCAGCGAGACCGAGACGGACCAGCCGGCTCCGTCGGCGGGCCGGACGGTGAGGAACGTGTTGCCGTCCGGCTCGAGGTCGTCCAGCAGCATGAACAAGGCATCCTCGGACGGGTCGTCGAGGTGGTCGCCGTTCTCGGTGTCGGCGTAGTAGTAGTCGGCCGCCATGCCGCGAGCCTCCCACACGGGTCATGACGTGGTGACGCGCAGGCCGCGGCGGGTGAAGTGCCCGGCGGCCGCGGCGAGCTGGTCCGCGGTCGCCGGCGCGGTGTCCGCCAGCGGATACGGCAGATCGATCTCGCCGTACTTGGCGACGCCGAGCCGGTGGTAGCCGAGGATGTCGACCTGCTCGACGATGCCGCCCTGTTCGGCCGGGCCCCAGCCGGCGGCGATGTCGGCGACGCCGGCGACGTTGTCCGGGTCGTCGGTCAGGCCGGGCACGAGCACGTACCGGATCCGGATGCGGTTGCCCCGGGCGGCGAGCCGGTCACCGAAGGCGACGGTCGGCTCCAGGCCGACGCCGGTCACCTTCCGGTACGTCTCCGGGTTGCTGGACTTGACGTCGAGCAGGACCAGGTCGGTGTCGTCGAGCAGCCGGTCGCTGGCCCGGACGCCGAGGAACCCGGCGGTATCCAGGGCGGTGTGCATCCCTTCCTGCTTGCAGCGGCGCAGGTACGCCTCGATGAAGCTGCTCTGCAGCAGCGGCTCGCCGCCGGAGACCGTCACGCCCCCACCGGATGCCACGATGAACGCCTTGAAGGTGAGCATCTTGGCGACCAGGTCGTCGAGGGTGACGCGCTGGCCGTTGCGGCCCTCCCAGGTGTCCGGGTTCTGGCAGTACAGGCAGCGCAGGGGACAGCCGGCGAAGAACGTGACGAACCGGGTGCCGGGCCCGTCGGCGGCGGTCACGACGTCCCACGAGTGCACCAGCGCGACGGGTTCACCGCGCGGCGAGCGCGCACCGACCGGGGCGATTCCCAGGTCGGGACGCTGGATGACGGTCGCGTTCACAGTGAGCCGTGGAAGGTGCGGGAGATGACGTCGCGCTGCTGCTCGGGCGTCAGGCGCACGAAGTTGACCGCGTACCCGGAGACCCGGATGGTCAGCTGCGGATAGTTCTCCGGGTGCGCCATCGCGTCCTCCAGGGTGGCCCGGTTGAGCACGTTGATGTTCATGTGGAAACCGTGGACCGTGGTGTAGCCGTCGAGGACGCCGACCAGGTTGCGGACCTGCTCGTCGCGGGTGTTGCCGAGCCCGTTCGGGGTGACCGTGGTGGTCAGCGAGATCCCGTCCTGTGCGTGCTCGTACGGCAGTTTCGCCACCGACAGCGCCGCCGCGACCATGCCGTGTCTGTCGCGGCCGTTCATCGGGTTCGCGCCCGGCGCGAACGGCTGCCCGGCGCGGCGGCCGTCCGGGGTGTTGCCGGTGTGCTTGCCGTAGACGACGTTCGAGGTGATCGTCAGCACCGACTGGGTGTGCACCGCCTGCCGGTACGTCGGGTGCTTGCGGATCTTGGACATGAACGTCTCGACGAGCCCGACGGCGATGGCGTCGACGCGGTCGTCGTTGTTGCCGTACGTCGGGAAGTCGCCGTCGACCACGTAGTCGACGATCAGGCCCTCGTCGCGGACCGGCCGGACGGTGGCGTGCTTGATCGCCGACAGCGAGTCGGCGGCGACCGACAGGCCGGCGATGCCGCATGCCAGCGTGCGCAGGATGTCGGTGTCGTGCAGGGCCATCTCGATGCGCTCGTAGGCGTACTTGTCATGCATGTAGTGGATGATGTTGAGCGCGTTGACGTAGGTGGCGGCCAGCCAGTCCATCATCGTGTCGAACCGCGCGACGACCTGTTCGTAGTCGAGCACGTCGCCTTCCAGCGGGGGCAGGGCCGGGGCGACCTGTACGCCGGTGATCTCGTCGCGGCCGCCGTTGATCGCGTACAGCAGGGTCTTGGCGAGGTTGACCCGGGCGCCGAAGAACTGCATCTGCTTGCCGACGGCCATCGCGGACACGCAGCAGGCGATCGCGGTGTCGTCGCCGAAGCGGGGACGCATCAGGTCGTCGGACTCGTACTGGATGGCGCTGGTGTCGATCGAGACCTGCGCGCAGAAGTCCTTGAAGCCCTGCGGCAGCGCGGGTGACCAGAGCACGGTCAGGTTCGGCTCCGGCGCCGGGCCCAGATTGTAGAGGGTCTGCAGGTACCGGAAGCTGCTCCGGGTGACCAGCGGTCGGCGGTCGGCGCCGATCCCGCCGATCGCCTCGGTGACCCAGGTCGGGTCGCCGGAGAACAACTCGTCGTACTCCGGCGTGCGCAGGAATCGCACGATCCGCAGCTTGATCACGAAGTCGTCGACCAGCTCCTGCGCCTGCGACTCGGTCAGCCGTCGCTCGGCGATGTCGCGCTGCAGGTAGACGTCGACGAACGTGGAGGTGCGGCCCAGCGACATCGCGGCGCCGTTCTGCTCCTTCACCGCGGCGAGGTAGGCGAAGTACAGCCACTGGACGGCCTCCCGGCCGGTGCGGGCGGGTCCCGCGATGTCGTAGCCGTAGGAGGCCGCCATCTGCTTGAGCTCGGCCAGGGCACGGATCTGCTCGGACAGCTCCTCGCGGCGGCGTATGGTGTCCTCGGTCATCGACCGCGCCGCGCAGGCGTCCTTGTCGGCCTGTTTCGCGGTGATCAGCCGGTCGACGCCGTACAGGGCGACGCGCCGGTAGTCGCCGATGATCCGGCCCCGCCCGTACGCGTCGGGCAGTCCGGTGATGATGTGCGACCTGCGGGCGGCGAGGATGTCCGGGGTGTACGCGTCGAACACGCCGGCGTTGTGGGTCTTGCGGTACTTGGTGAAGATCTCCGCGACGGCCGGGTCGGGCGCGTACCCGTACGCCTTGAGCCCGCCCTCGACCATCCGCCAGCCGCCGTTCGGGATGATCGCGCGGCGCAGCGGCGCGTCGGTCTGCAGACCGACGATCAGCTCGCTGTCCCGGTCGATGTAGCCGGGCTCGTGGCTGGTGATCGTCGACGGGGTGACCGCGTCGACGTCGTAGATGCCGCGCTCCCGCTCGACCGGGAACATCGCCGACAGCTTCTCCCAGATGCCGCGGGTCCGGTCGGTCGGGCCGGCCAGGAACGACGAGTCCCCGGTGTACGGCTCGTAGTTGGCCTGGATGAAGTCGCGTAGGGATATGCCGGCCCGCCAGTCCTCACCGGTGAACCCCCGCCACGGATCCAGGCCGGTGGCGGTCGTGTCGAGAACGGTCGCGCTCATGTCGATCCCCCAGGTCGTCACCTCCCATGGTGGTCCCGTCACCGCGGGATTTCCGGCGAACGCCATCGGTCAGACATCGCCGCGGGACACCGGGGCGTGGTCGGGCCTCGCGCACGGGTGATTTTCGCGACGCCCGCGGCGGGCGAGCCGTTGCGCGAAGATCCATCGCACGATCGGGGCGATGCCTATAAAAGCCGCGAAGTGAACAATGTTAATGGGATCAAACTCCCTTTTCTCACCTGCTCTCCTTCCTTTCGATAAGCGTTTCCGCAACGGTTGCGGCTTGGTGCGGTGTACCGAAAGAGATCGAGATCTGCCAAGACGGCCTCCGCCAGTGCCCATCCGGACAGTTCGATCGACTCGACAGGCAACGTTTCCAGCCCCCGCCTCGTCTTGTCTCGTACGGCCCACGGATGGCGCCGACCGGGACCCCTCGATTGCGAGAGTCATGATTCAGCGACGTAACGTCATCATCGGCGCATTGGGCATGGCCGCTGCCGCCGCGGCCGCAGGGTGTTCCTCACCCCGCACGGCCGCACCCGGCACCGGCAACTGGATCGAACCGGTGGCCAACACCGAGGTGCCGGTCCGGCTGAGCGTGACGCCGGCGAGCGGGGCCACCGGGGTGTCACCGGCGGGGCCGATCGTCGTCACCGCCGAGCACGGCACGCTCCAGTCGGTCGTCGTCACCGCCGGCAAGACGAAGGTCAGCGGCTCGGTGCAGGCCGACGGGACCTGGCGCTCGACCGACGAGCTCGCCTACGGCAAGGCCTACAAGGTGGTCGCGACCGCCACCGACAAGCTGGGTGCGACGAGCGAGCACGCCTCCACCTTCAGCACGGTGAAGCCGGACAGCCTCGCGAGGATCACGTTCCAGGCCAACGCGTCGAGCACGCTCAAGACCGGGCGCACGTACGGCGCGGGGCAGCCGGTGATCATCGCGTTCAGCCGGGCCGTCAACAAGGCCGCGGCGGAGAAGGCCATCCAGATCGAGACCTCGCCCGCCGTCAAGGGCAAGTTCCACTGGGCGAACGACCGGACCGTGCACTGGCGTCCGGCGAAGTACTGGGCCGCCGGCACGACGATCAAGGTGAACGTCGACGCGTTCGGCGTCAAGCTCGGCAAGTCCGTGTACGGCGCGAAGAACGCGTCGACCCACTTCCGGATCGGACGTCAGCTGGTCGCGATCAGCGACTACCGGAAGCGCCAGACGAAGGTCTACATCAACGGCAAGCTCGTCCGCACCATGAAGTGCAGCCTCGGTAAGGGCGGCTCCACCACGGGCGCGAACGGCGAGCACATCAGCTACTGGACGACGGGCGGTCCCCACGTCGTGCTGTCCAAGGAGCGGGTGCACAGCATGAGCTCGGCGAGTTACGGGATCACCGACCCGAAGGACCCGAACTACTACGGCGCCGAGGACATCGAGTACTGCACCCGGATCACCTATTCCGGCGAGTTCCTGCACGCCGCCCCGTGGAACCGCTCGCTGGGCCGGGCGAATCTGTCGCACGGCTGCATCAACCTCAGCGTCGCCGACGCCAAATGGGTCTACGAGAACTTCCTCGTCGGCGACATCGTCGACGTCAAGAACAGCCCGAGACCGGTCCAGATCTGGAACGGTCTCGGCGACTGGTCGGTGCCCTTCTCCAAATACGGCCGCTGACCGTCGGTTCAGACCTCGTGCCGATACGTCGGATAGGTGATGTAGCCCGTGTCGCCGCCCGCGTACCAGGTGGCCTTGTCGTCCTCCGCGATCGGGAGCTCCTGACGCAGCCGTTCCACCAGGTCGGGGTTGGCGATGAAGGCGCGGCCGAAGCTGATCAGGTCGGCGCCCAGCCCCAGCCACCGCTCGGCGGCCGCGGCGTCCGTCTTCGCCGGGCCCATCGGGAACGCCGGGTTGACGATGAGGGTGCCGGGCCACGCCCGGCGGAGCCCGACCAGCACCTCCTCGGCGGTGGTCAGCTCCAGGTGAAGGTAGGCCAGCCCGAGGGGCGCCAGCTCGGCGAGCAGCGCGGCGTACATCTCGGGCACGTCGGTCTCCGCGGCGCCCCAGATCCCGGCGCCCGGCGACAGGCGGATGCCGGTACGGTGAGCGCCCACCGCCTCGACCGTCGCTGACACCGCCTCCACGGCGAACCGGATCCGGTTGGTGATCGACCCGCCGTAGCCGTCGGTGCGCACGTTGGCCGTGCTGGAGAGGAACTGCGAGATCAGGTATCCGTTCGCGCCGTGCAGCTCCACCCCGTCGAACCCGGCGTCGAGCGCGTGCCGGGCCGCCTCGGCGTACGAACGCGCATGCTCGGGCACCTCCGCGGTCTCCAGCGCCCGCGGCACCGGCGCGGGCTTGGGGCCGGTCGGCGTGAAGAGATCGCCGACCGCCGGTACGGCGGACGGGCCGACCGGCTGCATTCCCGTCGTCTCCGGGTGCGACACCCGGCCGCCGTGCATGAGCTGTGCGAAGACGCGCCCGCCGTTGGTGTGCACCGCGTCGGTGACCTGCTGCCACGACTTGGCCTGCTCGGCGGTGTGCAGACCCGGGGTTCCGGGGTTGGACTGCCCCACGACGCTGGGCTGAACGCCCTCGGTCACGATGAGGCCCGCGGTGGCCCGCTGGGCGTAGTAGGTCGCCATCGACGGCGTAGCCAGGCCGCCCTCGGCGGCGCGGACCCGGGTCAGCGGGGCCATCACCACGCGGTTGGGCAGGACCAATTCGCCGAGCTGGTACCGGTCGAACAGGGTCGTCATCAGGCACTGCCTTCCAGGAGGGTCACGATCATCGCGCCCGCCGACCGGACGCGCCGCTACGCTAAGACCTGACACTGACGTCAGATGCAAGCTTTGCGGAGCGGATCACATTCAGGAGGCCACGATGCGGATCGGCGATCTCGCGGCGCAGACCGGCGTGAGCGTGCGTTCGCTGCGCTACTACGAGGAGCAGGGCCTGCTGGTCAGCACCCGCAGCCAGAGCGGGCAGCGCCGGTACACCGACAATGAGATCGCGCGGGTGCGGTTCATTCAGCGCCTGTACGCCGCCGGGCTCTCCAGCCGTACGATCGCCGAGCTGCTGCCGTGCGTCGACTCGCCGACCGCGCAGAACGCCGACGCCGCCTGGGAACAGCTGCACGAGGAGCGGGACCGCATTACGCAACGCATCGATGAGCTCGCCCGGGCCCGGGACGCGCTCGACAAGCTGATCGACATCAACCGGGAGCATCGAGCCCGGCTCGGCCGGCACACCGACATCCCATCGGCCGCGTCGATCAGCCGTTGAGCGCCGGTATCCGGGCCGGGCCGGATACCGGCAGCTCCAGATCCGCCGCGGCGACGGTGCGGGTCGCGACGCCGCGTCGCCGGGCGAGCCATGCGATCACCCCCGCGTACCCGAGCAGCACCGGCAGATCGATCAGCACGTACCTCCAGGGCATGTCGGCCGCGGTCTGGTCCACACCGAGGTCGCCGAACGCCGCGCCCAGCAGGCTGCCGAGCAGGTTGTTCGCGAGATGCAGGGCGATCGCCGCCTCCAGACCGCCGGTGCGCACCGTCAACCAGCCCGTGACCAGGCCGAACACGACAAGATCGGCGAAACCCCACGGGGTACCCCAGCCGTGCAGGGCCGCGAAGACGACGGCCTGGAAGGCGATCGGCAGCCACGGGCCACGACACCACGCGCCGAGGCCCTGCAACAGCCAGCCGCGGGTGAGGTACTCCTCCGCCGCGACCTGCGGCGGCACCACGAGCAGGAGCACGAGCGCCGACGCCGCGAACGGACCCCACCCGGCGAGGCTGCCGGTGAGTCCGCCGTCCTCGCCGGTCGCCGTGTCCAGCGCCGCGCCCGCACCCAGGAACAGGGCGATGGCGGCGCCCGCGATCGGCAGGCAGGTGAGCAGCCAGCGCAGCCGCAGCCGCCCGGTCACCGACGACAGCGTTCCGGCCGGGCGGCACTGGATCCACCGGGCCGCCATCAGCACGACCGGCAGCAGCGCCGCGACCGTCAGGAAGGCCAGGGCCAGGTCGGCGCGGGCACCGAAGCTCGGCACCCCGTCCGCGCCGACCGGCCGGCCCGTGATCGCGGCCACCGTGGCGCCGGCGAGGAACACGCCGATGGCCGTCACGACGCCGCCGGCGACGATGAAGAGGGTGCCCAGGACCGTACGCCACCAGCGATGGGCGGGGGTACGTGCCAGGCGGTGGTAGGGCTCCAGTGGCCCCGCGACGTTCAGCATGCAGGAATTGTGGCGGCGGACGCACCGCGCGCGAATCCCTCCGAGGCCGGAAACCGTCCTCTGCCTCAGGTTATAGGTCCCTCCGCGCCGGGCAATGCCGGTTGCGGCCGCCGCCCGAAACTGGCACCGTCGCGATGAGACGAAGGCGATCCTGTCATCCGTTGACCCCGGCCGCCGCCTCGCCGACGGCCCTGCGCACCGCCGCGGAGTTGCTACGGCGCTACCACGACGCGTCCGTCGGCTACGACGGTGGTGACCTGTCCGGGCCGATGTTGCCGGCCCGCTCGCCCGCCGAGGTTGTGTGCCACGGCGACTACGCGCCGCACAACTGTGTCCTCGACGGCGAACGCGTCGTCGGAATCATCGACTTCGACACGGCACATCCGGCACCCCGCGTCTGGGATGTCGCCTATGCCGTGTACCGATGGGCACCGATTACCGCTCCGAGCAACAGCGACGGGTTCGGCACTCCGAGGCAGCAGGCCGAGAGGGCCCGTAGGTTCTGTGACCACTATGGACTCGAAGAGGTCGACCGTGGCCGCCTGATGGACACGATCGTCGCCCGGTTGACCGCGCTCGTCGACCACATGCAGGCCCGCGCGGAGGCCGGCGACGCCGCGTTCGCCGGCCACCTTGCCGCCGGCCACCACCTGTTGTACCTGAACGACGCGGCCTACATCCGCGACAACAAGGCAGCCTTCGACCGGATCGTTCTCAGTCCGTAGGCGTCACGGTGCGGCCGCGCGCCACGCCGCGGTGACACACAGCTCGTCGACGGTCCAGCGGCCGTCGCGCTCACCGTCGCGCAGGAGCCGGCGCACCGCAGCCAGATCCGCCGAAGGCGGAACCTCGAGGACGACGAGTCCGAACATGCCGTTCCCGACCACCTGTAGCGAAGCGAAGTCGGCGAGGACGAGGCGCTCGGGGCGGCAAGGAAGGCATCGACGAGGTGCATGACTGGCGCGCAGGCAGGTTCGTCGACACCTCTTGAGCAGGTGCGGGTGCCCCGTCGTCCGCTGCGGGGCACCCGCCGGGCGGAACCTGCTCCGCTCAGAGAGTGCCGGTCTCCCCGCCTCTGCTGACCGTCCCGGTGCCGGCGAGGAGTTCTGCGCTCCGCCCGAATCCGCCGCCGCCTACGATGACGCCGGAAATGAGGTCCGTTTTCGACCCGCTCCCGAAGCCACCTATCGAGCCGCCGGCGAGGCTGACCGTGTCCGATGCGGACCCCCCGGTGCTACCGCCGATCGCGCCGCCGGCGATGACCACGGTGTTCGATCGGCTGAACCCGCCGCCACCCATTCCGCTGCCGGCGAGGAACACGGTGTTCGAGCCGCTGGCCGCCGTCGTCGTCGGCGCGGCCGCGCCGAGCAGCGCGGCGATCGCCGTACCGGCCACGGCAGCGCCGGCCAGCAACGTCTTTCCTGACTTCATTGATCGTCTCCCTACGGTGTCGGGCAGCGCCGATGCGGCCCTGCCCGAATATAGAGCGGTCGATCTTGGCTCCCTCGGCGCCACAATTGACAGTGATCGTGATCTCCCCGCCGCCGGACTGAGATCCCGGAGGCGGGACTCTCGAGACAGGCGGTGATGCCCCAGCCGTCGGCCGTGACATCACCGCCTGCGACGCGGCGACCGTAGCGAGGGTTACGGGCGCTTGCCGGCCTTGTCGACGATGGCGACCCGCAGCAGCGCGGACTTGTAGATGACATCGCCCGCCTTCGGATTGGGTCCCAGCCGGGTGATCCGGGTGGCTCCCTTACGCCTGTCGGGCGAGGAGAGCACCTGCTCGCCGGCCGGATCGAACTCGGCCCCGATGATGTTGTGGCCGAGATAGGTGTAGGTGATCGGGTCGAAGAGCAGCTCTTCGCGGGTGCCCGCCTCGGTGCGGGTCACCGCGACGCCGGCGCGCCCCGCGGCGTCGGTCACGTCGCGGCGCACCTGAACTCCGGGGATCCGACCGGCGGCCCGGAAGGCGGCCTCCTGCACGGCCGGCAGGTGATTCTTGTACAGGATCTCGGCGATCCCGGTGAACGCGCGCTGGTCGGCGGAGAGCCGCACGAATCCGCGTGGTCTGCCGTCCGGCCCCGAGCCGACGGACACCAGCACCGGCCGGTCGGCGGCGAGCGTGTACACGTACGCCAGGAGGCGGTCCGCATCGGTGGGGACGCGGCCCGGCTGGTAGGCCGGCTCAGGCGTGCAGGCGACCTTGGGCGTGGTCTCCGGCCGGTCGATCGTCTGTGCCTGCCGCCCCTTCGTGCAGCCGTCGATGTGGGTGCGCACGGGCGACTTCGCCGCCTCCTGGATGACCAGCCCGTCACGGGTGCCGTCTACCGACAGCCACGTCCGCGTGCGCAGCGGCCGGGAGACCGTGGTCTTGCCGGAGACGATCTCACCGTTGCGATTCTCGTGGAGGTCGGTCCTCGACTCGACCTCGAAGGAGTCGATGAACAGGAACTGGTTCGGCCGGGCGTCCATCGCCGGGGTCTCGGCGCTGTGCTGGGCCGCCAGCAGCAACACCTGCCCGGCGTCCGGCAGGGCCGGCGGCACGGCGTCCGGCCTCGCCGCGACGCCCGTTGCGCCGGGCGGTGCCGGCCGGCCCCGCGTGTCGTCGGGCAGGTTCAGGGCCACCAGGGCCACGGCGACGGTCGCGGCGGCGACCGCGGGCGTGCCGATCCGCCAGGCCAGGCGTACGCCGCGCAGCGATGACAGCAGCCGTGGTGGACGGGCCGGCGGCCGCATGGCGTTCATCACCCGGTGGCGGACCTCGGCCGGTGGTTGATCCTGCATCGGGGCCAGGCTCGCCCCGAACTCCTCGAGGACGGACAGGTCAGACTTCATGACTCTCCTCTGTGTTCATGGTCGGATCGAAGCCGCGCAGTGCCAGGCGGACCTTTCGCCGGGCCCGGCTGAGCCGGGAACCCACGGTGCCCGCAGGGATGTTCAAGGAGTCGGCGACCTCGTCGTAGCTGAGCTGCCCCCACGCCACCAGCAGCAGCACGTCGCGGTCGCCCGGCGCCAGGTCGGCGAGGGCGGCGGCCAGCGGGCCCCGCGCCGCATCGGCGACCACCCTGGCCGTCACCTGATCGGCGGGGCCGTCCTGCACCGTGTCGTGCGTCGTGCGGGCCATGGCGCGGTAGCGCGCCCGTTCCCGCCGGTGGTGGGTGGCCAGCTCCCGGGTGAGGATGCCGAACAGCCACGGCCGGGCGTCCTGGCGGTCGAGGTCGTAGGACGCCCGCCCGCGAAATGCCGCCAGGAACGTCTCCGCCACCACGTCGTCGGCGATCTCCGGACCCACCCGTTGATACGCGTACCGGTACAGCATTGCGGCGTACCGGTCATAGATGGCCGCGAACCGGTCCGGGTCCGCCAGCGACGCGCGAATCACCGCGGCGTCGGAGTCGGCGTGGGTGTCGGCGGCTGCCTGCGTTACCGCAGCCATGAGTGATCGGGCCGTTGCATAAGGTCGAGCTCCTGTCCTTTGGGCTTACCTTCCACCTAGGTGTATGCACGAGGCCCGATCCGTCTTCACGATTCTCCAGAAGGGCTCTGTCGCGTTGACAGAGCGTCGACGAACGATCGATCAGCCTCCCGTGATCGGCGCCGCGCGGGTACGGTATGGGTGATCAGGGCATTCTTCATAAAGTACGCAAAGCGGGCTAGGCCGTGCAGAACGGTCAGGAGTTGGCTGCGTGGGGGTCCCGTCATGATCCACATTTCAACGTATCGGCACCGCTTGGGACCCGCGCTGGCCCACGCCGGTCGCGGCCTGAAGTCGTCGACGGCCCTGGTGGCCGTGGCCGCGTTGGGCGTCACCCTGTCGGCCGTCTACGCCACCGTGTCGTCTACGCCGATGGTGGCGCTCGGCATGATGGCGGCCGGACCGTGCCTGGCCGTCGGCTCCTCCCGGCCCCGCGCCGTCGCCGCCATCGGCGCCTACGCGCTGGCGCTGACCGCGTGGATCTCCACGACCCAGGAGCTGTGGACCACGACCGTGGAGACGCGGCGGCTGCTGCTCATCACCGGCGTCACCGTGCTCTGCGTCGCCCTGGCGCGCAGCCGGCAGGTCGCGGAGCGGCAGGCGGCCAAGGAACGGGCGAGGCTGGAGGAGATCGTCCGGTCGTCCGGCGACGCGATCATCACCTGCTTCCTGGACGGCAGCATCACCGCATGGAATCCGGCCGCGGAACGCATCTACGGATACACGGCCCAGGAGGCGATCGGATCCAGCATCACGATCATCGGCGTCACGCAGGATGAAATCGCCGTGATGGCGCGGCTGGTTCACCAGCACAGGATCGAGGACTTCGAGGTCGAGCGGAGACGCAAGGACGGCAGCCCAGTGCCCGTGTCCGCCAGTGTCGCGGGCCTGCGCGACAGCGACAATGGCGTCTTCGAGGTCTGCGTCACCCATCGGGATCTCACCGCGCAGCGGTCCATGGAGGCCCGCGAACGGCTGATGAGTGAGCGCTCGGCCCAGGGTGAACGCCTCGAGAGCCTGGGCCGGCTCGCCGGTGGCGTGGCACACGACTTCAACAACCTGCTCGCGATCATCCTCAACTACACCGACTTCGCCATCGAACAGGGCGCCGGCGAGGGCAGCGCCCAGGACGACCTCAACCGGGTACGCGGCGCCGCCGACCGCGCCCGGATGCTCTGCCGCCAGCTGCTGATCTTCGCCCGGTGCGAGCCGACCGACGCCGAACCGATCGATCTGAACCGGATCCTCGCCGACTCCCGCGACCTGCTCGCCCCGATGCTCGGCGAACACATCGAGCTGACCGTGCACCGGGCGAAGGAGCCCCTGATGGTCGAGGCCGAACGGACCCAACTGGACCAGGTCCTGCTCAACCTCATCATCAACGCGCGCGACGCCATGCCGCACGGTGGCGCCATCGCCGCGCAGGCCGGCATCACCGAGGTCGACCAGGATCAGCCGGGCATTCACCCGGGAATACGACCCGGTTCCTACGTCGAGCTGCTGGTCCGCGACACCGGCGAGGGCATCGCGCCGGAGGTGGCCGCACACATCTTCGAGCCGTTCTTCACCACCAAACCAAAAGACCGCGGCACGGGCCTGGGCCTGGCCACGGTCTACGGCATCGTCACCGAGGCCGGCGGTGGCATCGGCGTCGACTCCGAACTCGGCGTGGGCACCACGTTCCGGCTCCTGTTCCCGGTCGCCGCCGAGTCCGCGACCCAGATCGACGCGCCGGTGCGGGCCCGCCCGCCCGTCGCACACGGCACGCACGTGCTCGTCGTCGAGGACCAGGAGGGCGTTCGGGACCTCGTCGTGCGCATTCTCAAGGAGCACGGCTACACCGTCACCGCGGCCGCCGACGGTTCGAGCGCACTGCAGGAGGTCGAGCACAAGCGCTTCGACCTCCTGCTCACCGACGTCGTCCTGCCCACCATGCCCGGCCCGACACTGGCCGAGCTCATCCAGGAGAGCCAACCCCGGCTACCCGCGCTCTTCATGTCCGGCTACGCTGCGGGCCTGCTGAGCGCCGAGCACGGCGTCGATCGCGAGATCGAGCTGATCCAGAAGCCGTTCACCGCCGACGAGCTGCTGGACCGGGTACACCACGTGCTGACCGCCGCCGCGCCCGAGACCGACCGCGCGCTGTCCGACCTCGACGGCGGCGCCATCCGCCGACGATGAGCGGATGCGGAGCTAACCGCTCTCGGGCAGCGGGCCGGTGGGCAGCAGCCGGCGCACCACCTTGCCGGTGGCGTTGCGCGGCAACTCGTCGAGGAAGACGACGTCGCGAGGCACCTTGTAGCGGGCCAGGTTCGCGCGTACGAAATCCTTGATCTCCTGCGGGTCTCGCGCCGCCTCGCCGGTCGGCACGACGAACGCGCGCAGGCGCGTCCCGAACTCGGCGTCGTCGACGCCGATGACGGCGGCCTCGACCACGTCGTCGCGCCCGGCGAGCAGGTTCTCCACCTCGAGCGGGTAGACGTTCTCGCCACCGGAGATGATCATGTCGTCGTCCCGGCCGTCGATGAAGAGCAGGCCCTCGGCGTCGAAGTGGCCGAGGTCGCCGGTGGCCATGAAGCCGTCGATGACCCGCTTGCGCTGGCCGTCGGTGTAGCCCTCGAACGGGATGCCGGTGCGCACGAACACCCGGCCGATCTCACCGGGCTTCGCGACGCGCCGGTCCGCGTCGTCGAAGAGCGCGACGTGGACGGTGACCGGGGGCCGGCCGACGGTACCGGGGGCCCGCCGCGACTCGTCGGGCCTCGCCACCGAGGCGACGGCGACCTCCGTCGAGCCGTACACGTTGTGCACTACGTCGCCGAAGATGTCCTGGAAGCGGGTGGTCAGCTCGGGTGCCAGCGGGGATCCGGCGACGAAGACGGTCTTCAGCGAGGTGGTGTCGTACCTGCCGATCACGTCCGGGCCCAGCGACAGGATCCGGGTGAGCATGGTGGGCACGGCGACAAGCATCTGTGCGCGGTGCTCGGCGATGAGCCGCAGGATGTGTTCGGCGTCGAAGCGGCGCATCAGCACGGCGTGGTTGGCCAGCGAGAGCCCGACGGTCCAGGCGCCGAACCCGGTGCTGTGGAACAAGGGCGACGCGATCACCGCGGCGCCCTGCCGGGGGAACGGGATCCGGTCCGCGATCAGCGCGCTGGCCAGCGGCGACACCTTGGTACGCGGAGCGCCCTTCGGAAGTCCCGTGGTGCCGCTGGTGAGGATGATGAACCCGCCGGGCTTCTCGGGCCGGGGCAGCGGTGTCGTGGGGTGCGCGGCGATCAGCTCGTCGATCGACGTGCCGGGAGAACCCCAGGTGAGGTACCGGGTGATGTCGGCCGGCAGCCCGTCGACGACGTCGGCGAACTCGCTGTCGTGCAGCACGACCCGGACCTTCTCTCGGGCGGCGACCTCGATCAGCTGCTGCTTGGCGAGTCCGGTGTTCATCAGCGCGAGGCGCAGCCGGGCCCGGGCGGTGGCACTGACGGCGAGCAGCAGGCCGCGGTGGTCGCGGGCCAGCACCCCGACGACCGAGCGTTCCGGCAGGCCGAGCCGGTCCAGGGCGTGTGCGAGGGCGTTGGACTGCTCGTCGAGCTGCCGGTACGTGAGGGTTCCGCGTTCGTCGGTGACGGCGGGGGAGTCCGGGTGCTCGGCAGCGGCCTTCATGATCAGCGCGGCGTGCGGGCCGAGCCGGGCGTTGTTCACGGCGGCCCGCAGCAGCCGGTCGGGACGCAGGAGGTTGACGATGCCGATCTGGTGCATGCGACCGACGGCGTGCAGGTGTTCGAGCGTGTTCCTGATCATGGTCGGCACCTTCGTTCGAGGGGGAGTCGCTAGCGGCCTTTCCATACGGGAGCGCGCTTCTCGGCGTACGCACGGACGCCCTCGGCGGCGTCCGCCGAGCCGATCACCTCGGCGGCGATGCCGGAGAGCCGGTCGAACGCCTCCGCGGTGCTCCAGTCGCGGTGCTCGTCGACGATGCGTTTGGACAGGAGCACGGCGAGCGGCGCGTTGGCGGCGATGCGGTGTGCCAGTTCGAGTGCGGTCGCCAAAGCCTCGCCGGGCGCGGTGATGCGGTTGACGAGCCCGAGTTCGTGCAGCCGGCGGGCCGGCATCGGCTCGCCGGTGAGCGCGAGTTCCAGGACGGTGGCGCGGGGCAGGCTCTGCGCGAGCCGCAGCACCCCGCCGGCCGCGGCGACCAGGCCGCGCCGGACCTCGGGAATGCCGAAGGCGGCGTCCTCGGCGGCCACGATCAGGTCGGCGGCGAGCGCGAGTTCGCAGCCACCGGCCAGGGCGGCGCCCTCGACGGCGGCGATCAGCGGTTTGCGGGGCGGCCGGGCGGTGAGGCCGAGCAGGCCGCGGCCCTCGGTGACCGGGTACTCGCCGCGCGCCGCGGCCTTGAGGTCCATGCCCGCACAGAACACGGGGCCGCTGCCGGTCAGCACGGCGACCAGGGCGTCCGGGTCGACCTCGAACGCGTCCACGGCGCGTTCCAGGGCTCGGGCGGTCGCCGCGTCGACGGCGTTGCGGACGGCGGGCCGGTTGAGCCGGATCACGGTGACCGGGCCCTGCCACTCGACCAGCACGGGTGGAACGCCGGCCGGTGGCAGCGGCGCGGGCGTGGTGTCGGCGACGGTGAACCCGTCCCCGGTGACGTCGATGCGCCAGCCGAGCGGATCCTCGGCGCGCAGCCGGTCGATCAGCGCGCGGTCGCGGGTGCGGCGGATCACCCGCTCGCCGTCCGGGGTGAGGGCGGTGACGACGCCCGCCTCGGGCTCGCCGTCACGGCCGTACGGCACGGTGCAGGCCTCGAGGACGGCCGTGCCGGTGCGGATCGGGCCGACCTTGCGGGCGGCGGGGCGGGGCAGTCGCAGGTCGGCGTCGATGTCGCGGTACCCGCGCCCCGGAGGGCGGGCGGAGAACACCCCGATCGCGTGTTTGGTCAGATACCACCCGACGGCGGTGACCAGGCCGTATCCGTCCGGGTCGGCGCGCAGCAGAGGCACAAGGTTCGCGACGGCGTGACTCGCATAGTTGTTGCCGGGACCGCCGGCGAAGGTGAGTCCCCCGGTGACGGTGAGCGGGCGGTCCGGGTCGTCGATCGGCAGCCCGAGTTCGGCGGCGGCGATCTGCACCGCCGAGGGAAAGCATGCATACAAGTCTATGTGCAGGATGTCGTCGATGGACAGTCCGGTGTGTTCGAGCACTGCCCGCCCCGCGGCGTCGATCGCGGGCGATGCGGCCAGGTCGGCGCGTTCGGTGACGTACCACTCCTCGGTGGCGTGCGCGCCGGCGTGCGCGAAGACCCACCGGTCCTGGCCGATGCCGGCGCGCTGCGCGGCCTCGGCGCTGCACACGATGATGCCGGAGGCCTGGTTGACCTGCAGGTGGGCGGTGAGCAGTTTCGGGTACGGACCGGAGATCGGGCGGTTGACGCCGTCCGGTGCGCCCAGTTCGGCGGCGGTGCGCCGGCCGGGCAGCCACGCGTACGGATTGGTCGCGGCCACGTCGGAGAACCGGGACCAGAGCCCGGTGATCCGGGCGCGGTGCTGGTCCCGGGACAATCCGAGGCGGCCGCGGATCGCGGACTCGATGAGCGCGTACAGGTGGACGGGCGCGACCAGGCCCGCCGCGGTCTCGGCATCGTTGTTCGGTGCGGCATCGACGCCGACGGTGCGTGTCGGCGCCGTACCCTCCGGCTGCCGGGGCCAGGCCAGTTCGCGGCCCGCGCGCTCGGCGGCGTCGGCGGTGGCGGCGGCCTCGGCGCCGCCGAGCAGCGCGATCGAGACGCGCCCGGCGGCGATCGCGGCGGCCACGTCGTTGAGCAGCCGCAGCGGGCCGTCCCCGCCGAGGAGGCCGGTCTGCACGGTCTCGGCCGGCCGGGCATCGACCGCCTCGGCGATCAGGGCGGCGCCGTCCGGGTACTGCCAGGAGACGCTGGCGACGTAGCCGACCGAGTCGGCGCCGGCCAGCAGTTCGGCTCCCGCGCCGGCGTCCTTCGCGGCCAGCCGCAACGCGCGCACGGCGAGCGACACCGGGTCTGCGCCCCGCGGTTCGGTGGAGCGTTCGGATACCTGCCCGACGCCGACGACGACCGGGGTCCACGGGTCGATGTCCCGGCCGGTGCGCTCGTGGCGAATCGGGGCGGGTCTGGTGCGTGGGGTCCGCTTCGCGGCGGCGGCTCTCGCGGTGTGGCGGTTCGCCGGCGGGGCCTGAACAGCGGCCGCGGCGGCTGTCGCGGTGGGGCGGTTCGCCGGCGGTGCCGGGACGGCGACCGCGGCGGCCAGCTTCTCCAGGGACTTCTGCACGGCTTCGGCGAGATTGCGGGCCAGCATCGAGCCGAGTGGTCCGTCCGCCGTGCCGCCCTCGACGCCGCCGTCGCAGCGCACCAGCGCGCCGCCCGCGGTGGGCGCGACGGACAGGTACAGGCCGACGGCGATGCCCATCGGGCCGGTGCCGTCCAGCCAGACCGTCCGCGGTGCCTCTATGCCGGTGACCGTCCAGCGCACGTCGCTGGGCACGCCCATCAGCCTGATCCGCTGCGCCAGGCGCGCGCCGGGTTCGAGTTCGGCCGGCGGTGGCGCAGGCCAGCCGGCGTGCGGCACCAGCCAGTCGCCCATCCGGGCGGGGTCGGCGAGGACCGCGAAGATCCGGTCCGGGTCCGCGGCGATCTCGGTCGAGGCGACATAGGGGTACGCGAAGACGCGTGGTTGCTCGACGGGGTACGGTGCGGGCATCGACGTCTCCCTAACAGTCTGGCGTGACGGTATGTTAGTGACCTGGCTCACGGCAACCGTTGGGAAACCTTGTTGTGGACCCAACTAACCGTCAAGGCGTACGGTATGTGGCGTGGCGGTGGAACCGAGTCGACGAACCCAGGCGCAGCGCCGTGAGACGACCCGGTCGAAGATCCTCGACGCCACGGTGCAGTCCCTGGTCGAGCGCGGATACGCGGAGACCACCACGGCGGAGGTCCTGGCCCTGGCCGACGTGCCCCGCGGCACGCTGCTGCACCACTTCCCCACGAAGGTCGACCTCCTCGTCGCGGCGGTGGAGCACCTCGCCCGGCGGCGGCTGGACATGCTGTCCGCCGAGATCGCCGCCGTCCGGACCGCCGCACCCGACGGCACCGACCGGTTCGACGCCCTGATCGACATCATGTGGCGGCACTTCTCCTCGCCGCTGTTCTGGGCCGCGCTCGAGCTGTGGACCGCCGCCCGCACCGACGCCGAGCTGCGCGCGGCACTGATGCCGGTGGAGAAGGAGGTGTTCGGGGTGCTGCACGAGCGCGCCCGGCAACTGCTCGAGGGCCCCCCGCCCGGCGACCCGCGGCTGGCGACCGTGGTGCAGCTCAGCTTCGAGGTGCTGACCGGCCTGGCCATGACCGGCATCGTCAGCGGCGACCTGGCACACCGCGAGGTGCTCATCCGGCGCTGGAAACGCGCCGGCGCCATCCTGCTCGGCCTGCGCGACCCGGACACCCTCGTCGAACGCGGCGCAAAGGAGATCTGACCATGTACGACGATCCTTTCGAGACGACCGAGCGGACGGCGCTGCGCCAGGCGACCGCACAGTTCGTACGCCGTGAGATCACCCCGCACCTCGACGACTGGGAACGGGCCGGCGAGATCCCGCGCGACCTGCATCGCCGCACCGCCAAGGCCGGGCTGTACGGCGTCGGCTTCGCCGAGGAGCACGGCGGCGACGGCGGCGACACCGTCGACACGGTCGTCACCACCGAGGCCTTCCTGGAGGCGGGCGGATCTTCCGGCTGTCACGCCGCGCTGTTCACGCACGGCATCGCACTGCCGCACATCATCGCGGCCGGCGACACCACGCTGATCGACCGGTTCGCCCGGCCCGCCCTGGCCGGCGACGTGGTGTGCTCGCTCGGCATCACCGAGCCCGACGCCGGTTCGGACGTCGCCGCACTGCGCACCACCGCGGTCCGCGACGGCGACGACTACATCGTCAACGGCGCCAAGATGTTCATCACCTCGGGTACCCGCGCCGACTTCGTCACCACCGCGGTGCGCACCGGCGGTCCCGGCGCGTCCGGCATCAGCCTGCTCGTCATCGAGAAGGACACACCCGGTTTCGCGGTGTCCCGCCGGCTCGACAAGATGGGCTGGCTCTGCTCGGACACCGCGGAACTGTCGTTCACCGACTGCCGGGTGCCGGCCCGCAACCTGATCGGCGCCGAGAACGGCGGATTCGCGCTGATCGCCCAGGTGTTCGTGCCCGAACGGATCATCGCGGCGGTGCACGCGTACTCGGTGGCGCAGCGGTGCCTGGACCTCACCCTGGCCCACGCGCGCGCCCGCGAGACGTTCGGAAGGCCGCTGATCGCCCGGCAGGTGGTGCGCCACAAGCTCGTACAGATGCGGCAGCGCATCGAACTGGCCCGCGCATACACCCGGCTGGTGGCGGCCCGGCACGCGGCCGGCGCCCCGGTCGCCGGCGAGGCGTGCCTGGCGAAGAACGCCGCGGTCGACGCCTGCAAGTACGTGGTCGACGAGGCGGTCCAGCTCCACGGTGGAATGGGGTACATGCGCGAGACGGAGGTGGAGCGGCACTACCGCGACACCCGGATCCTCGGCATCGGTGGCGGCGCCAGCGAGGTGATGACCGACCTGGCCGCGAAGATCTTCGGCTACGACCACTGACCCCCTGCGGCGGGGCACCGATCAGCGGGACACCTTCGGTTCGGCGGCGTCCGCGGCGAACGCGGTATCGGTGTCGGCGGCCCCTGCGGCGGCCGCGGAGACGGGCGTCCGGTCCTCACCGACCGTCGGTTCGGCCTTGAGGCCTCCGCGGTGGGTGTCCCAGATGTCGCGGGCGAGGATCTGCAGGATGCCGGCGACCGGGATCGCCATCAGCGCGCCGAGGATCCCCGCCAACTCCACCGCGATGAGGATCGCGACGAGCACGGTGAGCGGATTCAGCTTCACCGTGCGGGCGAAGATCAGCGGTTGGAGCAGGTGGTTCTCCAACTGCTGGTAGAGCACGAAGAAGACGAGGACCACGATGCCGGCGGTGGTCGACTCGAAGAACGCGGTACCGGTCGCGACGATCGCGCCGAGCGTGGCGCCGACCAGCGGGATGAGGTCGACGAGCCCGACGAAGAGCGCGATCAGGCCCGCGAACGGAACGTTCATCACCAGCAGCACCACGAACGTGAACGTCCCGCAGATGACGCTGATCAGGAGATTGCCGGTGATGTAGCCGGTGATCGTCCCGGTGCAGTCCTGGCCGACGCGCCGGATGTGCTCGGCGCGCCGCGGCGCGAACAGGCCGAGGAACCCGTCGACGATCTTCGGCGCCTCCAGGACCATCAGGTAGGAGAGCACGAAGATGGTCACGATCCCCGCGACGCCGGTGGCCACGGAGCCCAGGAACGCCAGCGTCGGTGCGCCAAGGCCGGACGCGTACTCACGGATCCGGCTCTCGTTGTTCTGCGCGTACTCCAGCAGGTTGAACCGTTCGATCAGGTGTCCGGCCGGCCCCCGGCCGTTGCGAAGATCCTCGACGAACCTCGGGAGGTCCGCGACCACCTGGCTGCCCTCGCGCACCAGCGGCACGACGAACAGCGTGACCAGCCCACCCAGCAGCGCGAACGTCGCCAGAAAGACCAGCAGCGTCGCCAGCCAGCGCCTGCAGAACGGCACCTTGCGGGTCATCCAGTTCACGGCCGGATGCAACGCCACCGCGAAGAAGCCCGCTATCGCGATCCAGGTCAGTACCCGGCGGGTCTCGTACCCGATGAACAGCACGGCGATCGTGGCGAGCAGCAGGCCGAGAACGACCAGCGTGCGGCGCGCGACCCTGCCGTTGTCGGATTCCCCCATGACGCTGGGTTACCCCCTGCGTGAGCAGGAAAACGTCGCGCCCGTGTCGGCACGCACCGGCGCCGAGAACCCCGTTCGGGTTCCGGCACCGGATGCGCGCGGTACTACTGAACGGTGTCGCCGGCTCCCGTCCGCCGCTGCGCCTCGTCGACGCCCTTGGCGACGTGTTCGTCGTACTTGCCGCCGGTCCGTGCATCGATCTGATCGCCGGCCTTCTCCAGGCCCTGGTCGACCTTGTCGTCGTGCTTGGCGGCCAGTTCCTTGGCCTTGTCGAGGAGACCCATGGTCAGCGCCTTTCGTCGGTTACCGCATTGCTGCCCGCCAAGTGCTGTGTCAAACCGGTGGTGACCATGCTTAGCGGCGTGGGCCGCGGGGCATTACAGGACCATGATTTTCTACTGGATCCGACGTTTCGTCCTGATGGCGGTCGCCCTACCCGTCGCGGTTGCCGGTGCCCGCAAGCTGAGCGACGTGGTCGAGGCCCGGCGCGGTCCGAGCCGCGGTACCCGCCTGCTGCGCCGGGGTGCGGACGCCGTGCAGCGACGCTTCGGCCGGCAGCCGAAGCGTCGCAGGTTCAGCCTCGGTCGGTGACGGCGGGAACACCCGGCTCAGACCTTTGTCGGCGGTGTTTGGGCAGGTCCGCTGCGGGAACGTCAGTGACATGGGTACTTCCGGGCGTGAACCTGCCGCGGGCGCCGGCCTCGAGCCGCTCGGCGACCCCGACGAGCAGGGCGGCGACTTCGCCGAGGAACACCAGCAGTTCGTCGTCGAGAAGGCTGACGACGAGGGCGACGGTAGCGAGGGGGAGCAGGAGAGCCCTGGCCGCTACGGCGGCGGCCTCGATCAAGAGGGCCCGCCGTAGGCGCATCAGGCAGGGCTGGGGCAGCGTCCGTTATCGGACGTTGCCCCATTTTGGGGTTTCGGGCGCTTGTGCCGGGGCACATTCCGATCATGACTAAGCGCGAGGCTCCCGGTGAGAAAGACGAAGGGAAGCGTGGCGCGACCGTCGTGTTCTACGAGAACGGCCCATTGCTGCTGCGCGGCGACTTCACGCTGCGCACGCCGGACGGCGCGGTGATCGATCCGGGCCGGGGCACGGTGGCGCTGTGCCGCTGCGGCAAATCGGCGCGCAAGCCGTTCTGCGACGGCACCCACAAGGCCGTCAACTTCCGGGCGAGCGCGGGCCGCGACGTGGCAGCGCCGCGCGACGCCGCCTGACCGGGCTACCTCAGACGAAGCCCAGCAGTGAGCTCTCGCCCCGGTCCCAGTGCGCGAGCACCGAGGTCGCCCACAGAGCGCCGACAGCGAGCGCACACCGCGCGCCGAACAGCACGTCCGCGGCAAGCTCCGGCTCGGCGACACAGAACGAGCCGCACATGTCGTACGCCGCGATCTGCTCGTGCACCGCGTCCGCCTCGACGTGCTCATCGTAGAAGCGGGTCGCACCGGCGTCCCCGCCGAGGCGGCGCAGCCCGTCGCCGTACGCCCGGTTGGGCGCCGTCGACGTCATCTCGTACGCGGCCAGGTGCCCGAGCAGGGCGCCCCGGCGGCGACGGTGCAGACCGAACAGGGACATCAGGTTGTTGGTGGCGAGCGTCAGCGCCGGAGCCGCCTCGACGTAGGCGCCGTAGGTGGTGTCCAGCCCGAGCGCCGTCATGGTGTGGCGGAACAGCTCCTGGTGCATGCGGTTCACCCGCCCGCCGCCGTACTCGTCGATCTGGATCTCGATGAGCGCGGCCTTCGGCCGCCCGCTCAGCCGGGGGATCGCGAAGGTGTGCGGATCCGCCTCGCGCAGGTGGTAGACGGACCGGTGGGCGGCGAACTCCCGGAACTGCTGCCAGGTGGCCCGGCGCCGCAGATGTTCGGACAGCGAGGGGCCGCCGTCCTCCCCGGTCATCGCGACCAGCCGGCGCGCGATCGAGGCGGCGCTCAGCTCTTCGAGCACGGTGTCCCGATGAGGCGCGGTCAGCACCCGTAGCGCCGCCTCGAAGCGGTCTTCGGCGGCGTTACGCAGCCGGATCAGTTCGGGCTGCCATTCCCAGCGGTCGTCCACGCCGTCCCAGCCCCGATAAGCCAGCTCGTAGAGGACGAACAGGGTCAGCTGCAGGTCGTCGTCCGTCAGCCCGGACGCGGCCGCCGTAGGAAGCTCCTCGACGCCGGCCGGGTCGAGTTCGTGTGGAGCGCGTCCGAGCGCGGAGATCAGCGCCGTCGAGACGGGCCCGCGGGGCGTCGGCAGCTTCATGACGCGGTGTCCTGTCGGTTGGAGGGGCCCGGAATGGATGCCCGAACCGTCGTCGATCAAACCCGCCGGCTGCGACAACGTCAGGCCACCCGGGCCGCGATTCGTTTATTTGTCATGGAGCAAAGATGTGTGGCTCGAATTGCCGGGGGTAATCCGAGAGCACCGATACCTCAACCTCCGGAGACTCATGATGAGTGACGTATCAGCCGGTGCCCGTGCACCGGATCTGCCCTACCAGCCGCCGGTGACGGCGCGGCCGCAGCCGAGTCGGGAGGACGACCAGTCGTCCGCCACGCAGGTGGCGAACGAGGGTGCGCAGGCCGCCGGACAGGCCGCGACCGAGGTCAAGGACACCGCCAAGGAGCAGGCGCTGCGCGTCGGCACGGAGGCGAAGACCCAGGTCCGCAACGTGGCCTCGGAGGTGCGCGACCGCGTATCGCAGCAGGCCCGTACCCAGAACGACAATCTCGTCGGCACCATCCGCCAGACCGCCGACCAGCTCGACGAGATGCGCGGCGACCGGGCCGGCTCGCCGGCCGCCACGGTGGTCTCGCGGGTCGCCGACGGCGGCCGTCAGCTCGCCGACTACCTGGATCGCAACGGCCCCGAGGGCGTGTTGCGGGAGGTGCAGGACTTCGCCCGCCGCAGGCCGGGTGCGTTTCTGGCCACCGCTCTGGCCGCGGGCTTCGTGGTCGGCCGGCTCGGCAAGGGTGTCGCGAACGCGAACCCCGAGCCCGGGCAGGGCAAGCCGAGCAGCGACTCGTTCGTGTCGACCACCCCGTGGGCCGATCGTCAGCCGGGCGCGCCGGTGACCACCGAGTACGCGGCGACCGGCACGGGCACCCCGTCGGTTGTCGAGGAATACCCCGGCGAGGAGTTCGCCCTTGACAATCCGGGCGGTCGTCGGTGACCGCGCCGCATCCCGCGCAGCGCGCGGAGGAGACGTCGATCGGCGAGTTGATCGGGAACATCAGCGACGATCTCTCACAGCTGTTCCGCCAGGAGGTGGAGCTGGCCAAGGCCGAGCTGAAAGAGGAGGCGGCCAAGGCCGGTAAGGCCGCGGGGATGCTCGGCGGCGCCGGCTTCGCCGGCTACCTGGCCGTGGTGCTGCTCAGCTTCGCCCTGGTGTTCGGGCTCAGCAACGTCATGGACGCCGGCTGGGCCGCGCTGATCGTGGCCGTGCTCTGGCTGATCATCGGCGCCGTTCTGTACACGACCGGCCGTAAGAAGCTCAAGACCGTCGACCCGATGCCGCGGCGCACCGTCGACACGATCAAGGAGGATGCGCAATGGCTGAAGCACCCGACCGGCTGAGGCACGACATCGAAGAGACCCGCACGTCACTCACCCGCGACGTGGACCGCCTCGCCGAGAAGACGAGCCCCAAACGGGTCGCACAACGACGCTGGAACTCGGTCAAGGAGAAGGTCATGGGCACCTCGGAGCACGCCGCGCAACACGCCGCATCGGCCGCCGACACCATGCAGGGCAAGGCATCGCAGCTCGGCGACGCCGCGAGCGAGAAGGCCCATGACGTCGCCGGCACCGTCAAGCATGCGCCGCGGGCCGTCGCACAGCAGACCCAGGGCAACCCCCTCGCCGCCGGCATCATCGCGTTCGGCGTCGGCATGCTCGCCGCCACCCTGATCCCGGTCACCGACGCGGAACGCCGGGCCGGTCAGCAGCTCAAGGACCACTCCGACGACCTCACCGACCGGGTGAAGGACGTGGCCGCCGAGATGAAGGACGATCTCTCCGGCAGTGTCCAGCACGCGGTCGAACAGGTGAAGGAGACGACCACCGACGCCGCACGGACCACCAGGGACCAGGCACAGACCTCGGCACAGGACGCCAAGGACCACACGAGGCAGGCAGCGCAGAACGCATCCTGACCGGCACCACCGCTGGGCCCGGCCGATGACGGCCGGGCCCACGGTCGGCATCGGTGACTTCGCCGTCAGGGCTTGAGGACGACCTTGATGCAGCCGTCCTGCTTCTTCTCGAAGATCTCGTAGCCGCGCGGGGCGTCCTCCAGCGGCATCCGGTGTGTGACCAGGTCGTCCACGCCGAGCGGGTCGTCGTCGCCGGTGAGCAGCGGCATGATGTCGTCGACCCAGCGCTTGACGTGTGCCTGGCCCATCCGCAGGGTGACGCCCTTGTCGAAGAGGTCCATCATCGGGAACGGGTCGGCGTTGCCGCCGTACACGCCGATGATGGAGACGGTGCCGGCGCGGCGGACGCCGGCGAACGCGGTGCGCAGGGCCGCCATCCGGTCGATGCCCATCGTCTCGGTGGCCTTGCGGGCCAGCGGATCGGGCAGCAGACCGGCGGCCTTGACGGCCGCGCCCTGCCATGGGGAGCCGTGTGCCTCCATGCCGACGGCCTCGATGACGCTGTCGGCGCCGCGGCCGGCGGTCATGTCGAGGATCGCGGCCGGTACGTCGTCGACCGCGCCGTCGTCGATCACCTCGATGCCGTTGCGGCGGGCCATCGCCAGGCGCTCGGGGACGCTGTCGACCGCGATCACCCGCTCCGCGCCGAGGTGGCGGGCGATCCGGGCGCTCATCTGGCCGATCGGGCCGAGGCCGGTCACCGCGACCGTGCTGCCGGGTGCGATGTCGGCGAACTTCGCCGCCTGCCAGGACGTGGTGAGCACGTCGGAGAGGAAGAGGTAGCGCTCATCGGGGTGGCCGTCCGGGACCTTGATCGGGCCGAATTGCGCCTGCGGGACCCGCAGATACTCGGCCTGGCCGCCGGGGACCTGGCCGTAGAGCTTGGTGAAGCCGAACAGGGACGCACCCTTGTGCTGGTCGGTGACCTGGGTGGTCTCGCACTGGGCGAAGTAGCCGCGGGTACACATCCAGCAGTGACCACAGGAGATGTTGAACGGGATCACCACCCGGTCGCCGGGTCTGATGTGGGTGACCTCGGCGCCGACCTCCTCGACGATGCCCATCGGCTCGTGCCCGAGCACGTCGCCCTTGTCGATGTACATGCCGAGCACGTTGTACAGGTGCAGGTCGGATCCGCAGATGGCGGTGGAGGTCATCCGTACGATGGCATCGGTCGGCTCTTGGATCTTGGGGTCTGGCACGGTCTCGACGGACACCTTCGCGGTGCCCTGCCAGGTGAGTGCTCGCATGGCCCTTGCCTCTCTTCGGCTACGGGTTGTCATTGCGAACAGTGCCCCGAGATCCTCCCGCTATCCCTGCGGTCCGGTATTCGGGCGCATTTGTGACAACGGAGGCGTCAGAGCAGTAACGGCATCTCTGGGTCGGCAGTTCGCCATGGACGCCGGCGACGAGCGGTTCGACGCAAGACGACGGTGCTCATCGAGAACGTCACGCACCACATCGACGAGGAGGACCTGGACTGGTTCCCGCAGGTGCGCGAGGGACTCGGCCGCAAGCAGCTGCAGGAGTTGGGTGCCCGGATGAACGACCTGCGGGAGAAGGCCCCGCGCAGCCCCGCCCAGCCGTCGGCGCTCAAGAAGGCCGTCGACGCGGTCGTCGCCTGACGGATGTACCTGGCATCGAAGTCACCAACGCCCCGGCCGGCTCGGCGGGGATGTGGATGACGAGTACGGCGGTGTCGTCGTCGAAACGGCCGCCGGTGAAGGCCGTCACGGCGTCGTCGATGGCGGCGGCGAGGTGTTCGGCGCCGGTGACCGGGGTGTCGGCGACGACCTGGCGCAGCCGTTCGGGGCCGAACAGCGCTCGGTCGCCGGCGCGGCGGCCCTCGGTGACACCGTCGGTGAACAGGACCAGGCTGTCGCCGGGGTGAAGGACCGTGCGCTGGTCGAGGAGCCTCGGTTCGGGCCGCCAGCCGAGCACCAGGCCGTGCCGGCCGAGTGGCCGGACCCGGCCGTCGGCGCGGCGGATCAGCGCGGGGTCGTGGCCGCCGCAGCTGACGCGCGCGCTGACCCCGTCCCGGTGGGGCCGCAGGGCGGCGTAGACGGCGGTGAGGAACCGCCGGTCGTCGGTGTACCAGCCGAGCAGCGCCGCGTTGAGGGTGGCGAGGTTGGCGCTGGGGGTGGCGCACCGGACGGCGGCGGCGCGCAGCGTGTACCGGGCCAGGGCGGTGACCTTCGCCGCCTGGGGGCCCTTACCGGCGACGTCGCCGACGACGACGGCCCAGGTGTCGCGCACGGAGGGGAACACGTCGTAGAAGTCGCCGTAGACGTCCGCCTCCCCGGCGGTGGCGCGGCGGTACCGCACGGCGACCTCGACGCCGGGTACCTCGGGCAGGTGCGGCGGGAGCAGGCTCTGTTGCAGGGTCTCGGCCAGTTGCTCGGCGCGGGCACCGGCGTGTTCGGCGGCCGCGGTGGCGACTTCGGCCTTGGTGGTCGCCGCCCGGGCGTCGTCGACGGCCTCGCGCAGGGCGATCTCTCCGGCGGCGGCCTCGGACAGGGTCGCCAGGATCTCGATGTCGTGCGGTGTCCATTGCCGGGTCGTGGTGTCGACGGCGCAGAAGGTGCCCAGCACGTGCCCCTCCGGCGAGCGGACCGGGAAGCCGGCCCAGGCGGCGACGCCCATGAGCTCGATCGACGGGTTGTCCGCGGTGCGCGGGTCGGCCCTGGCGTCCGGCACGATCAGCTCGGCGCCGGAGCCGATGACGTACCGGCAGAACGACTGTTCCACGGTGTTCTGCCGCTCCGCGAGGTCGGCGCTGTCCACGCCGATGCAGCTCTTCCAGAACGAGCGGGTGTCGTCGACGACCGTCATGAACGCGAACGGGGTGCCCAGCAGCGTCGCGGCGAGCCGGGTGAGCCGGTCGAAGGCCTCTTCCGGGCCGGTGTCGAGCAGGCCGGTGCGGCGTACCGATGCGAGTCGGGCCGGATCGAGGACCTGCGCGGGCACACTCGTCGAGACCGTACTCGGCATGCGGTCATTGTGACCATGATTCCGGGACCGTGGCCAATCGCCCACCCGATTCGTTGCTCAACTGCAAGCATCGGGTCACCGCGGCGGGTGCCACTGGAGCATGGCGGCCGTGGCGTCGTCGCGCAGCTCCCCGTCTTCGTAGCTGATGATGGTGTGAACGAGCTGGCGCATGATCTCGGCGGGCGACAGGAGCCGCGCCTCGGCCTCGGTGACGAAGTCGGAGAGCCGGTCCAGGCCGAACAGTTCGCCGTCGGCGGAGCGTGACTCGGTGATGCCGTCGGTGTAGAGCAGCAGGGTGTCGCCGGGCTGCAGCGTGTGCCGCGTGATCTCCGGTGGCCGGGTGCGCATGTGGGCCAGGCCGAGCGGCAGGGCGGTAGGCGCGGGCAGCAGCGGCAGGGGCGCGCCGTGGCGCAGGAGCAGTTCGGCCGGGTGTCCGGCGCTGATGCGCTGGTAGAGCCCGTTGTCGGTGTCGAGTTCGGCGAGAATGGCGGTGACGAAGGCGCCGGGGTGTTGGTTGCGTACCCATTTGTCGATGCTGCGGTAGGTGTCGGTCAGGCTCAGGCCGCATCGGCGGGCGTTGCGGTAGGTGTTGAGGGCCAGGGTGGTCAGGGCACTGGCGGTGATGCCGTGTCCGACGGTGTCGAACAGGGCGACGTGCAGGGTGGTGCCGTTCGCGGCGTAGTCGAAGGCGTCGCCGCCGACGTCGTAGGACGGCTCCAGGACGGCGGTGATGCTGGTGTCGTGTGCGGTGAAGCTCAGCGGGGGCAGCTGGTTCCAGATGATCTCCGCGGCCAGTTGCATGGGAAGCCTGCGCCTGGTGTGTTCCACGGCGTCGCCGTAGAACCGGCGGCCGCTGATCAACTCGGCGACCAGGGCGGCGATGACGGTCAACGCCTGGTACGGGCCGTCGGGTGCCGCCTCGAGCTTCACCCGCAGGACGCCGAGGCGTTCCGTACCGTGCAGCAGCGGCAGCCAGAGCACGACGTCCGCGGCGCCGTCGCACCGTACGGGGTGAGCCGAGGTGAACGCGCGGCCGGCCGCGGTGTCGTTGATCTGGATGGATTCGTTGGTCCGCGAGGCGGCACCGGTGAGGGGCCACAGTGCTATCTGCTCGTAGTCCACGAGCAGCACGGTGACCTCGACCGCGCCGAGCAGGGGTGCGGTGTCGTTCAACGCCGCCGGAAGCTCGTCGAGCAGACTCAGACGCCGCAGGTCCAGCAGACGCTGCACAGCCCGCATCGGATCGGCCATCACTCGCCTCCTCCCGGTTGTCAGCCTTCGACCGTGAACCATGCCCTGATCGCCGAGCTTTCATCCCTCGCGCAGGCCAGGCCGGCTCAAGGGCAGCTCAGCCCTCGCGCAAGACACGGTATGGACGGCTCAGGATCGCCCCCGCGCGTCCGATCCCAGGGAGAACTTCAAGCCGACGCCTCGGGAAGGGAGGGACCATGCCCCGCACCATGTCCCCCCGAGCCGTGCCGCGCGGAGCGGGCGGGCGCCCGACGACCTCCGCCGTGCCGTTCCTGCCCGGCCTGATCGTGCTCGTCGCGGTCGCCTTCGCGCTGCTCTGGTGGGGCCACCGGTACGGCGCCGTCCTTGGCTCGCCCTGGGTGCTCGCCGGTCTGGTCGGGCTCTTCGGCGCCGCCGGTCACGAACGATGGCAGCGCCTGCTGGGCGGCGGCGAGCTGCACAACCGGCCGGTGCTGCGGCTGGTGCTGGCGCTCGGCCTCGCCGCGACGATGGTGACGTACGCGGGCTGGAGCTTCATGCTGCCCGCCTCGGCCGTCATGATCGGCGTGGTGCACATCGGCTGGTCGGGCGGGAGCATCTGGCGTTCCGCCGCGGTGCTCACCGCGGCCACGACGGCCGCCGCGCAGGGTGCCCTGCAGGCCGGGCTCGTTTCCTCGGTCATGCCGACCGGTCATTCGCACTTCGCGGCGGTGTGGAGCCTGGCGCTGGCGGTCTTCGGCCTCAGCAACCTGGGCCTGTCCGCCATCCGCGGCGAGGGCGCCGCGGACGCCCTGAGCCACGCCGAGGGACGGTTCCGGGCGCTGGTGCAGAAGTCCTCCGACGTGGTCACCGTGCTCGACCCGGACGCCCGCCTCACCCACGTCAGCCCGGCGATGTTGCACATCACCGGCTGGGATCCCGACGAACTGCTGGGCACGGACCGGTTCCGGCTGCTGCATGCCGATGACGTTCCGCGGGCCCGGGCCACCCTCGCCGAGGTCGTGGCGGCCGGCGACGGCCACGAGCGGCGCTTGGAGGTCCGCTCACGGCAGCGCGACGGTTCCTGGCGGTGGCACGAGATCACCATGCGCAACCTGCTGGGTGACCCCGCCGTCCACGGCATCGTGTCCAATGAGCGCGACGTGAGCGACCGGCGCGAGCATCAGGACCAGCTGGTGCACGCGGCCACCCACGACGGTCTGACGGAGCTGCCCAACCGCGGCGAGGTGTTGCGCCGGCTCACCGGTGCGCTGCGTACGGCCCGTCCCGATCGCGCGGTGGCGGTGCTCTTCATCGACCTGGACGGCTTCAAGAACGTCAACGACACGTACGGGCATGCGACCGGCGACGCGCTGCTGCTCGCGGCGGCCGAAAGGCTGCAGCAGAGCCTGCGCGACACGGACGTGCTGGGCCGCCTCGGCGGTGACGAGTTCGCGGCCATCCTCTCGGACGTGTCCGATCCGGCCTCGGCGCAGGAGCGCGCAGACGAGCTGATGGCGGCCATGCGCGAGCCCTTCCACCTCGGGGACTACACCGTGCGGATCGGGGCGAGCATCGGCGCGGCGCTGGCCGAGGACCCCGGCACCGACCCGGCGGTGCTCATCGAGCGGGCCGACGCCGAGATGTACCGGGTCAAGCGGAGCCTGCCCGGCGCCGCCGGCAGCGGCACCGCCGCTGTCGCTACCCGCCGGTGAGCAGGGCGTGGAGGGGCGCCACCGCAACGATGCTCTCCGCCTTGGCCGCCAGAAGAGGATCTACCGTCACCAGGGCGTCGGCCTGCAACCGGGTCACCGCCAGGTACTCGGCGTCACGCAGCGTGTCCCAGTCCTCCTGGCGGGCGATCCGCCACGCCGTCGTGCGCGACACCCGGTCACCGAGGAGCCGCATCTTGAGCCCGGTGATCTGCTCGTGGACCTCCAGCGCCGCGTGATCCGTACGTCCGCCTCGGCGGACGTCGCGCAACAACAGCTGCAACGCCTCCGAACGGATGATGTTCGGCGCAACCAGCCGGTGACTGCGGTCGACGGTAAGGGCGTTGTCCACGAGATGTAGCAAGGTGGGTGCGTCGATCACGTAGCGGGCCATCCGGTCAGGGTAAGCGGTTCGTTGCCGATTCCTCTCAAGACCTGAGGTGGCGATCGAGCAGGTCGGCCAGGGGCAAATGAGACGCGCCCGGCTTGCATTCTCCTGCTGTTCGACACGACAAGTTCGTCGATCGAGGCACAGATGGCGGCCCAGGGTGGCCTGAAGGCTTGGCGCAAAACGCCCAAACCCCGACGGCTCGAAGCTACCGTGATCATGTGCCCACAGCGCTGGACGAGTCCGGGCGGTCGCACACCGGTTGATCTCCGCGACGACGAAAGGTCGACACGCGGGCGGGAAACGGTTGGGACAATAGGCCACCGCAGCGCAGATGCTGAATGGGGAGCGTTATGGACAGACCAATCTGTGAAATCAAGATGCTGCCGCCGGAGAGATGGGCGGCGGCAGCCCGGGATGCGTCGGGAATCAATCCCGCGAACGCCCCGTCTCTCGACATGTTGCGCCTCGGCGCAACCGACGTGGCGATCGCGCCGCTGCACGCTGCCCTACTGACCGCCAAGTACTGGGGTGCGCGTGGGGTCCAGCTCACCGTCGGTTTCATGGAGGACGCCGCAGCCGATCTCCGAGCACGCATCCTGTCCCACATGAACGCGTGGGGACAGTGGGCCAACGTGACCTTCGCCGAGACCGCGACGGACCCGCAGGTGCGGATCGCCATGCTGACCGGCGAGGACGGAGGCTACTGGTCGTATGTCGGAACCGACATTCTCGGGGTTGCCGCCGACGAGCCCACGATGAACTTGGAGGGCTTCACGATGGACACCCCGGAGTCGGAGTTCGTGCGCGTCGTACGCCACGAGGCCGGCCACACCCTCGGTTTTCCGCACGAACACATGCGCAAGGAGATCGTCGATCGAATCGATCCGGAGTCGGCCATCCGATATTTCATGGAAAGATACGGATGGAACCGGGAGAAGGTGATCAGCAATGTGCTCACGCCGCTGCCGATGTCGGCACTCCTGGCCACTGCGGAGGCGGATTCCCGTTCCATCATGTGCTATTGGTTGCCTGCCTCGATCATGAAAGACGCGATGGCGGTCGAGGGCGGCCTGGACGTCAGCCCACAGGACGCGCAATTCGTTGCGCAGTTGTACCCGATCGCGACTCCGTCCGCAGTTCTGTCTCCGGAGCGGCAAAGCTGAGGGTAGGCGCCCTTGAAGTCGTCCAGGTCGAGCAGCGCGACCTGGACCGGGCCGGCGGCCAGCGCCGCATGCAGCTCCTGCTCGAGGCGCCGCCGGTTGGCCAGGCCGGTCAGGGCGTCGGCCATGGCCAGGTCCTCGAGCTGGTCCGCCTGCCGCTGTACCTGGGACACGAAGCCCGCCATCCGGGCCACGACCAGCAGGAAGAGCAGCATGGCCGCGACCGCGATCGCCACCCGGTCGGTGCTGTCGTCGGCGATGCCGGGCGCGAGCAGCAGGGCGTCGGCGGCCGGATAGGCGACGCTGATGCTCCGTTCCAGGGCCGTGGCGGCCGAGTCCGCGGCGACGGGGTGCAGGACGAACACCCAGAACACCAGGCCCGGGCCGGTGCCCACGACGGCCGAATCCACCAGACCCGCGAAGTCCCGGCTCAGCTGGCTGCGGGTCAGCAGGATCAAACCGATGATCATCATCGGGTACGCGGCGAGGTAGAACACGTCGGCGACCGAGGGATACGGCTCCTCGTGCCGGACTAGCTGGTAGTACTGCCAGGTCACGTCGGCGACGACCCAGGTGACCTGCCCGGCCGCGAACCAGTACCACATCGCCGGGCGCTCCGGACGGTGCAGCCGCACGCCCACCAGCATGAGCAGAGCGGAGAGCAGGCCGATCACGTTGTACACGAGGGCGGCGGCCATGCCGCATCGGGCAGCAGGAGAGGTACCCGGCGCAGGACATCGTCTCCACCGCCAGCCAGGACCACCAGAGTCTGTTCTGCCGCACAGAAGGCCATAGGTACGCGCCGGGACGTCATAAGCTTTCCGCCGGCAGCGGACTATGACCCGTCCTGTGCCGAGTCCAGTGCCGCTTCGACTCCGGCGTTCAGCTCGGCCGGCGTGAACGGCTTGGTCACCACCTGATCGCCGTCGCGCAGGACCTCGGCCGCGGCGGCCGCGGGTACCGAACCGGAGGCCAGTACCGCCGGGATGTCGGCGGTGTCGGGATCCTCGTGCAGTGCCCGCACCGCCTCGAGCCCGGTCATGACCGGCATCTCGTTGTCGGTGACCACGGCGTCGGGGTGATGAGCACGGGCCTGCTCGACCAGGGCCGCGCCGTCGTCGTGCGTCGAGACGTCGTGGCCGGCCTTCGTGAGTACGCGTTTCACCATGTCTTGGACGTTGTCGTCGTCGTCGGCTGCAGCAATGTTGGCCATGATCGATATCCCCGTCTACCTGCCTGGTCAAGCTTAGGGGAATTCACGCCGTATCGTTGTCTTATGGCAAACATGTCCCGCGAACCGGGGTGGTGATCTTTGGTGGGTGCTGCCGTGCAGGTCCTGCTGGTCGACGATGATCAGGCGGACATCGCACTGATCATGGAGGCGTTCGACGCTCACCGGGTTCCGTCGCGGGTGCACGTCGCGCACGACGGGATCGAGGCCCTCGGCTTCCTGCGGGCGGGGGACGGGTCGCGGGGGTCCCGCCCGGACATGATCCTGCTCGATCTGAACATGCCGCGGATGGACGGCCGGGAGGTCCTCGCCGAGATCAAGCGGGACCCGGCGCTGGCGACCATCCCGGTCGTGGTGTTCACGACCTCCGATCAGCCGGAGGACATCGCGTGCAGCTACGCCCGGCACGCCAACGCGTACGTGACGAAGCCGCTCGACCTCGACGCGTTCGCCCGGGCGGTGGACAGCATCCACGACTTCTACGGCGACCTGGTGCAGCGCCCCGCGCCAAGACCCGCCTGACGCCGCCCGGACACTCGTCATCCTCGGGCGGTGCCGTACTTCACAGCAACGAAGCCGATCACTGCGGCTGCGCGGGGGATTCGGTGATCAACACGGGCGGGTCCTGCGGTTTCTTCACCGTGGTAGTTCCGATCGACCCCTCGTCCTTGCACTGCGCGTGCCCGTCGACGGCCACCCGGACCTTCATCTCGGCGACGTCGGACCGAACGGGTTCTCGTGCAGTCAACGCCTCCCCGGTCGAGCCGGCGACGATGGACCGGCGCCGCCCTCGTCGCCGTCGTCGCGATCCTCGGCACGGCCGCGTCCTGGGCCGCCCAGCGCGGCGACGAGCAGCGCGACGCCGCCCACCTCATGGACCGCTACACCGGTGACCTCAGCCGGGCGATCGGCACAGAGGTGCAACGGTACGGCGACATGCTCACCGACGTGGCCGTCGCCGTGGGGGCGCAGCCCGACCTGACCGCCGACGACTTCACCTGGCTCACCAACAAGGTCAGCAACCGCCACCTGCCCGGCGCCACCTCGCTCGAGCTGGTGGTGAACGTGCACGACACCGGTGTCGCCGCCCTGCAGTCCTACTGGCGGCAACGCGGCGCGACCGATCTACAGCTGAAACCGGGCGCCTCCGGCGGCCAGCACGCGTTCATCGTCTTCAGCCGCGCCTTCGACAACCGGCCCCGGGCCACCGGCGTGGACCTGTACGCCGCCCCCGAGGCCGCGGAGGCCCTGCATGACTCCCGGCTCAACGGTGGCTTCGCCGTCAGCCGCGGCTACGTACTGCTCAACGATCGCGCCCTGCCGGTCGAGCAGCAGCAGCTCTCGTTCCGGCTCGCGGTGCCGGTGTTCCGCACCGGCAACGTGTTCCGCGGCTGGCTCACGATGGGTGTGCACGGCAAGGACCTGCTGACCAAGACGATAGCGGCGCAGGCGCACGGCTCCGTCACCGCCGATCTCATCGAGCCGTCCGGCGGCGCCGAGCAGATGATCGCCGACGCGTCCGGCGACCGCGCGCACCGCCACCCCTCGTCGCTGGGCCGGACCGTGCACCTCACCGCCGACCTGCGCACCTGGATTCTCCGGACGTACCCCACCGGCAACCTGCTGCGCGAGACCCGGCATGGCGTCACCGGCACCACCTTCGTGGTGGCGATGACGATCACCGCGCTGCTCACCCTGGTCGTCGGGCTGCTCGCCGGCGCGCGCAACCGGGCGATGATCAAGGTCGACGCCGCGACCGCCGCCCTGCGCGGCGACATCGAGCGCCGCCGGCAGGTCGAGACCCGGCTACGCGAACGCGAGCTGGAACTCGAGCGGCTGGCCCTGCACGACCCGCTGACCGGCCTGGCCAACCGGGCCGGGCTGGACGCCATCCTCGCCGAACCGGCGGTCCGGGACACGGACCTCGCGCTGCTGCTCATCGACCTCGACGGCTTCAAGATGGTCAACGACGCCTACGGGCACGCGGCGGGCGACACGATGCTGGCCGAGTTCGCCCGGATCCTGCGCGCCAACGTGCGTGCCGGCGACGTGGCGGCCCGCCTCGGCGGCGACGAGTTCGTCGTGCTGATCACCGACATGCCCGACGAGGCGAACGCTGCCGACACCGCCCGGCGCATCCTGGCCGGCGCGGCCGCGGCCCCGGTGCGGCTGGGCGACGACACCGTTCCCGTACGGGCGAGCATCGGCGTCGCCACCGGCCGCGGGGGCAACAGCCCGAAGGAGCTGCTGCGCCGCGCCGACATCGCCATGTACCGGGCCAAGCACCTGGGCACACACGGCGTACAGGTGCACAACGCGTCCATGGGCGACCAGCGCACGGCGCGGGAGGCCGAGCCGGGTGTCCGGCAGGTGCCCGCCGAGCGGTGACCGGGCGCCGGCGGGCGGTTTATCCGTCCGCCCGGCGGGAAGCAGATGTCGATGCGGATCGGATACAAACTGATGGCCGAGGCGTTCGGCCCGAAGGGACTGATCGATCAGGCACTGCGGGCCGAGCGGGCCGGCTTCGACTTCGTCGAGATGAGCGACCACTACCATCCCTGGCTGGACGTCCAGGGGCACTCGCCGTTCGTGTGGGACGTGCTGAGCGCGATCGCCGCGCGTACCCGTGATCTGGGTTTGGCGACCGGTGTGACCTGTCCGAGCGTGCGTTATCACCCGGCGATCGTCGCCCAGGCCGCGGCCACGCTGGCGATCATCTCGGACGACCGCTTCACGCTCGGCGTCGGCTCGGGGGAGCGGCTCAACGAGCACGTGATCGGGCAGGGTTTCCCGAGCGTGCGGGGCCGGCACGAGCGCCTGCGCGAGGCGTTGGAGATCATCAACCTGCTGTGGCAGGGCGGCTATCAGTCGTACGAGGGCAAGCACCTGCAGCTCGAGGACGCCCGCGTCTTCGACCTGCCCGACCGGCTCCCGGTCATCGCCGTCGCCGCGGGCGGCAAGGAGGCGGCCAAGCTGGCCGCCAGCCACGGCACCGGCCTTTTCGCGACCGAGCCGCGCAAGGACCTGATCTCGGCCTACACCGGCGCGGGCGGCGCCGGTCCCCGGTACGCCGAGGTGGCGATGGCGTGGGCCGCCGACCCCGACGACGGGGTGCGGGCCGCGCTGAAGACCATGCCGTGGGCGGTGCTCGGCTGGAAGGTGATGAGTGAGCTGCCCAACCCGGCGAACTTCGCGGCGGCCGCCGCGCCGGTCACCGAGGACGACATCCGCGCGCAGTTCACACACGGCGCCGATCCGAAGTCCTATACAGACGCCGTGCGAACCTATGCGGACGCCGGATATGACCACGTCGTGCTGATGAACGCGGGCCCCGACCCGGACGGCTTCCTCGACTTCTACGCCAAGGAGCTGCGCGACGAGCTCAGCGCGATCTAGAGAAACTCGCGGCGGTACATGTCGATCAGGTCGGCGTAGTGCGGTCCGATGTTGGCCACGTACACCTCGTCGAAGCCGGCAGCCTCGTAGGCCTTGAGCTTCTCGGCGTGCTTGGCCGGGTCCGGCCCGCACGGCAGCGCCTCGCGGGTCATCTCCGGCGTGACCAACTGCGCGGCCTGCTCGAAGTGCTTCGGCGACGGCAACACCTGTGCCAGCTCCCCGGGCACGCCGGAGGTGCCCCACAGCCGGTGGGCGATCTCGACGCCCTCGTCCTCGGTCGGCGCGTAGCAACCCTTGAAGCCGCCCTGAGCGGGCTTGTCGCCGCCGCCGAGCTGTCTGAACTGCTGCACCAGGTCGGCGTCGGGGCTGGTGGAGATGTAGCCGTCGCCGATCCGGGCGGCGACCTCGATGGCCTTGGGCCCGAACGCCGACACGTACACCTTGGGCGGCGTGGCCGGCAGCGTGTAGACGCGGGCCTGATCGACGGTGAAGTAGCGGCCGTGGTGCGTGACGAAGTCGCCCTCCCACAACCGGCGCATGACCTCGACGGCCTCGGCGAGCATGTCGAGGCGTTCCTCGGCGAACGGCCAGCGTTCGCCGGTGATGTGCTCGTTGAGCGCCTCGCCGGTGCCGACGCCGAGCACGAACCGGCCGTCGTGCATGACGGCGCTGGTAGCCGCGGCCTGGGCGATCACCGCGGGGTGCGTCCGCATGATCGGGCAGGTGACGGCCGTGGTCACCGGGATGGTCACGGCCTGGCTGAGCGCGCCGATGATCGACCACACGAGCGGGCTCTGCCCCTGCGCGTCGTTCCACGGGTGGTAGTGGTCGGAGATCCACAGGCCCTTGAAGCCGGCCGCCTGCGCCAGGCGGGCCTGCTCGATCAACTGGGCCGGGGTGTACTCCTCGCAGGAAAGGAAGTATCCGATACGCATATGACCCGGGTACCCCGATCCCGGCTGTCAAAGCGTCGCCCCCGTTACGACTTCGCCCGCCCGCGATGCCTGTTTCCCGGCTCGGTGGCCGGGTATCAAAGGTCCGGCGCGGGTTCGCCCGCAGACCTGTTCCGCGGAAGGAGAACGCCATGCCCGCAGGATCGAGCCCGAAGCGGGAACGCCAGTACAAGCACATCAAGGCCAGCGCGAAGAAGCGCGGCGAGTCCACCGACCGCGCCGAGGAGATCGCCGCGCGCACGGTGAACAAGGAACGCGCCCGCTCCGGCGAGGCGAAGACCGTCAGCCGCTCCTCGATCAAGGACGTGTCCTCCGGATACCGCGGCGGCAAGCGCTCACACACCGGCGCACAGGGCCCCACCAAGGACCAGCTCTACAACGAGGCCAAGAAACGCAACATCACCGGCCGCTCCACCATGAGCAAGGACGAGCTCAAGAAGGCCCTGTCGCACTGAACCGCCGCCACCGGGCGGGGTGCGTTTGTCATGAGCCAGGTCGATGTGGATTTGCGGGCCGCTCCCCTCGGGGGCGACCCGCAAATCAGATCACTTTCTGCTACTTGTAACCACCGCCCCCGCCGCCGCCGTTCCAGTTGCCGTTGCCGCCGCCGTTGCCGCCGCCGTTGCCGTCGTCGTCGCCGCCGCCGTTGCCGCCGCCGTTGCCGCCGCCGTTGCCGCCGCCGTTCCAGCCGTCGCCGCCGCCGTTCCAGTTGCCGCCGCCGCCGTTCCAGTTGCCGCCGTCGCCGTTCCAGTTGCCGCCGCCGGGCCAGTGCGGGCGGTTCGACCAGCTACCCGGCCAGTGGCCCGGGCGCCAGCGGTCGTCCCAGCCGTTGTCCCAGTAGCGATCCTCGACGATCAGGGCCCAGTGGCCGCGGTGGTAGCCCCACCGCACGCGATCGCAGTCGTAGTCGTACCAGGCGCCGCGACGTTCGCCGAAGTGGCCGGCCCGCTCACACCTCCAGAAGCTGCGGTAGTAGCCGATAACCTCGTCGTGGTCGCGGTTCTGCTGTTGGTTGGCCGAGCTGCTCGTGGCGGACTGCCCAGTGGGAGGCGCAGCCTGAGCGGGTCCCATTCCGAGCGTCGCACCGGCGAGCAGGCCCACGCCAACCGCCGTCATTCGTGCTGCCGTGTTCATGTCACCCCTTTGCATCGGAGCGTTAAGTCCCGGATAGCGAACCACGAAACGCCGTACGCTGTCCGGCGTTTCAAAAGAATGTTTGTTTCCCAGCAAATATCGTATTCAGCAAGCCCTTTATCGGCTGCCCCAATGGGCACGGTAAGCCGGATCTGTCACTTCCGTAATGCTTATTCACCCGCGTTTTGTGGTCAGGCGGATGGCATCTGTCAAAGCTCGAGCCCGACGCCACCGAAGCGGCGTCGGGCTCGAGTTGCGTTGCCGGGCGAACGCTCAGCGACGCTTCTTGGGCAGGTCGAATTGATCCGCGGCGCGGCAGTCGGCATGGTTACCGATCGCACCCGGGCCGAGGTCGGCGAGTGCCTCCCGGGCCCGAGACCGGCCGAGGTTCCAGGCGTACCAGGGGTCGGGTTTCGCGAGATCGTCGGCGATCCAACTCAGGGTGCAGCGGCGTACCGGGTCCGGCAGCCGGGTGAGCGCCGGTGTCGCGTCGGCGGAGAGGGCTCGCAGGTACCAGGCGTCGATCTTGCCGGTGTGCTCGTAACGGACGGCGTTGCGGCTGGCCACGTAGCCCTCGGGGTCCAGGACCGCGAGGCCGAGCAGCATGAGGACGGCGAGACCGACGGTGGCCTGCGGGATCCACCGGCCCCGCCATCGGACGCCGGCCGCCGCGATCAGCACGAAGACGACGCCGAGCAGCAGCTCGGACGACATCACGAAGATCCGCTCACCGGTGAAGCTGTAGACCCGCTGGTACGCCCACATCCGCGACAGCGCCGACGCCACGATGACCACGCTCAGGCCGCAGAGAAGGCCGAGCAGGACGCGGAGCAGGATCCGCTCCACCGGCCGATCCCGCCGGGCCCAGCGGGCCAGGGCGGCGAGCAGGCCCAGCGACAGCAGCGTGACGGCGACCAGTTGCCAGAAGCCGCTGCGGGCGTACTCGGCGTAGCTGAGGCCCGACGTCTTCAGCACGTGCCGGCTGCCGCCGAACAGCACGGTGAACTGCACCGCGACGAAGCCCGCGAAGAGCAGCACCAGCGCGGAGCAGGCCGGCGCCCACTCGACCAGGCCGAACCGGCTCCTGCCCTCGGTGTCGAGGCTGGAGGTCGCCGGCGGCGCTGACAGCGTGTAGGTGCCGGCGACCGCGATCAGGCCACCGACCACGGCAAGGAAGATCCAGCGGAACACCGAGCCGCCGTGGAAGTCGGGCACGGCCCGGTCGAGCAACGTCGAGAACGCGACGTCGGCCGACGACAGCAGCGCGCCGAAGACGAACAGGACCAGAACCGTGAGACCGACGGAGAAGGCGACCCGGCGGACGATTCCCGGGTTGCGATTCGCCCGCAGGTGGTTGCGCACCCACGGCAGGCCGCGCAGCGCCGCGTACGGGGTAGCCACCAGGCCGAACAGGATCGACCGGACGCGCCGGCCGCCCACGATGGCCAACGTCGCACAGCCGAGCGCGCCGAGGACGCTGAAGGTCACCAGCCACCACGCGTTACGGAAGGCCGGTACCAGGAGCAGGGCGAGCGCCGCCGCGGCCCACCCGGACCGGATCCACCGCTCGTTGCGCGGCAGGTTCGCGGAACGCCGAACCGCGACCACGACGCCCGCCGTCAACGCGAGCCAGCCGAGGAACCAGCCGATGCCCGACCGGGTCAGCGGGACGAGGAACGCGAAGCCGAGCGCGCCGGCGAGCACGCCGGCCGGGACGGCCCGGCCCTCGGCCGCCGCCGGGCCGGGCCAGTGCTTCTCGCGGAACTTCTGCCACCAGGACGGTGGCGGCTGGTACGGGGCGAACTGCCGGACCGGCTCCATCGGCGGCGGAGGCATCGGAGTGCCCGGTGCGGGCCGATCTCGCGCCACCGTCACGGGTGGCACGGCCGGGATGCGCCGCTCTCTCGGGTCGGGGACCGCCGCGCCGGCGGGGCCGGAGTTCGCCGCGCCGCGTGCCGCGTCGGCCTTGCCCGCATCGACGCCGGCATCGACGAGGTCGGTACCCGACTCGGTGGGCCGTGGGTGACTGGCAGTGAGCGCCGACCCGGCGGTGTCCGGAACGGTTGCCGGTGCGGGAGCCTTGCTACCTGCGCCGTCAGGGGCCGGTGCCTGCACGGGGACCATGGGGATGAACAGCGCGTAACCGCGCGTGCCAGACGGAATCTGGACGGGGATCGCCCAGGCCGGCTCGCCGTCCGATCCCGGCCAGAGCATCGACGGGATCGCGTTGGTCGGCGGCATGACCAGCAGTTGAGGTGCGGGCGCGGGTGCCGCGGCGGCGTCGGCGTCGGTGCCGGCCGTAGCGGGTCGCGCCGGGTCCGTCGGATTTCGTTGCTCTGGTGACGGCTCGGTCACGGGCACTCTCCTCGGCTCTGGGTTCGCACACTGTAGGGCGTGCGCGCCCGAATCTCTACGTTGGGACGGGTCCGTACCGCCGCGACGACTGAGAGTGAAGGCCGGCGCCCCTGGGTCCGCGTGCGCTGAAGCGACGGTGTGGCGTCCTGGCGTGGCGGCCGCTCCCGGCCCGATGATCGGGCGATGACCGATGCCGAGCGTGCCACCAAGATCCTGCTGTCCGAATCGGAGATGCCGCGCCGCTGGTACAACATCGTGCCGGACCTGCCCTCGCCGCCACCGCCGGTGCTGCACCCCGGCACGCTACAACCGGTCGGGCCGGACGACCTCGCGCCGCTGTTCCCGATGGCCCTCATCGAGCAGGAGGTGACCTCGGCGCGCTACGTGGACATTCCGGAGGAGGTGCTCGACGTCTATCGCCTCTGGCGGCCGTCGCCGCTCTTCCGGGCGCGCCGGCTCGAGAAGGCGCTCGGCACCCCCGCGAAGATCTATTACAAGTACGAGGGTGTCTCGCCGGCCGGGTCGCACAAGCCCAACACCGCGGTGCCGCAGGCGTTCTACAACGCGGCCGCCGGGATCCGTCGGCTCACCACCGAGACCGGCGCGGGCCAGTGGGGCACGGCGCTGGCGTTCGCCGCCGCACAGTTCGGCCTCGAGTGCGAGATCTGGCAGGTGCGCGCGTCGTACGACCAGAAGCCGTACCGGAAAATCATGATCGAGACCTTCGGGGCGACCATCCATCCGTCGCCGTCCGAGCTCACCGAGGCCGGGCGCCGGATCCTGGCGGCCGACCCGGGCTCGCCCGGCTCGCTCGGCATCGCGATCAGCGAGGCCGTCGAGGTGGCCGCGCAGCACCCGGACACCAACTACGCGCTGGGCAGCGTGCTCAACCACGTGCTGCTGCACCAGACCGTCATCGGCGAGGAGGCGCTGCTCCAGCTGGCCAAGGTCGGCGCCGAGCCCGACGTGATCGTCGGCTGTACCGGCGGCGGCTCGAACTTCGCCGGCCTCGCGTTCCCGTTCCTGCGCGAGAAGCTCGCCGGGCGGATGTCCCCGACGATCCGCGCGGTGGAGCCGGCCTCCTGCCCGTCCCTGACAAAGGGCACCTACGCCTACGACTTCGGTGACACCGCCGGGATGACGCCCCTGATGAAGATGCACACGCTGGGCCACGAGTTCATCCCCGACCCGATCCACGCCGGCGGACTGCGCTACCACGGAATGTCGCCGCTGATCTCACACGTCTACGAGCTCGGCCTGATCGAGGCCGTTGCCAAGACGCAGCGGGAGTGCTTCGAGGCGGGCGTGCGGTTCGCCCGCAGCGAGGGCATCATCCCCGCCCCCGAGCCCACACACGCGCTCGCCGCCTGTGTCGAGGAGGCGCTGCGCTGCAAGGAGACCGGTGAGGAGAAGGTGATCCTCACCGCGCTCTGCGGGCACGGCCACCTCGACCTGCCCGCGTACGGCCACTTCCTGGCCGGCGACATGGTCGACCACGAGCTCTCCGACCAGGCCGTCCAGGCCGCACTGGCGGGTCTGCCTTCCGTGCCGGCCTGAAGGAGCAGGTGCCAGGACCTCCGGATTGGACCATGATTTCGCCCGCCCGCGATGCCTAGCGTGTGCTCATGGATCCTCTACTCGCCGCCGACCTCGCCGCGCTACCGGAGCTGCTGGAGTCCACCCAGAGGTACGCCGCCGGCGTCCTCGACGGCCTCGACGGGCGTCCGGCGGCCCACCCGCCCGCGCCGCGTACCGCCGGGCCGCTGCCCGCGGAGGGCGCGGGGCTGGCCGGGGCGTTGACCCTGTTCGCGCAGCGCTGGGCGCCCGGGCTCTCCGGCAGCGCCGGACCCCGGTACCTGGGCTTCGTCACCGGCGGTGCGACCCCGGCGGCCCTCGCCGGCGACTGGCTGACCGGCGTCTTCGACCAGAACGCCAGCTCGGAGGTCGGCTCCGCGGCGGGCGAGCTGGAGCGCGAGACGCTCGGCTGGCTGCGGGAGCTGTTCGGCCTGGACGCCGGCCATTCCGGGGCGTTCGTCAGCGGCGCGACCATGTCGAATTTCGTGGGCCTGGCGATCGGCCGCGAATGGCTCGGCGAGCGGCTCGGCGTGGACGTGGGGCAGCTTGGCGTGCACGCGCTGGGACCGGTGGAGGTGCTGTCCGGCGCGCCGCACTCCAGCATCTACAAGGCGCTGTCCATGTTGGGCCTCGGCCGGCAGGCGGTGCGGCAGCTGCCGGTCCTGCCCGGCCGCGAGGCGGTCGACGTGTCGGCGCTGCGCGCGGTCCTTGCCGCCCGCGGGGGCCGGCCGGCCATCGTGGTCGCCAACGCCGGTACGGTCAACACCGTCGACTACGACGACCTGCGGGCGATCGTGGCGCTGCGCGAGGAGTTCCCGTTCTGGCTGCACGTGGATGCGGCGTTCGGCGCCTTCGCCGCGCTCAGCCCCGCGTACGCGCCGCTGCTCGACGGGCTGGCCGAGGCCGACTCCGTCTGCGTCGACCTGCACAAGTGGCTGAACGTGCCGTACGACTCGGCGGTGCAGTACACCCGCCGGCCGGACCTGCAGTCCAGGGTCTTCGGCAACGCGGCCGCCTATCTCGGCCCGCTCACCGAACGGCCGGACTTCCTGCACCTGACCCCGGAGAACTCCCGGCGGCTGCGGGCGCTGGCCGCCTGGTTCTCGCTCGCGGCCTACGGCAGGGCGGGGCACCGGGACATCGTCGAGCGCAACGTCGCCTCGGCGCGGCGGGTCGGCGCGCGCCTGGCGGAGCTGCCCGGGGCGCGGCTGCTCGCCCCGGTCCGGCTCAATGTCGTCTGCCTGGCGGTCCCGGGCGATCCGGCCGAGGTGGCCCGGGCGCTCGCCGAGACCGGCGAGGCGTTCGTGACGCCGACCGTGTACGCCGGAACGCCCGCGCTGCGGCTGGCCTTCAGCAACTGGCGTACCGCCGGAGCCGACGAGGAGCGGATCGTCGCGGCGGTACGCAAGGTGCTGTTGTGACCGCCGCCCAACAGGCCGGCAGAGAATCGACGACGGCGACGCCGGTCACATCGCATCACATGCAACACGGGCGGCCCGATAGGCATCAGCGATATCTCTACCCGTCGGTAACCTGATTGTCGAGGAGACGCCGCCATGTCGCATGCGGAAGACGCCTACGGGTTCGCCCGCCCCACCGTCAACGACGCGCACAGCTCGCTGACCAGGGTCCTCGGCAAGGCGGACGACGTCTGGACCGGCCTGCTGCAGCGCTGCGGACTCACGGGTGCGGAGACCGACACAGCCTCGGTCAAAGCGATCATCGCCGCGATGTTCGCCGCCGGCGACGGCGCCGACATGTGCGCCCGCTCACTGCAGATCCGTCTGGCCGCACACACCCACCTGGCCGCCGTGCGGCAACTGGTCACCGCCGCCGCGTGACCCCCTAACGGCGGGGGAGGCGGGCGGCGGGTGCGCCGGGCTCCACGACGATCGTGTCCTTGTACTGCTCCCGCAGGGCCTGAACTGCTTCGGCCGGGATGTCGCCGGTCACCTTGACCGCGCACAGCGCCGGGTCGACCGCGATTCCGAAGCCCTGTCCGGCCTTCAGGTCCTCGCGCCGGGTCACCTCGGTGACGATGCGGGACAGGTCGGCCCAGGGCGCCGTGCAGCGGCGTACCTCGTGCTTTCGCCCGGCCAGAGCCGGACGGACCTGATCCAGTGCCGCCTGCTCGTCCGCGTCCGGGCCGATCGCGATGATGGTCGTGCCGTCCTTGTCGATGCCGACGCCGACGAAGGTCCTGCGGTCGGCGGCCACGATCTCGTCCACCGTCCCGCCTGCCGGGCCGGCCACCACGACGGTCACCGTGCTGCCCCGCGCCACCGCCGTTCCGGGCGCCGGCTCGACCCGGACGACGGTACCCGGCTTGTGCTGCCCCGGGGCCTCGCGCTCCACGACCGCCACCACCCCGGCGCTCGCGGCCACCTTGTCCACGACGGCCGCATCGTTGCCGACCAGTTCGGGAACCGTCGTGGTGTCGCCGGCCGGCGCGGCGCCCGTGGCGGCGCACCCGGCCAGGACCACCGCGCCGACCACACCGGAGATCATCACTGCCCAGCGGTTCGCCATCGCCTACCTCCACCCCGCGCCGGAATTGCCATGGCTGAGACGAGGGGATTCTCCGCCCGGTTCCGCCGGGCGGAGAATCCCCTCGCCGAAAGTGGTCAGGAGGTCAGGATCGTGACGCCGAGGTGGCTCTCGATGCTGCTCAGCTTCTCACCGACCAGGTTGCTGCCGCCGCTGGTCGTGCCGACGTTCAGTCCGACCGCGACCGCGTTGCTGCTGCCGCTCCTGATGTAGATCGGTCCGCCCGAATCACCGCCGCGGATCACCGTGTCGGTGCCCCGGTGCGCGTCCAGCAGGCCGCTGGTGCACCCGTCGGCGTCGCACAGCTGCGCGAACAGGTTGGTGATGACCAGGCCGCAGATCGCGCGGGTGATCATGCCGCTCTGGCACACGGAGTCGTTGACCGCCGGCGCCTTGCGGCTGGTCACGTTCCGCGTGGTCGGGCAGCACGGGTCGACGTGGATGGTGTTGTCGTAGGTCTGGCTCGTGGCCGAGATGCCGATCATGTCGAAGGCCGGGTAGTTCGCCCGCCCCCAGCCGTTGCCCCAGAACTTCGTGGACGACCAGATCGACTGGTCGTTGTTGAAGCAGTGGCCCGCGCTGATCCCGCCGCGCTGTCCGTTCGAGTTGCGGCGCACGGTGAACGCCGTCGTGCAGATGTTGGAGTTCAGCGACCCGGAGCCGACCCGCACGCCGGCGCCGCCGAAGTGCGGCGTCCCGTCGTCGAGCCGGCCGGTCCGCGCGGCACCGTCGAGCGTGACCACCGCGAGGTCACCGAGCGCCTTCTGCGCCGCCTCGGCCGCAGCCTTGTCCTTCGGTGCGAAGGACGCGTGGATGCGCGAGTCGGCGGCGTCGATGCCGAAGCCGAACGTTGCCTTCGCCGCGTCCGGGTGCCAGGCCCGGCCGGTCAGCAGGTCGGCGCCGGCCGCGAGCTCGGCGCCGCTGTTGCAGCCGACGATCACCGCGGTCGAGACACCGACCGGAAGCGCGGGTGTCGCCGCGGCGACCTTGCCGCGGAACGTCGCGGCCTTGGCGGCGTACTCCGGCGTGACGACCGTGACCAGCGTCTGTGTGTTGTGGTCGACCGCCGTGCCGAGGTATCCGGTGCGGACGACCGCGGCCGCGGTCGCCTTCTGGTCGGTGAGGCCGAACTGCGTCTCGACCGCCTTCTGGATGGCGAGGTTCGCCGCGACGACGCCCTCCTGCTCGAGCCATTGCGTGTGGTGCAGGGTGCCGTCGGCCGCGCGCGTCATGCCGACCTTGGCCGGGTTCGTGGCGTCCACTGTGCACTTGCCGGCCGGCGCGGTGGCCGCGGCAGCCGGTTCGACGACGGCGACCATCCCGAGTAGAAGGACGGGTACGCCGATGGAGACAGCCATTCGCATTGAGATCCCCCGATCGCTTGTTGGCTGTCCAGACACTATGGACAGTCGACGCTGCGTGACAGTCGGATCTACGACTTGTTAAGAACGCTGACAAAATCTTGTAACGGTCGATACGCCTCGTAGTGGTGGTTAGCGGCGCTCCGGCTGCCGGTGCTCGGACCTCCACTCGAAGGGAAAGACCAGACCGATCGGGCGGCGATCCGGCGGGGAACCACGGACCGATACCATCGCTGCGGAACGCAAGCGATCGGATACGCGGAGGTCAAGTGGCACGGGATGACATCTCGCGCGGTGAAGCGGAACGACTTCGCCGGCTGGACGAGGCGGCGCGGGTGTCCCGGACATTCGAGATCATCGCCGACAAGGGTGCGCTGTGGGTCTGGGGCGACGAGGACGAGATCCTGTTCACCGAGGACGCGAAGCGGCGAACGCTGCTGCCGATCTGGCCCCATGCGACCGTGGCCCGGCTGGAGAACGAGGGCGAGGTCGCCGGCGAGCACGCCATCGAGATCCCGGCCGAGGTGTTCCTGAAGGAATGGCTGCCGCAACTGAGAGAGGACCACGCCGACATCGCGGTCTTCCCGGTCGAGGAGCGCAACGCGGCGATCCTCACGCTGGCCGAGTTCCGCTCGAGGATGACGGTCGCGCTCCGCCTGAATTAGGAAGCGGGCGGTACAGCCAGCACGCCCGCTTCGGGGGAGAGGCTCCACGCGGGCGGGAACCCGTACGGCTGCGGGGTGCCAACGGGCAGGACCAGGCGGATCCGGTGCAGTTCGTCCGCGGGCAGCGCGTCGAGCAGGCTCCGCACCGCCGGCCACACCTGCGCCGGCGGCGGGGCCGACGGCGAACCGACCACCAGCAGCAGCCGATCGGGGTCGGCGGGAACCCGGCACACGGCGTCGTCGGCCTCGTGGTCGCGGCGAACCCACAGGCCGCACCGCACCACCTCGACCTGCCAGCCCTCGGCGAGCCGCTGCACGCCGATCGCCACCGTCGGCCGGTGCGGCAGCGGCACCCGCCACTCCAGCAGGCGCGGGGCGTCCCCGGGTCGGTAACGCAGCCGCTGCGCCGGGGGTCGCCAGGCCGGACGGCCCGCGCCGTCCACCACGGTGCGTACCTTGGTCCCGTCCGCCTGGAGACCGGGCATGCCCGCATCGACGTGGACCGCCGAGACGGCATCGCCGGGCAGGCGCGCGGCGAGATCGTCGACGACCCGCCCGGCCGGCCCGTACGGGATGAGCGTGATCTCGTCGACGCCGGGCCCGAGCTGACGGATGTAGCGGGCCAGGGCATGAGCGTCGAGGTCGCCGTCCCCGGGCCGGCCGATCACCAGGGTCACCATCGCCGGGTCGGCCGGTACCGCGAAGGCCGGGTCGTCGGGCGCGACGGCCTCGTCCCCGGCGTGCAGCCAGAGGCCGGCCGGGATGGGCGTCACCCGCAGCGCCGGTTCGGCCGGCAGCGGCCGGGCCAAGGCGCGCTGCCACGCGGGGGCGGGCTGCCGCGGCCCTTCGTCGTGGGGCGCCGCACCGGGACGGAAAGTCCACCAGGTTCCGCCCACCACGAACAGCATGTCCGGCAGGGCGATCACCGGCCCGTCCGGGGCGATCACGGTCAGGCCCAGCGACTTGGCGAGGTGCCGGGCGGGGCACCAGCCGTCCGGGCCGGGCGCGCCCGCCCCGGGCTGCACGAGCCGCACGGCGCCGCACCCGGGCGCCAGCGCCCGGTTGAGCAGCGCACGCAGCACCGGGATCTCCGGTGGCGGCGCGGTGTTCACCACCACGGTGGTCACCTGCGGGTCGCTCGGGAACTGCGGCAGGTCCGGCAGGTCCGTCCCGGCGTCGCTGTCGACGACCAGGAGCATCGACCCGCGCGGGCGGATCATCGGGGCGGGTGTGCGCTCGTACACAGGTTGCCTCTCCACCTGTCGTCAGCCGGCCTGGCAGTTGACCCGCAGCGCGGATACGCCCAGGTGGTCGCCGTCGCGGCCGCTGCCCCAGTCGATGCCCCGGGTCACCAGCTGGACGGACAACTCGCCGGTGGTCGTGCCGTACGACCCGGCGTCGACCCAACGTCCCTGGTTCGCCGACTGGTTGACGTCGAACTGCCCGATCACTGCGCCGTCGATGTCGGCGGTGGAACGCACCAGGTAGTGCGCCGGCTTTCCCGCCGCGTCCTTCGGGTTGCCGGTGCCGGGGACGTAGACGCCGACCGAGCAGCTGCCGGCCCGGACGGCTCCCGTACGGAACCACCACACGATGACGTTGTCCGAATCGTCCTTGGTGGCCGAGCCGCTCATCGGCACCGCCACGACCTTCCCGCCGCAGCCGTCCGAGCGCCACCCGCCGCTGGACCGGGTGTACCAGTCGCTGTGCCAACCGCTCAGGCGGTACCCCCGGTCGCTGCTCTGTGGGCAGCTCTCGCCGGAGACCGCCGCGAACGTGGCGCCGCGCGGCGGCGGCGACGCCGTCCGGGTGGGGGCGTGGCGCACCGGCGTCGAGACCGGCAGCGGAGTCGGCCCGCCGCCGACGGGTACGGCCGGCGGTGTGCCCAGGTCGCTGGACCGCGCCGGTGTCGCGCCCACCGGGAAGGACACGGCGGCGCTGGGGTCCGCGAGCGCCGGGTACATCGCGGTGCCGGGCAGCGGGTCACCGCCGGCGCGCTCCGCCGTACGGTCGCTGTCGGGGCCGAAGACCACGAGGCCCAGACCGGCGACGACCGCGACCGCGATGGCGGCCACGACCGCAACCCGGCGCCGGACACGGTCGCCTCCGCGACGGTTGCGGCCGCTCGCGGCCCGGCCGGGCGCCACCGGAGCCGGCACGCCCTGATCGCCTCCACCGCCGGGGACGGGCCCGGCCGTTCCGACCAGCCCGGCCCACCCGGCCCGGGGCGGCCGGGTGGGGTCGGCCGGCCTGGCCGCCGCCTCGGGCGTCAGCACGAACAACGGACGCAGCAGCGTGACCTCGGTCGATGGCTGTTCCGGCCCACCTCCGGTGTTGCTGTGCGTCACGCCGGCGAACCACCATTCGACCTGTTGATCACGACCCCGCATGCTACGTGCGCGGCACCGACCCCGCCAGACTCCGGCGTACGCGGGGTGCTGCTGCTGCGGGGCGAACCGCCCGTCATGAGGCGGTGAGTTACGCAGTGTGATCATCTGGGTGATTTCGGCATCGTCCTCCCGGCAGATGAACCTCTCGCCGAAATTCCGGTGGCGAAGCTGCCGCTGGGAGCGCTCTCCCGCTAGCGTGCGAGCCGACCCGGCCGGACGAGTCGAATGCGTGAGGACCCATGGAAAGCATCACCAAGAACCGGCAGTCACCCGAGACGCTGCGCGCGATGATCGCCCGCGCCTACGGCGCCGACCAGCTCCCCGACGCCGAGAGCCAGGACTGGGTCAGCGAGCTCGGGCACGGATGGTTCAACGTGGCCTACCGCATCCGGCTCCGCGACGGCCGCCAGGTCGTCCTCAAGATCGCGCCCCCGCCGCACGTCGAGGTGATGACCTACGAGCGCGGCGCCATGGCCGTCGAACTCGCCGCGCTCGACCTCATCGGCAAACACACAAGCGTGCCCGTGCCCGCCGTCGACTTCGCCGACCGCAGCCATGACCTGTGCGACGCCGACTACTTCTTCATGCCCTACATCGACGCGGGCAACCTCGGCATCATCAAGGACACCCTTGCGCCGCAGGAGCTCGACGCCTGCAACAAGGCCCTCGGCGCGGCCACCCGCGAACTCAACGGCATCCGCGGCCGGGCGTTCGGCCCTCTCGCCGGCCCCGGCGACCCCAGCTGGCGTGCCTGCTTCCTGCGCATGATCGGCGACGTCCTGCGCGACGGCGAGCGCCGCGCGGTCGATCTCGGCTACGACTACGACCTCGTCCGCGACGTCGTCGCCACCCATGCCGACAGTCTCGACGAGGTCACCGAACCCCGTTTCGTCGAGTGGGATCTGTGGGACAGCAACGTCATGGTCCGAGACGGCCGCATCGTGTGCATCATCGACCACGAACGCGCCTTCTACGGCGACCCGCTCATCGAAGCGGGCTTCACCGCCACCGACCTGGCCGCCTTCGGAGACTCGACGGCATTCCTGCGCGGCTACGGACACCCCGAGCTCACGCACACCGAGCGGCGACGTCGCAGGCTGTACACCCTCTACCTGATCCTCATCATGATCATCGAGACGGACTACCGCGGTCACACCGACACCCAGCAGTACGACTGGGCCCGCGAACGCCTGCACGAGATCATGGCCCTGTACGGCAAGGATCGCCGCTGAACCGGCCGCCCGCTCGATGAGCGGTTTTCAACCCGGCCTCGGGCCGGAGGTATCCGAGCCGTCGACCGCCGCCGGGAGTCGCCGCCCCGGCCACGTCGAGAAAGGCTCAATCGACGGCGCCGCCGCGCTCGGCAGCCGCCCGATCGGCCGGCTGCTGTGGCACACCTGCTCACAGACGACGATGTCAGTGGGCGTCTACGGCATCTATGCCCTCACCAACGCCTGGTTCGTCGCCCGCGGCGTCGGCACCGACGCCATGGCGGCCGTCAACCTCGCCGCCCCCGTACTGCTGATTCTCGGCGCCGTGTCGAGCACCGTCGGCGCCGGTGCAGCCTCCCTCGTCTCGCGCCGCCTCGGCGCGGGGGACCCCGCCGGTGCGGCACGCGCCGCCGGTAACGCCTTCGCTCTGTTCTGGGCGACCGCCGCCACCGTCACCGTCACCGGGCTGCTCGCCCTCGAACCGCTGCTCACCGTGCTCGGCGCCGAACCCGCCACCCGCGGCCTGACCCGCGACTACACGATCGTGCTGCTGTGCGGGGCGCTGGTATCGACCGGCTTCTCCAGCCTCATCCGCGCCGAGGGCCGCCTGCGGTACGCCACCATGATCTGGCTGGTCCCGGTGCTGGTCCAGATCACCCTCGACCCGCTGCTCATCTTCGGCCTCGACCTGGGCGTGCGCGGAGCCGCGCTCGGCACCGTCGGCGGCCAGGCTGTCTCCGCCGCCATGAGCCTGTGGTTCTTCTTCGCCCAGCGCGAGCGTCCGTACCGCATCACCGTCCACGATCTACGACCGCACGGCCCCACCGTACGAGCCCAGGTCGGCATCGGCGCCCCCTCGTTTCTCGCGGGCCTCGGCGCGACACTGCTCGCCGTCCTCGTGAACAACGTCCTCGCTGCCACCGCCGCCGGTGTGACCGCCCTGGCCGCCTACGCCGTCTGCGCCCGCATCCAGACCTTCGTCACCATGCCCCAGCTCGGCATCAGCCAGGGACTGCAGCCCATCGTCGGCTACAACGCCGGCCGCGGGGTCGCCGATCGCGTGGATCGAGCCCGTACGCTCGCGCTGCGCGCCACCATCGGCTACGGCACGCTCGCGGCCCTCGCCGTCATCCTGACCGCAGGGCCGGTCGTCGCCGTCTTCACCGACGACGACGCCGTCGCCCCGGCGGCAGAGCAGGCGCTGCGCATCATCGCTGCCGGCATAGCCGCTGCCGGCGTCACGCCGCTCGTATCCGCCTACTTCCAATCGCTGGGCCGGGCGACCCCCTCCTACCTGATCTCGGCCGGCACCTTGCTGGCCATCAAGGTCCCGCTGATCCTGGCGGCCGGCACCACCGGCACCACCGGGATCTGGATCGGCATCGCCGCCGGCGAGATCCTCTCGGCACTCGTGGCGCTAGTCCTCCTGCGCCTTCCTTGGCGCGCCTGAGGAGCGGGTGTCTGTGACGACAACGGTTGATCGCGCAATGAGACAGCTGTGGTGGCTGGGCCGGTATCGGTTTGGGTGTGGCCGGCGAATTGCCCTCTTGTCGATCGGCCGATCAGAAGGAAACGATGATGCCGATCATCGGTGGACGGCGCAGCCGCAGCAGGCGGGCGAACCAGTTCCCGGCCCGCGACATGACGTACCGACCGGCCAGCAGCTTCCGGGCCTGCGCCGTCCCGTCGTCATCCAGCAATCGGGCCGTTCCCGTCACGTGCGGCGCATCTGACGCCACCGTCCCGCGCAGGGAGCACGGCGCCACGCGCACCCGCGGATTGTTCCGGATCCGCTTGACCTTGCCCGAGCCCGCTTCCGTCACGAGCCAGAGTTCTGCACCGTGCGGTACGTGCCAGACCGGCGTGGCCACCGGTGTGCCGTTCTTGCGATAGGTGGTCAGGCTGACGTATCGGCTACGGATGATCTCATCGGCCAAGGTCACCTCATAAGCGTAGCGAACCGCCATGTCCACCTCGGGCGATCAGCCGATGAACCTTTGTCAACCTGGCATCGAGCCCGTCGGCGCCGGCCGCTGCCGGCCTCGCCACGTTGAAGGGTTCGATGATCAGGTCGTCGGCTCACCGCTCTTGCCGTGGCGGAACCCGCGGCCGAGGTGGCGGTCGGTCACACGGACGAGGTTGTGCCGGTACCGGCCTGCGAGGATGGCATCGTGGCGGACGGCTTTCAGGCGCAGCCTCGGCGATGGTGGCTCGTAGTTGCGTGCGGGGGAATCGGCCTCGCTGCCCTTTTGCTGTTCTTCGGGTTCGGGCCGGAAGGCCGGTTGGACAAATTCGACCAGCTGGGGAGCGTCGGCGGGCTTGCGGTAGCGGTCGCGTCGTTGGCGTTGAGCTGCTGGTCCGTAGCGCGAGCATTGCGGCCACTCCCGCCGGAACCGGCCACCGTGCTGGTGCGCGCCGTCGAGGACCTGGCCGACCACGTCGCTCGACAGTGGCAGATCGAGGCCGGCGTTCGCGGCTTGCGACATCTGGACCCGATTCGCCTACGGTGGTCCACCACCTCCAGGCCGGTCGGACCGCCGGCGGCTGACATCGTCGGCGAAGATCGCCTGCCGTCGCCGCCCGCCCGGTCGACCCGCCTGCGGTTGGCGGGTGGCGTCGATGACATGGCACGGATGCTGACGATGCTGCCGGCTCGACAGGTCGTGGTGATGGGTTCGCCAGGAGCGGGAAAGTCGACGCTGGCGGTACTACTGACCTTGAGGCTGCTCGCTCGACGACACGACGGCGACCCGGTGCCGGTCCTGCTGACGCTGAGTTCCTGGGATCCTCAGCGAGAACACTTCGACCACTTTCTGGTACGCAGCCTGGGCGATGCGTATCCGGCGTTGAGTTCGGGCGGCGTTTACGGACCCGACGTGGCGTTGCGATTGATTGCCCGAGGTGTAGTCGTTCCGATCCTGGACGGCTTGGATGAGATGGCCGCGTCGACGCACGGGTCGGCCATCGCGGCGTTGACACGTGCGGTTGGCCGGGACCGGCCTTTGGCGCTGATGAGTCGTTCCGATGAGTACGAGCGCGCGGTGTCGGACGCCGGCGGTCCGCTCGCGCGAGCCCTCGTGGTCGAGATCGAGCCGATTGCCGCCGTCGACGCAGCCGCATACCTGGTCGGCGGGCGGCTGGACGGCGTCGCCCGGTGGGAGCCTGTCGTGGCCCATGTGACGGCCCACCCGGACGGCGTCCTCGCGCAGGTGTTTCGAACACCGTTGATGCTGTATCTCGCCCAATCCGCATATCGGTCATCCGGCAGCGACCCCGCCGAACTGCTGACGTACACCGAGCCGGACGGCGTCGAGTTGCACCTCCTGAACGCCTATGTTCCCGCCATTTACACCTCGCGGCCCCGGCTTGCGGGCCGGGACGACGACCCGGCTGGAGATCCGGTTGCATATGCTCCGGAACAAGCAGAGAGGTGGCTGGCGTTCCTCGCCGATCACCTCGCCCGCGAAGGTACCGCGGATCTTGCCTGGTGGCGGCTGCGCCGGGACGCGCCCCGATTTCAGGTCTTGTACGGGTTTGCGGGTGGGCTCGTGGGTGGACTCATGGGCGGGTTCGTCGGATGGGTCGTCGGCGGGTTCGCGGGTGGGTTCGCGGCCGGTTTCCTGCGTGGCGAGCCGCAACAAGGACGGATCGGTACCAGGCGCTTCGTGGCACCCGTGCTCGCGGCCGGGATCGCGATTACGCTCGCGGCCGGTCTCCGGCAGACGATCGACTTCTCGGAGGGACCCGCTTCTGATTCTCCAGACCAGCAACTACTCATGCTCGCTGCCAAGCCTCTGGTGGCATGTGCGGTCGGCGGCGCGGCAGGGATCGTCGGCGGACTCGTGAACAGGCTCGTTCGCTGGAGGGCGAGCGAACCGCCGCAGGACATGCCGACCGACAAGAATCGAATCATCTTCACAATGACGGTCGGAGCCCTGTTCGGTCTCGCGGTCGGGTTCGCGCACGGGTTCGTCAACGGCCTCGTCTACGGGCTGGCGTTCGGCGTCGTGTACGGCCTTATCGGCGGCCTTGTCGGCGGCCTCGTCGGCAGGCTGGCAAGCTGGCGCGCAGGCGGCGCACCTCAACAAGTGGCGGCCGATCCGAGACGAATCGCGCTCGGCATAGCGGCGGGACTCGCGCTTGGACTTGTTTTCGGACTCGCATACGGACTCCTGGGCGGGCCCGCCTACGGCCTCGGCTACGGGCTCGCGTTCGGGCTGGTGCTGGGCATGGTTGGATCGGTCCTGTTCGGCGCCAGCGCACCGGCGGTGCTGACCGAGGCCGTCACCCCCATGTCGGCGTTGGCGAACGACCGGAGGGCCAGCCTCGTCGTCGGCATCACCACCGGACTCGCCTATGGAATCCCCAGTGGGATCGCCGGCGTCCGCGCAGGCGGAATCGCCGACGGGCTCCTGGCCGGAGTCGGCGGCGTCCTCGGCGGCCTCGTCGCGGGCGCGGCGTTCGCGATGGCGACAGGATCGTGGTTGATGTTCGTCGTCACCCGGCTCCTGCTCGCGGCACGGCGGCGCCTGCCGCTCAACCTGATGCAGTTCCTGCAGGATGCCCATGATCGAGGCGTCCTCCGGCAGGCCGGCGCCGTCTACCAGTTCCGCCACGTCCGGCTGCAGCAGCGCCTGCTCACCCTGCACAGATCCGGTCACGATTCACGACCAGGCCGGTGACCATGGCGTACCCGGTGCCACGCCGACGATTGCCCGCGGGTAGAACGTGTTCTACTCTCGGAGGCGTTCCGGGTACTCGGCACGGGAGGCAGAACGATGACGCCGGTGACGTTGACCGTCCGCGACCTTGCCCGACGTTCCCAGGCGGCGGCCGGCGCGAAGGACCGCGAGGCGTGGCTCGGGTTGTTCAGCGAGGACGCGGTCGTGGAGGATCCGGTCGGGCCGTCCCCGCTCGACCCGGCCGGTCGCGGGCATCGCGGCGCCGCGGCCATCGCCGGCTTCTACGACAACGTGATCGAACGGGTCGACCGGATGCGCTTCGAGATAGAGCGGTCCTACCTGTGCGGTGACGAAGTCGCCGACGTCGGCACCATCCACCTCACCCTGCCGGGCGGCCACTCCACGCGGGTACGCGGCGTCTTCACCTACCGCAGCAACGGCGCCGACAAGATCGCGGCGCTGCGGGCGTACTGGGAGTTCGGCAACCCCGATCCGCGGTCCTGAGCAAGAGGAGTCACCGGTGAGCGACCCGATCAACACCAGGATGAAGAACATGCCGACCACCGTGATCTCGACCAGCCTGCGCGGACCCCTCGACTGGCCGAACGCGACCCTGGCAAGCGGCGACGCCGTCGACATCGTCGCCCGGCTCAAGGAGGAGTCCACGGTGCCGCTGCGCTCGCACGGAAGCCTGTCGCTGAACCGGGCACTGATGGCCGCCGGCCTGGTCGACCGCGTCCAGCTGACGATCTTCCCGGTGATCAGCGGCCGGACCGGAACGGACCCGATCTTCCAAGGAGCGGCCGACTTCGACCTCGAACTGCTCGAAAGCCGAACGCTCGACGGCCGCACCCAGGAACTGATCTACCGACCCGCCCTGCACGTCTGAACCGTTCATTCGGCAGCTGCTCAGATCGCGGTCCGGTGGTCGGGGGTGTCGGTCGAGGTTGCGGGCGTGCTTAGGCTTGGGCGTGCTCGAAGCAGGCAGCCGGCAGCGAAATCAGCCGCCACCACCCCACGTCGTCTTCGAGGCGCTGGCCGAGCCCGACCGGGATCCTGCCCGGCCATGGCTGTTGCTGTTGGACAATGAGCAGCCACCGCAACTGATCGACGCTGAGAAGCCGGATTTCATCGTCTGGTCTTCTCTGTGGAGGAAGCGGCCCGACGCCCGCGTCCGGTTCGACCTGACCTCCGAAGGCGCAGCGGGGACCCAGCTGCGGTGGACCCTGCTCGTCGAGGAGCCGATGCCCGATCCGTCGCTGCTCGGACACCTGCGCAAGCGGATCAACGAGCTGATCAACGCGAACCTGCGGCACACGTTCGGGCAGTAGCCGCAAGCATCGTCGTCGATGGCCTCGTATTTCGTCGGCTGGTCAGACGTAGGTGCGTGCCCCGGGGAGCCCGTCCCTAGAGTGGGGCGTCATGGGCATGTACGCGTCGGCTCGCGGCTGGCTAGAGATCAACTTCAAGCAGTGGGGCACCGCTCAACAGATTATCCAGCGGTACCATCACGATCTCTACTCGGGCGGCTGGGCCTTCCCGGCCAAGCCGTTCAACTGGACGCTGTACCTCTTCTACGGCGGTGACATCCGGGAACAAGAGCTGGATTGGCTCCGCGAGACAATCGCAGAACTGGCGGCGATGCCGCCGATCGATGATGACGGTGACCGCCCGGTCGGTTTGTTCCTGATCACCGACGAACGCGGACGGGCGCTCCTGTGGCAGGTTCGGGATGGCTCCCTGGACGAACAGCCGGCGCCGTCCCTGGCCTGGTTCGGCGATTAGAGCGCAGCCGGTAAGGCCGCGGCGGCCCGCTCCCGCCTCCAGGACGGTCAGCTGCTTCGGCGTCGTTGCCGCGTAGACCCCGGCGTTCTCGACCTGGTGAACCTGCGGCGTATCGACAGAGCCCGTCGCCGGAGGGTGCCTAGCGTGAGCCGACAGGTCAGTCCGATGCAGTAGGAGGCCGGTATGCCGGAGGCCGTTCGTCCGTACCACCTGAAGGCTGACGAGGGTGAGGCGACGCACTTCCTCGGCAGCCTCGCCCTGCGTAAGTGCGGCGGCCGGCAGAGCGATGGGCAGCTCGCCGTGGTCGAGTTCGTCCACCCGCCGGGCTTCGCTCCGCCGCTGCACCGGCACACCCGCGAGGACGAGGCGTTCTACGTCATCGACGGCGACATCGAGGGTCGCTGCGAGGACGAGACGTTCCAGGCCCGCGCGGGTGACTTCATCTGGCTGCCGCGCGGGCTCGCGCACACCTTCATCGTCGGATCCGGCGGCGCGCGCGTGCTGACCCTGGCCACCCCGGCGGGGTTCGAGGACTTCGTCGCGGAGGTCGGACACCCGGCGACCAGCCGAAGCCTGCCGCCGGCCACTGAGCCGGACCTCGCTGTTCTGGGCCACGCGGCGCAACTGCACGGCATCGAGTTGCTGGACCCACCGCCGGCAGGGAGGCAGCCGAGCACCGATCCTTCATGATCGAGAGCTCTCTCATCGGCACGAGATCGCATCAGCGCGAAATTGTGGCTGCGAGAATTTAGGTTCGGCCTGCCCGGCGCTTGGATAGCTTCAGCGGATGTCGTCAATCCGCCCCATCGCCCTTGCCGTGCCACGTCGTGGTGAGGATCTGCTCGTCTTCGAGTACCACGACCCCACGAAGGGCCAGACCTTCTACCGACCTTTGGGCGGAGGTATTGATTTCGGCGAGACGGCCGAGTCGGCCGTGCGTCGTGAGCTGCGCGAGGAGCTCGCCGCCGAGCTTCTTGACCTACGCCGCCTGGGCGTGCTGGAGAATCTCTTTCACGGATTCGGCCGACCCGGGCACGAGATCGCATTCATCTTCGGCTGCCGGCTCGCCGACCAGACCTTCTACGAACGGGACGTCGTCGGCCAGATCCTCGACGACGCCGGCACGACGGTCATGTGGCGAGCGTTGAGCAGCTTCGACGCAGGTAACCCGCTGTACCCGCACGGCCTCGCTGAGCTGCTCCGTGAGGGCTAGCTTGCGGCTAACTGCGGCATTCAATCGGACTCTGCGGCTGCTCGGTGCCTCGGTTCGCTGGGTGGCGTTCACCGATCGCGGCGCGGAGCGCGGACCGGCCCGGCTGGATCATGCCGATCTCGATGCGGAACATCGCAACACCCCGGCGGTATCGAATCGCCGGCAGGTCGCGGCTGGGTAGCGCGCTTCTGACCGCGTACAGGTCCGCCGGGGTGACCTCTAGGACCGCGAAGATCCACCGGCGGCGTACCTGGACCGCCATGATCTGCGGCCAGGCGATGAACACCGGGTCGCCGCGCTGCGCCAGCTCGATGCCGAGCTCGGAGACCCGGATCCACGTGGGGCGACCACGTTGCTGCCACGCCGCCCCGCCGCAACCGATCATCGCGCCGATCAGCGGTGCCTGGAGGGAGCCGAGGTCGTCCCAGCCCATGTCGTACCCGGTCAGCGCCGACAACAGCAGCCTCACGAGCACCCAGGCAGCCACGATCGTGCCCACGACGATGAACAGTGCCCGCAGCACCGAGTGCCGGAACAGCACCGCATTCGGGGTCGGCGCGGCCACATCCCAGGGTCCGAGCGATCTGTTCCGCGTCACCCGATCACGGTAGGGGTGCATCCGACGGCTGTGAGCTGGCCTTTCGGCCAGGTGTGCGCTCAGCGCCGAACGCGACCGCGCGACCCGCGACGGTGACCGGTACCGCCGGATGCGCCGTGACGGCCGGCGGCCCGTAAAGCGATGGCCGGCCGGGACCCGCGCACCTAGAGTGGCCGTGGCCGCGAGGCTCTTTGTCGAAAGCTGTGAAAGGTTCTACATGCCCGTGCCCAAGCGGCCAGACCGGCGCCTGGTGCGTACCGACGACTCGTGGCTCACGCTGCCCAATCCGGCCGGCGTGCCGGTGGAGATCTGCGCCGGTCCCGAGGTTCCGATCGAATCGGCGGCTGTCGACGAGCTTCTCGTCGTGCTGGAGACGGCCCGTACGCTCAGCGATCTTGCCGGTGCGACCCCGGGCCTGGAATTCGAGCCGCGTATCGACAGGGTGGTGTGCACCCCGGACTTCCACAAGGGAGCCGGCATCCCGATCGGCACGGTGCTGCGTACCGTCGGCGCCCTGGTGCCGCAGGCCGTCGGAAATGACATCAACTGCGGGATGCGGGTGGAGGTCACCTCGCTGAGCGTGGATCGGCTGCGCCCGCATCTGGATGCCTTGGAGCGGCGCCTGCGGCACCTGTTCTTCGAGGGTGGCCGCCGCATCGGTCTTACCCCCGCGCATCGGGAGGGGCTGCTCCGCTTCGGGCTGCCCGGGTTGGTCGCCGAAGGCGTCCCGGCCGGCGCCGAAGGGGCGTGGCTTCAGGTCGGGCCCGACGACACCACCGATATCAGCGGACGGCTGCACGCCGCGGGCTACCCGGTCGGGTCCGCGGACGCGTTCCGGGACTGGATCAACAGCGGCGGTGGGACGAGCTACGACAGCATCATCGGCAGCGTCGGCGGCGGCAACCACTTTGCCGAGTTGCAGTACGTCTCGGCCGTCCACGACGGTCCTGCCGCTTATGCGTGGGGTCTCACCCCCGGCCGGGTGGTGCTGATGGTGCACAGCGGCTCGCTCTCGCTGGGCCACCAGGCCAACGCAACGGGCCACGACCAGGCCCGCGCCGCTTGGCCGCGTACGGTGCCGATGCCGGCGAACCGGATCCTGCCGATGCTGCTCGACGAGCGCGGCGCGGCGGGGCGGGAACGCTATCTGACCGCCTTCGCGAACGCGGCGAACTTCGCCGTCGGCAACCGGTTCTTCCTGGCGATGATGCTGCGTGCCGGCCTGGCCGGCGTCGCCGGTGACCTCGCATCCCGGCTGATCTACGACGCCCCGCACAACCTGCTGTGGCCGGGCGCGGACGGCACGGTGGTGCACCGCAAGGGCGCCACCCCCGCCGGCGGCGTCACCGATCACGAGCACCGGACCCCGGACATGTTCGGGGAGCCGGTCATCGTGCCCGGCTCCATGGGCGCGCCCAGCTATCTGTTGCGCGGGCTCGGCAACGCCCGCGCGCTGGGCAGTGCCTGCCACGGCGCGGGCCGCAGCATCCCCCGGGGCGCCGCGGCCCGGGGCAGCGACGCGGAGCTGGACGCCTTTCTCCGTGAGTTCCGGGTCGTCACTCCGCTCAACCACCGCGACCCGGCGGTGGCCGGGCGGCGCGAGGTCATCGAGGCGTGGCGGCGCGACCTCAAGCAGGAAGCGCCCTGGGCGTACAAGGAGGTCGGCCCGGTCGTCGACAGCCTTCGCGGTGCCGGGGTCGCCCAACCGGTCGCGGAGCTGCAACCGATCCTGACCGTGAAAGGCTGATCGCCCGGCGTGGTCAGACCCCGGCCGCGTCGTCGTACCGGCGGCGCAGGTCGGCGATCTCCGAGTCGGCCAGCGCCTCCTTGAGCGCAAGCTCGGCGTACCGGTCCGGGAACGTCTCCCGCAGCCGGTCGACGAACATGACGTCGGCGGTCGCCTCGACCACCTGGATGCCCGGAGGCCGGGTGGACAGGTCCAGGATCACCGGGCCGGCCAGCTTGACCGCGACGTCCCAGGGGCGCTTGGGCTCGGCGACCCCGCAGAGGTGAAAGCCGTAGACCTTGCGCACCTCGGCGAGCGCGGTGACCTCGGCCGGCTCGTAGCCGTAGACGCGGACCCCGCAGATCACCGCCGGCCTCGCCTCCTCCCCGGTGGCCGCCTGCTGGGGAGTGTGTCCGGCGTGGTTGTGCCGCCCCGGGTCCGACTGTTCGAGCGTGGTACGCATCCGGGTCATGATCTGCCCCCGCAGATCCGCCGGCTCCGCGTCCGGGCCGGCGGCGTTGACCAGTGCGACCGCGCCGGCCGACACCGCCAGCAGGATCACCTCCAACCACACGAAGCGGTTCGTGTACCACCCCGCGAAGCCTGTTCGGGAAATCATGATCGCCTCTCACCTCGTCGCGGTTCTGGTCCGGCGTGCCGCGGGGTCGCCGGCCCAGGACGTCAGCCGCTGTCCTGGGCCGGTGTCGTGCGGATCAGGCGAAATTCACGTCGCTGCACCACATGTAGGCCTGGTCGAGGTGCGAGGCCTGCCAGATGACGAAGAGGATGTGGTGCCCGGTGTATCCGGAGGTCGAGATGTTGAACGAGATGTTCTGCGCCGGTGCGTACCTGCCGGTCTGCGTGATGAAGTCGAGGTTCCCCCAGCCGAGGCGCTGGGTGGTCGGGTTGTACCCCTGCTTGCTCACGTAGACCCGGAAGTAGTCCGCACCGTGGCTGGCCTGGTCGTACAGCTGGACGGTGAAGTTGCGGCCGACATTTGTCGTCTTCCAGGCTCCGGGCGTGTTCAGGCTGTCGTTCCTGGCGAGAGCGTTGCTGCACAGCTGCCCGTCGGGGGTGCGGGCCTGGAACTGACCGCCGAGGCCGTCCCGCAGCGCGCTCATCCAGTTCCACATGGTGTCCGGGTTGGCCTGGAACGCCCGCCAGCACATGGGGTCCTGCTGCTGCATGGCCGGGTTCGTGTGGTTGTTGCCCCAGGTCTTCCAGCACTGGTAGGCGCGGGATGCCGGGTTGATGATGGTGCCGTGTGCCTGGGCCGCGCCGGCCCAGGGCAGCATGCTGACCAGCATGGCGAGCAGCACGACTAGCACCCGGACGGGGTGGCGGACGGCTGAGCGGGCCTGCCGGCCGGATCGATCGGACGCGTGTGGACGCACGGTACGTCCTCCGTTCTTCGGTGTCGGGGGATGGGAGCGCTCCCATCAAGGATTGCACCGATGTGAACGGATATCAACGGACGTCAATTGATTGAACTGTGCCGAGTTGGCCGGCGGTGGTCAGCGGGGCCGCTCCGGCAGCCGCTCCAGCCGGGTCCAACCGTCCCAGCCACGCTCGCGCATCAGGGCTATCAGCCGCTCCGCCCGCGGGTCGTACTCGACGGAGAGCGCGTCCAGAAGGTCGAACGACAGATCGTCGTGCGCCGCCTCGCCGAGTTCGATCTCGCCGGAGGCATATGCCAGCTCGGCCAGGCCGGCCATGATGTCGGCGGCCTCCACCATCCGGTCCGACGCCCCGATCTCCCGGAGCCGATCCAGATAGGCGACCACCTCCGGCGGAAGCGCCATCCTGTCCCCGACAGCGAGCTGTGCGATCTGCTTTCGGCTGCTCTCCAGCCGCTCGATCTCGTCGCGCAGGTGGTTGTCGATCCTCTCGACCGCCTCGGCGAAGGCCGACGTGTCCGCCTCGAGTAGCTCAGCGACCTGGGACAGCGGCACGCCGGCGTCGGCCAGGGTGCGGATCTTGATGAGGGACACGACCGCCGTCGCGCTGTACCGCCGGTAACCCGAGGCGTCCCGCTGCGGCTCCGGCAACAGCCCGATCTGGTGATAATGCCGTACGGCCCGCAACGTGACGCCGGTGTACGCCGCCAGTTGACCGATCGTCAGCATGCTCCGATCCTGCCCCGGCTCAGGAGATCCTGCGACGGTAGGTGAGGTTGGCGGCCAGGTACGCCACCACCAGGATTCCGGTGCACCAGGCGAGGGCGGTCCAGATGCCGGCACCGACCGGCTGCCGGGTGAACAGGTCCCGGATCGCGTCGACGATGGAGGTCACCGGCTGGTGCTCGGCGAAGGCGCGTACCGGGCCGGGCATCGACTCGGTGGGCACGAAGGCCGAGCTGATGAACGGCAGGAGGATCAGCGGGTACGAGAACGCGCTCGCGCCGTCAACGGTCCTCGCGGTGAGGCCCGGGATCACGGCTATCCAGGTCAGCGCCAGGGTGAACAGGACCAGAATGCCGGCGACCGCGAGCCACCCCAGCACGCTCGCCCCCGTGCGGAAGCCCATCAGGAGGGCGAGAAGCGCCTCGGCAGGTCATCCGCGATCGCGCCCGGGTTCTCGAGATGGCGCAGCCGGGCGACCAGGACGAGGTTCTCCCTCCCGCTGAGGATCTCGTCGACCGCCGCGAACTGTCCGGTGAGGCTGATGGACTCGCGCACGTCGGCGGCCTGCGTCATGACGTCGAAGCCGTTGACCCGGGCAGTCCCGGCATCCGCCCTGAGCAGCGTGGAGAGGATCTTCACCACCGTGGTCTTGCCGGCGCCGTTCGAGCCGAGCAGCGCGAAGATGCTGCCCCGCGCCACGTCGATGTCGACGCCACGCAGCACGTGCAGCTCCTTGTACGACTTCTCCAGGCCGTACACGTGGATCGCGGGTCCGGTTTGCCGGAAGAGTGCCCATGACGGTCAGCATGAGGGGTTGACGTAGCGTCATAGTCAAGTCCGCAGGCAGTCCGATTCCAAGATCACCGCCGCAGGGCTTCGCGTGAAAGGGACCCTATGCAGACATCGTCACTCTTCGCCTTGGCCGACGAGCACCTCGCCGCCGCGGGAGGCGCATCCAGCGGCCGTAGCGCTCACACCGTGTACGGCGGACACGATCGGACACTTCGGCAGACGCTCATCGCCCTCGCCGCCGGCCGGCGGCTCGACGAACACGAGAACCCGGGCGAAGCCACGTTGTACGTCCTGAACGGCAGCGTCCGAATGGCCACGGACAGCGAAACCTGCGACGGCGCTGCCGGCGACCTCATCATCGTGCCGGACGCCCGCCACACCCTCGAGGCGCTCGAGGATGCCGTGGTTCTCCTGACCGTCGCCAAGACCCTCTGAACGGAGACGCCAGGGGGCGACTCGCGATCGGCACCTAGAGGTCCGGATCCGCCTCACCCGGCCCAGGCCGGGCGAGGTGGCGTGCTCTGGAGGATCGCGCGTGACCGGCGATGGCGCAAGCAGCGGTCACGACGGCGTCCGCCGCAGGCCCACGGGTGGCGAGGGACGCCGTCTGAGTAGCCCGGAGAGTTCCACCTCGACGCCCTGCGCCCACGATGCGCCGGGTAGGCCCGTTCCGGGCGAGCTGGGGTCCGCCGCGGACGGTGCGGCCGACCGGCTGCCCGCGATGCGCCGCCGGAGGATCTCGTCGATCCACACCATGACATCGGTGTCCGGATCGACATGGCATCCGGCGAGCCACCACACTTCGACGAAGGTGCCGGCGAGAACGCCCGCGACCCGGTGCCGGTCCGGCACCTGACGGTGCAGGCGGCGTGACACCGGGTCCGAGCACCGGTCGAACAGTTCGGCGAACGCACCATGGTCGTCGTCGGCGATCCGGCGGATCAGCCATCGCAGTCGCTCGGGGCTACCGGGCGGGCCCGGTGACGCGGATTCGCGCAGGCGGTGGGCCCGGCAGAAAGTGACGTGATGGGTCAGCTCTGACATTGATACTCCCCGGGGGCGACGTGAATTCGTGCGCCGCCGGGGACTGGAGCGACAGGTCGCGAGCATGGGACTCACGCCACCAGAAACGCTACGACATCGCCTATCTGCGCGGTAGGGGCGCCACGAACGAGTGGAGAGCGCCCGCCTTCGCCCCTACGCCTGTCCGCGGCGCGGCCGGCGACACCGGGCGCGCGAAATGCGCGTACGGTGGGGCTGTCGCTCGAGACCCCGGTGGCTGTCTGCCCGCCGCCGTCGATCTAGCCGCTCTGCGGGGATGACGCTTCCGAGCTGACCAGACAGTTCAATCGGCGCGCCGCACCGGACTGCTTCGTCCGTGGAGTCGCTCGACGCGCCACGGAACATGCGTCCCGAACAAATGCGAAGGAACGTGAGCGCGATGGTCAACATCGCCAACGGTCACGAAACCCCTGCCCCCACCACGTCCATCGACCAGACGGAGCGGGACACCGCGGCCCACCGGCTCGACACCGCCCGGCACGCCACCGCCGGGCCGGACACCGTACTGTCCGGGACCGGGTCGGCGGCCACTGCGGCGCGTTACCTGCTGGCCGGCATCCGGCTCGCCCTCGGCTGGATCTTCCTGTGGGCGTTCCTCGACAAGCTGTTCGGCTTGGGCCACAGCACCGTCGCCGCGAAGTCGTGGCTGAACGGCGGCAGCCCCACCGCCGGGTTCCTCGGCAAGTCCGCCACCGGCCCGTTCACCGGCTTCTACCACTCGATCGCCGGCAGCGTCGTCGCCGACGCGTTGTTCATGGCGGCCCTGCTGGGCATCGGTGTCGCACTGCTGCTCGGCATCGGCATGCGGATCGCCGCGGGCGCCGGCGCGCTGCTGACCGTGCTGATGTGGACCGCCGTCCTGCCCCCGTCCAGCAACCCGTTCATGGACGACCACCTGATCTACGCCGCCGTCCTCGTGGTCCTGGCTCTGCTGGGCGCCGGCAACACCCTCGGCCTCGGCCGCTGGTGGGCGGGCACCCCGCTGGTACGACGCAACACCTGGCTCACCTAGGCCCGGAGTGGGCGGCCCGGGCGCTCTGGCCCGGGCGCCCTCGTACCGGCGCTGACGGCCCACGTCTACGCATGTACGCGTTCGGTGCCGTCGACGAGTGCCTGAGCGAGGTCGGACAGCCTGCGGTTGCGGTTCCGGGCGGCGCTGCGCAGGATGGTGAAGGCCTGCTCGACATCGATCTGCAGCCGCTCGGCCAGCAAACCCTTGGCCTGTTCGATCAAAACGCGGCTGTTGAGTGCGGCCTGCAATTGCTCGGTCAGCACGTCGCGGGCGTGGATGGCACGCTGCTGAAGCAGGCCCACGGTGGCGATGTCCGCCAGCGCCTGGCCGACCCGCAGCTTCTCCCGGTCGAGCGCTCCCGGCGCGGTCTCGAACAGATTCAGCGCTCCGATGACCTCGGTACGCAATTTCATGGGCAGCGCGTGCACCGCGGCAAAGCCCACTTCGGAGGCCGCGACGGTGAATCGGGGCCAGCGTCCGGCCGTGGCCAGATCATCGACGGACACCGCCGTGCCGGTATGGAAGCAGTCGACGCAGGGACCTTCGTCGGTCTGCAGCTGAAACAGTTCCAGCAGCCGGGTCCGTTCGGAGGAAGCGGCCACCACCTGCAGATTTCCGGCACCGTCGGTGAGCATGAGCCCCGCCGCGGTGACGCCGAGCAGTTCGACGCATCGTTCGGTCAGCGTGTGCAGGAAATCGAGGACGTCGAAATCGTCGACAAGGGTGTCGGCCATCTCGATGAAGACGTCCGACAGCAAGGGCTGGGCCATGTTACTCACCTTTGTCATGCACTGTTGTGGTCACCGGGGTCGGTAGCGGCTCTGGTCTCGTACTGGAACCGCAGGCGGCGTGCGACCACATCGGCGGCGACGTCGCGCAACCGCTGGTCGTGGGAGTACGCGTAGGCGCGCAGCCGGACAAGCGCGACCGCCGCGCTCACCCCGATCTGGGCGACGATCATTCCGGTCGCCTGGTGCACCTCGGGGTGCTGAAGGCCGGCTTCCTCGGGACGGCGGCCGTCTCCGGCACCGGTACCCGCGTCGAGCAGCAGCGCACAGGCGGTGTCCGCCAACAGCAATGCGTCCGCGAACTGCGTTCGATCCAGCGATCCCGGCTCACTCCTGTATAGATCCAGGACGCCGAGGTGGATGCCGCCGACCTGTAGCGGCAGGGCGAACACGGCCCGCACGCCGAGCGTCACCGCCGCCGGTGCGAACATGGGCCAGCGCCGCCGGCAGGAAGCATCGCTCAGGTCGGCGGCCAGTGCGGGGCCATCGGTCAGCGCGTCGACCCCTGGACCCTCACCGAGAGTCATCGCCAACTCCTCCAGCTCCTCAGCGACCTGGTCGCTGGTGTAGACGACCTCGCGAGGTGACGCGGCGAGCGTCACCGCGACGGCGGTGGCATCCACACGGACGCTCGAGATGACCACGGCGCCGACGTGGCCTACGGCGGCCGGCGAGCCCCGGGCCTGCTCCATCACAAGGTCCCACAGCTGCAGCCTGCGGTCAGAGTCGGCACGTGAGCCGCCGAACGGGTGGGTCGCCATCGTGGATCTCCTCGGAGCCCGTGTTGGAGTCCTGCATCGGATCCGCCACCGGGTCCAGGGCGACATCATGACCTTACGCCCGCCGGCCCGCGGCATCCGTCTGCGCGGACGCGCACTTTCACGAATGGCGCGTACGGTGCGGTGCTGCTCTCGACACGCAGTCAAGAACGCCTGCAGGGCTTCCGGGTCGGCGCGGCGGCTTGCGTGCAGGCCTCGGAGAAATCGATTGGTTTGAGGTTCGCGGATCGGCCCGATGCGGCGTGGTGGGGCGTAGGCTGATCCTGTCACCCCGGTCCCCGGTGGCGCAGTCCTGTAGGTGTTACGGACTCGCGGCTACTTGGGTGGTGCTTATGACCGGGTCCACACCGTCGTCGATTGTCAGCTGCCTGCCCGGTAGCGACCCGGTGATGTCGCCATGACATCAGCCATCGCCGCGTCCCCGCGCATTGGGCCTGCTGCATCACCGGGATACGAGCCCGGTCGGTGGCAGCCACGTCCGCGTGCCGCGCCGACGGTGTCCGCATCGAACAACAATGTGCTTGATGTGGAACCGGCGCACCCTGAGGCGCTGCTGGCCCGGCTGCGTTCCCTGGCGCCCGGCGACGCGGGTAGAGCCGCGGCACGGGCAAAGGTGATCGACTGGTACCTGCCGATGGCGATGTGTCTGGCTCGCCGGTTCGGTGGTCGCGGTGAACCGTTGGCCGACCTTACGCAGGTCGCCGCGATCGGGTTGATCAAGGCGGTCGACCGGTACGACGCGGCGCGTGGCGTGCCGTTCGCCAGTTACGCGATCCCCACGATCCTCGGGGAGATCAAGCGGCATTTCCGCGACGCCGGATGGACCGTGCGGGTGCCGCGTCGCCTGCAGGAACTCGGCCCGCAGCTCGCCACGGCCGTCGAGGACCTGGCGCAGGCGCTGCACCGGTCGCCGACCACGCAGGAGTTGGCGGCGCGGCTGGGTGTCAGCCGCGGTGACGTTCTGGACACCATGCAGTGCACCACCGCCTACCGGCCGCGCTCTCTCGAACAGCCGGTCAACGGCACCGAGGCCCTGCGACTGATCGACACGCTGAGCGGCACCGACTCCGGTCTCGATGCGGTGGATCGGCACGAGACGCTGCGATGGGCGTTGGCCCTGTTGCCGGCGCGGGAGCAGCGTGTCATCGGCTTGCGGTTCGGCGGCGACATGACCCAGGCGCAGATCGCCGCACAGCTCGGGGTGTCGCAGATGCAGGTCTCGCGACTGCTGACCCGTTCAATGATCACACTGCGCGATGCCATGCGGGCCGACGTGACGCCGCCCGTTCGTGGCGCCGGCCGGGCGGGATCCGCCCCCGCGGCCGTTGGCGTGCGCCCTTTGGCTGACCGATGAGCGTTGGTTGTGCGGTCTGCGCGCCTCGATGAGTCGTTCCAGGGGTGGGGGAGATGGTGCCCCGGGCGGGGATCCGCCCGGGGCACCGCCACTACCGCGCCGGTAGCCGCGGCACCCGCCTGACCGAAGTCTCCGCACCTCGCCGACCCATCCACCGCCCACGAGAGCGCGTCGGACACCCACCGTCCGCCGGTCTTTGGGGTACCTGGCAGCTCCTGTGCTGCTGCTCAGCCTGACCTTGAGGCGACGTGGTCGGGTGAGATGCCGGCAGCGTCGATGCCGAGTGTGTTGAGCAGGGCGGCGTTCTTGTATGTGTCGACGAGCTCGGGCAGTTCCCGGTCCACCCAGTCGGCCCTGGCGTTCAGCCCTCTGGAGCGCAGGGCTGAGATGATTTCAGCTTTGTCGATGTGCACGGGATTCCCCTCATTTTCGTCCTATGGCTTTGCGGAAGCGGGCAACGCGGTTGATCAACAGGACCACCGTCGGACCCGCCCTGGTGGCGGCCGATCCTGGCGATCCGTGCCGACGCAGACCTGGCCGATGGACGCCGTGGCGACCGGTCGCGTCACGACGCGTAGTCGGTCGGGTGACCGTTGCCATCCAGTCGCGGGCGTCGTAGCGAGATTGAGGGGGCGGCGACATCGGCGGGGCCCAGACGGAAACCGAGCATCACCGCTGGATGATCTGTAATCGCGCTGTCTTCAGGATACTCCTGACCTGGAGTACGTGGCCTTCTCACAGCCTCACGGTGGCCAATTCCACGCGGTGCACGCTGCCGGGAGCCGGCTGCTTGAGAAACCTCATGCCGAATCGGCCGCCTTGGTCGGCTCTGGTCAGAGCCAACCGCGGTCGTCGGGCGCGATACCTGCTTTAAAGTCCAAGACTATGGCGACGGTTGTGTTGCGCGTTCGTCTCATGGACGGCGATCGCATGGACGTTACTTTCGAGGAATCCGAGGCGGACACCGAAGAGGAGGTCATCGAGAATGTGATATTGAGGCTGGCCCAGGATGCGGGTGTGCTTCGGTGCAGACATGGCGACCGCCTCGTGGTGCTGTACGGCCGGGGTATCGCCGCCCTTGAAGTGGCACCACGCGGTGCGGTCTTGTGATCAGGATCTCGTTGGAGGCCGGACGAACTCCCGCCCTGGTCCGGCCGGCACCGCCGGTGATCCCTACCAGATCCGGCTCGCTGCCCGAGCCGGCGAGCAGCGACCAGGGCGTCTGACCCGGCGTCCGACTGCCGCGTCATTCTCGAAGTCCCACTCGAAGCAGCCCTGTGCCACGACCAGGTTCACGCACCTGGATGAGACCCTCGTCGGCCCCGGCGGTGGCACCTCGGGGCGGAGGTTCGTCGTCGCCCGGCGCGCTGTGACCCGGCGTCAGCGGTCAACGCCGGCCGGCTCACGCACCCCGGTGCTCCGCCGGGGCCAGGGCCGGACCCAGCCGGCCGCCGTCGGTTTCCCAGGCGTCTTCGGGTGCGTTGTCGACGGCTTCTCGGACGGCGGGTGTGCCGACCGCGAGGACGATGTCCTGGGCGTGGACGCGGTTGGTGGTGGTGGCGGCAAGGATCATCGCCGCGTCGGCGGTGTCGCTGTCGGTGTCGGGCGCTACGACGAGCAGATCGACGCGCTCGTTGTCTGCGCAGATCGCGGTCAACAGGCCGAGCGGCTGGCTGGTGAAGTAGCCCAGCCTGAGAGCCCTGCCGTGCACGTTGAGGCGGCGGGGGTGGCTGTCCCAGCCCGCGGCTGCCAGCACGAGCCGGATGACCGGGCCGCGTAGCTTGTCGATGGCCAGGACCAGGCCGGGCAGTTCGGCGGCGGGATCGGTGCCGCGCGGCCACCAGGCGCCGTCGAGCAGGGCGCGTCGGGAGCCGGTGGGTTCGAGTCGCAGCCGCGGGGCGGACGGTGGTGGCGCTGAGACGATGGTCATGTGGGTGGTGGCGGTCGCGACTTTCATGGTCGACTCCTTCCGCCGGCCGCCGATGTCGCCTGCATCGAGACGGCAGCGGGCTGGTGGGTGCTGTGGTTCGAAGGGTGCCGAACCCGAGGTGTTGAACCCGGCGTGGCCGGTCCAGAACACGGAGGCCCGCGACACCGATGCGGTGACGCGGTCTAGCGGCGCTGGCGGGACAGGCGGTGGCGTAGCTGAGTGATACGGACCGTGCCGACCACCATGATCAGGATCGCGGTGCCGACAGCGGCGATCAGCAGCGCCAAGGCCAGCGGCAGGCTGCCGCTCATTCCCAGGAAATTGACCTGGACGCTACGGGTGTTCTGTCCAATGAAAATGATCAGCACCACGGACAGCAGCGCGGTGGCGCAGATGCCGAACCACGCCGAGCCGGCGCGAGTGCGGGGCACCCGGCCCGTCGGCGTCGCTGCCGGTGTGCCGCTCGAAGCCTGCGGTGTCGAGGCCGCAGCTGTGGGGTCAACAGGTGCGATAAGAGTCTGATACCGGTTGTCGGACATGACATCCCCTGGGTGGGCCGGTGTGGCGGGCACCTCAGGACGGATGTCGTCGATTCCGGGATGCCTCCATCGTACGCCTGTTCGGCTGGGATAGCGTGCCGGCCGCGCTCACGGAGGCGGCCGAAGGCAGCGCCGCCCCACCCGGTCATCGGGCGGAGCGGCGCGTCCGGTCGCGGGTCACCAGTTCTTGTACTGCACCTCGCCGAGGTTGCAGAAGGTGCAGCCGGACCTGAGGAAGTCCGTCGTGCGGCGGAACTCCTCGTCGCCCAGGTGCCATCGCATCCACGCGGTGATGATGTGCTGGGCGTTGCGGGTGGCCATGATGTGGTCGGTGCCGCGGAGAACGTTCATCCACACCGGAACGCGGGTGGCGGTGTAGTCGCGCCGCACGTTCGAGGTCGCGAAGTCGTCGTCGCCGCCGATGTAGAGGGCCGGCCTGCGGAGGTTGTCCGGGCCGTTGCCGTCGAAGGAGCCGCCGGCCACGTGGATGGTGGTCGTCAACCGGGGATCGTCGGCCACGTCGAACGTCCCGATCGAACCGCGGGAGTGACCGCCGAAGGCCACCTCGGCCAGGTCGAGCCGCTGGCACAGCGGGCTGCTCGCCCGGCGGTTCTCGCCCTCCAGCCAGTCCAGGGCGTCGACCATGTAGTCGCCGCTGCTGGACGAGACCTCGCTGTAGACGACGAAGCCGTGTGAGGCCCACTGGCGCAGCATGTCCTCGTAGGCGGCGGGGTCGCTGCCCGCGCCCGGCCCCCAGACGAGGATCGGGTGGTCCAGGCCGTTCTGGCCGAGGTTCGACGGGTGCACCAGCCACCCGTCGTTGCCGGGGCCGGAGGTCTGGTCGATGGTCACCGAGAGCGGTCCCGGCCTGGTCACGTCGCTCACCGGGGGCAGCGAGCCGCCCGGCGGATCGGTCGGGCCCGTGCCTTCGCCCTGTACGAGCACGTTGTCGACGGTGAGGGTCTCGAGGACGCTGTCGGCGTCGAGCGAGAAGCGGAGTCTCAGGTCGCGGCCGTTGACCGACGAGGGCAGGGTGAACGCCGCCGCGCCGGCGGCCGTGCGGTTCGACTCCAGCGTCGTGAACGCCCCGCCGTCGGCTGAGTAGGCCATGGTGAAGGACTCGCCGGCGTCCAGCCCGGACGCGGCGCGGGTGTACGACACCGACACCCCGGTGTATCCGGCCAGGTCGATGGGCGCGGAGGTGATGGACGGGTCGGTCAACCGCGATCCGGCCAGCCGCGCGCTGCCCCCGGACGTGGTGACGGAGCCGGTGGACGTGAACGAACCGAGGCCGCCGGAGAAGTCCTCGCTGTAGATCGGGGTGGCGGCGGAGGCGGGAGATGTGGTGAACACGGCGACGGCGCCGATGGTCACGGTGCTGATGGCCGCTGCGCCGACGATTCGCAGCCGCCCGCCGATGCGGATCATGTCTGGCATCCCTTCGTGGCCCACGCCGATCGACAACGATCTTGATCGGCCTTCACCAATCGAAGCAGCGCCTCCCGCCGTCAGGGACCGGCGAAATCGCCAGCCTTGGTGCCGGTGTCAGGTGCGGCGGCGGGCCAGAAGGGTGGCGACATCGATTGAATGGACGGCTTGAGACGCCGAACGGCGGCCCACTGAACCAGTGGGCCGCCGTTGGCAAATCGTGGATCAGAGCGGGCGGATGTTCTCCGCCTGCAGGCCCTTCTGGCCCTGGGTGATGTCGAACTCCACCTTCTGGTTCTCGTCGAGGCTGCGGAAGCCGCTCGCCGAGATCGCGGAGAAGTGGGCGAAGACGTCCGCGCCACCGTCGTCCGGGGTGATGAAGCCGAAACCCTTGTCAGCGTTGAACCACTTCACGGTACCTGTAGTCATGTCTGCTCCTTCGCAGGCTGTTCGAGACCGCACTGTGCGGACCCGTACGCCGCTGCGTTGATCACCCGCGCCGAACCGACACGACAAACGAAAAAGCGCCTGTATGGGCTTAGATAACCCATCAGGCGCCGAAAACGTCTACGGAAATCAAAACTGCAACGTGGTTATCGTAGCACAGGAATCGTCACCCACCGTCCATCCCGGGATCGTGGTTCCCGTCACCGGCGAAATTCGGTGTCGCTGCCGTTCCCAGCCCGGTACACACGGTGGATGCGCGAAGAGACCCTGCCCGGCGGTAACACCACCGGCGCCGTGCTGATCGATGGCGTCGTCCACAAGCGGGCCGCGCCGTGGACGGCGACGGTGCACGCGTTGCTGCGGCATCTCGAGGAGGCCGGCTTCGATTCCGCTCCGCGGGCGCTCGGCATCGACGACCAGGGTCGGGAGATGCTCACCTACCTGCCGGGGGAGACGATCGGCGGCCGGGAGCCCTGGCCCGACTGGGCGTCGGCCGACTCGATGCTGGTCCAGGTCGGCCAGTGGCTGCGACGGGTCCATGACCTGACGGCCGACTTCACGCCGCCGGCGGACGAGCGCTGGTTCATCGGTGGCGAGATGGGTCCCGGCCTGATCGTCGGCCACCAGGACGCGGCTCCCTACAACGCGGTGGTGGACGGCGGCCGGCTGGTCGGCTTCTGCGACTGGGACATCGCCGGCCCGTCTTCGCGGAGTTGGGATCTGGCGTTCTCCGCGCTGTCCTGGGTGCCGCTCGCCTCGCCGCCCGACGGCACGCCGTCGAGCAGCCACGACCCGCAGGAGCAGTCCCGCCGCCTTCATCTTCTGCTCGACGCCTACGGCTACGACGGCGACCGGCGTGCTTTCGGGGCTGTGGTGCCGCAGCGGGCCCGCCGGCAGGCCGGCGTGATCCGCCGCATGGCCGACGCCGGGGACGCGGCGTCGATCGCGCTGCTGCCCATCGCGGAGCTTCTCGAACGGTCCGCGATCGACGTCGAGGCCCTTCCGGACGCCTTCTGGCTGCATTGATCCAAGCCCCACCGCCTCATGCTGTACAGATTGCTCAACGTTCACGGCTCCAGCACGGCGGTTCTGCGCAGAGTGTTCGCTCCTGGCTGGGCGTGTTGTGCACCACGGCCCGTTCCTCAAGGCTGGGGAGCGTAGCCCGATCCCGCCGAAGAGCGATCAGCCCAGGTCCGTGCATGACACGCTCACCGACGGGGGACGGCAGCGGGTTCCGCAGGCACGAGCGGAGGTACGGATGGCGCACTACCAGCGAGCCGGCAGCATTCCGGCCAAACGTCACACCCAGCATCGCGACTCCGGTGGCAACCTCTACTACGAGGAGCTGATGGGCGAGGAGGGTTTCTCCTCGGACTCGTCGCTGCTGTACCACCGGCATGTCCCCTCGGCGATCGTCGACGCGCGCGCCTGGGACCTTCCCGACCTGGCGACCGTGCCGAACCAGCCGTTGCTGCCCCGGCACCTGAAGCTGCACGATCTGTTCGGCGGGCAGGAGTGGAAGTCGCGGGACGCGGTGCGCGACCGGCGGCTCGTCCTGGGCAACGCCGACGTCCGGATCGCCTACGTCATGGCCGGTGAGGCCTCGCCGCTCTACCGCAACGCCACCGGCGACGAGTGCGCCTACGTCGAGTCCGGCTCCGGGGCCGTGGAGACGATCTTCGGTGACCTGGAGGTCGGGGCCGGCGACTACGTGATCATTCCGCGGGCGACCACCCACCGCTGGGTTCCGGCGGGGCACGAGCCGCTGCGCCTGTACGTCATCGAGGCCAACAGCCACATCGCCCCGCCCAAGCGGTACCTGTCGCGCTACGGCCAGTTCCTGGAGCATTCGCCGTACTGCGAACGCGACCTGCGTACGCCGGGCGAGCCCCGCACGGTGGACCAGCAGGACGTCGAGGTCTACATCAAGCACCGCGGCGACGGCCCGGCCGGGCTCACCGGGACCGTGCACGTGCTGCCGCAACACCCCTTCGACGTGGTCGGCTGGGACGGCTGCCTTTACCCGTACGCGTTCAACATCGCCGATTTCGAGCCGATCACCGGCCGGGTGCACCAGCCGCCGCCGGTGCACCAGGTCTTCGAAGGCACCAACTTCGTCATCTGCAACTTCGTGCCGCGCAAGGTCGACTACCACCCGCTGGCCGTGCCCGTTCCGTACTACCACTCGAATGTGGACAGTGACGAGGTCATGTTCTACGTCGGCGGGGACTACGAGGCGCGCAAGGGCTCCGGCATCAACGTCGGCTCCATCTCGCTGCACCCCGGCGGCCACTCGCACGGCCCGCAGCCGAGCGCGATCGAGGCCAGCCTCGGCGCGGAGCGGTTCGACGAGCTTGCCGTCATGGTCGACACGTTCCGGCCGCTCGGCCTCGGCGAGGCCGGCCGGGCCTGCGACGACGGCAGGTACGCCTGGACCTGGGCGGGACGGGGACCGGCCTCGTGACGGCGACCGTGCCGGCACGGCTGTTCCTCGGCCTGTTCGATGACGCGGCCATCTTCCCGCCCGGCGACGTTCCCGTGCCCGACGCCGTACGGGTGCACCGCGACCGCCGGTCGTCGCCGCTGGCGCCGCTGCTCGGCCCGTTCATCTGCTCCCTGCCGCGGTGGGAGGAGCTGGGCAAGGCGCTGACCGACGGATCCCCGCTGCCGCTCGCGCTGACCCTGCCCGGCGGGGCTGGGGACGTTCCCGCCGCGATCGCGCAGGCACGCGCGGAGCCCCGGGTGGACCTGGTGGCGCTGGAGGTTCCGGCGTCCGCCGAGGGGCTGGCCGACCTGGCGGCCGCCGTCGCCGGGCAGGTGCCGTCGACGGTGCACACCTACGTCGAGCTGCCCTGTGCCGAGGTCACGGCGGCGCGGGCCGCCACGCTCGCCGGTTCCGGCTTGCGCCTCAAGGTCCGTACCGGTGGATTGGTCGCGACGGCCTTTCCCGACGAGCGGCAGCTGGCCGGTGTCCTGGACGCGGCCGTGCGCGGCGGCGTCGCCTTCAAGCTCACCGCCGGCCTCCACGACCCGGTCCGGCACCGCGACCCCGCGACCGGCTTCGAACACCACGGATTCCTGAACGTACTCCTCGCGACCGGCCGCGCCCTGCAGGGCGCCGGCCTCGACACCGTCGCCGCCGCGCTGGCCGACCACGACGGTGCCCGGGTGGCGGCCGCGGTCGCCGGGATCGACGACGCCCTGGCGGTGCGGATCCGCCACCACTTCGTCAGTTTCGGCACGTGCAGCATCATCGAGCCGGTCGACGGCCTGCTGCGCCACGGACTTCTCCCGGAGGACCCACGTTGACCACCGTCTCCGCCGCCACCTGGCTCGACGTCCCGGCCGATCATCCGTTCGGCGTCGCCACGCTGCCCTACGGGGTGTTCAGCACGGCGGCGGACCCGGGCGCCCGGGTGGGAGTCGCGATCGGCGAGCTGATCCTCGACCTGGCGCCGGCCGTGCGGAGCCTCGCCCCGCCGCTCGCACCCGCCGTGGCGGGGCCGTCGCTGGACGCCCTGCTCGCCGCCGGGCCCCAAGCCTGGTCACAGGTGCGCGCCCTGGTGACCACCTGGCTCACCGACGCCGCCTTCGGCGAGCGGCTCGCCCCGCACCTCGTACCGGCGCGGGACGCCGTCATGCACCTGCCGTTCACGGTCTCCGACTACGTCGACTTCTACGCCTCCGAGCAGCACGCGACGAACCTCGGGCGGATGTTCCGGCCCGGCCAGGACCCGCTGACGCCGAACTGGAAACACCTTCCGATCGGGTACCACGGCCGCGCCGGCACCGTCGTCGGCTCCGGCACCGACGTCGTCCGCCCCTGCGGCCAGCGCCGCGACCCCGACGGCGAGATCACCTTCGGACCGTCGCGGCGTCTCGACATCGAGGCCGAACTCGGCTTCGTCGTCGGCACCCCGTCGCGGCTGGGCCGGCCCGTCGACCTCACCCGGTTCCCCGAGCACGTCTTCGGCGTCTGCCTGGTCAACGACTGGTCCGCCCGCGACATCCAGGCCTGGGAGTACGTACCCCTCGGCCCGTTCCTCGGCAAGTCCTTCGCCACCTCCGTCTCACCCTGGGTCGTGCCGCTGGCCGCGCTCGATCCCGCCCGGGTGAACCCACCGGCCCGGACCGTGCCCCTGCTGCCGTATCTCGACGACTCCCGGACGCCGCCGTGGGGCCTGGACGTACGCCTCGAGGTGAGGCTCAACGGCCACGTCGTCTCCCGCCCGATGTTCGACGGCATGTACTGGACCGGCGCGCAGATGATGGCGCACCTGACCGCCAACGGCGCGTCGCTGCGCACCGGCGACCTCTACGCCTCCGGCACGATCAGCGGAGAACGCCCCGACCAGCGGGGCTCGCTCATCGAACTGTCATGGGGCGGCACGGAACCGCTGCGGCTGCCGGACGGAACGACGCGAACCTTCCTAGAGGACGGCGACGAGATCGTGATCAGCGCGAGCGCGCCCGGCGCGGACGGCGCCGTCATCGGCTTCGGCGATGTCCGTGGCCGCATCCTGCCCGCGACGGAACCGCCCCGCTAGGGGGTATCGCCGAGTGGTTTAACGTCGGCGTGTGGATGGACTCGCGCGAGCCGCGGCGCTGTACGAACACCTGGGCGAAATCCTGCCTGACGTTCGTCAAAGGGGTGGATGAGACCGAGGCCCTGCGGAGGATGGGCGGGTATCCGGACTCCTTCGCCGGGCGGACCGGTGAAGAGCTGGCCGAGCTGATGGACGACTTCGACGAGGGCTATCCGCGCATGGCCGGGCCCTTGATCTCGGAGCGTGGTCGGTGGTGATCGAACCCTACGGCTTCGAGGGGGCTGACCAGGTCCTGCTGGAGTCGCTGTCGCGGGGCACCGAAGCTCTGTCGGTCCTGCGGCACGACTACGCCTCCCCGCGGGTCTGCTACGCCGTCGACGGGATCACCGTCGCCGCTTTCGATCCCGGCGATCGTCTGTGCGCCGACCCGTACGAGCCGGGCAGCGCCGAGTTGGTCGCCGCGGCCGAAGGCGCAAGTCCGCAGCGGCAACGGGCGGTAGCGACGGCCGAGGTGGCCCGCCTGGCAGCAATGCTGGGACTCGACGGCACGCCGGGGCTGGCGGAAGCTCTCGACGGGGCAGCCCGCGGCGCCGCGCCACATGTCGCGGCCGACTCACCGCTCGGTCGTCACGTCCGTGACTGGTTGACGGTTCAGAAGCGGGCCGGCGAGTCCCTGAACGGCCCCTATCGGTCACGCCTCAGCGACGCCGAACGTACGCAGGGAAACAGGTACGGCTGGTTCGTCGCGGCACTGCGCGGAGCTCTCGAGCCGGAGCCAGACAAAGCGCTGCTGGCCGCGCTGCGTCCGGTGGGCTCTGTACCGAGCCTGTTCGGCGGTCCTGCCGCCCGCGCCGCCATCCTCAGGACTCTGAGCGAGACGAACTAGGGGAGCCTCAGCGTGTCAGGTCGATGCGGTCGAAGTCGGGTGCGTAGTCGATGTCGTTGCGCACCTCGATGGTGTTCGCCCCGGCGTTCAGGGGAATCCGCAGGGTCAGGGCGTCCACGGTGTACCAGTCGGGGCTGGCCGGAAAGGTGAGGTCTCCCAGGGACCGCCCGTTGACCAGCATGGTCGCCTGCCGCGCCTCGCCCGATATGTAGTGCACCTGCACGCTGTAGATGTCGGAATCGGGGACCGTCAGGCCCGTGAAACGCAGGAAGTTGGCCTCGTTCTTTCCGACGAACCGCACGACGAGGCCGTCGGAGGCGTCGTCGCGCGGCATCGGCCGGGCCTGGCCCCCCATCACGTTGCGCTGAGACTCCGCCTCGTAGGACGCCTGGAACGGTGCCGGATGCGCAGGTTCGGTCCTGGTGACCGGGGTGGATGAGCGGCGCGATGCCGGCGGACCGCCGACGCCGGCGGACTTCGATGCCGGCGGCGGCACCGGCGAGATGGACGGCGAGGAGTCGTCGGATGGACTGGTCGCGGGCGGCGGGGCGACCGCGGCGGGCAGCGGGGTCAGCGGCAACTGGGCCGCCGGGGCCGGGGATTCGGACCGGGCGACGAACGCGACCACCACACCGGCAACTGCGAGGGCGGTGGTCACGGCGGCGGCGCCGACGGCACCACGTCTGCGTTGCGCCAGGGCCGATGCCCGGCGCTGCGCGGATCGCGTACCCGTCCGGCCGGCGGCCGGCTGTGCGCCCGCCGCCGTTGGTCCGGGAACCCGCTGTGTCGGACGGACCGTAGGGTCCTGCGCCACCGGAGGCGCGGAGCTGACCGGCGGTAACCATCCGCCGACGCGCAGCGTGCTGGCGGATGGCTCCTGGTCGTCCTCTGGCATGAGCTTGATCGTCCCCATTCGATGGTCCGCCGAGACTAGCCTCGACATCACCGGGAACCGCCATCCGTTCGGATGATCTCGATGCGGTCGACAGGTCAAGATCATCATGGCCATCCGGCCGAGGCCGGCCCAATCCGGCGCCGGCCGCCCAGGGCGATCAGGGCCGGCCGGTGGGTGCTGGTGGGCACCCGGAGCTCCTCTGCATCCCGGGCGTCGAGGCCTTCGGCGTCGGTGATTGTTGCTCGCATTTACCCGCGGTGCCGGTGAGATTCTCAATCCCATTCATGCGGTTTCGGCGGTGAAATCTGGGAAACCGTCGCGTGTCTGGAGAGTGGCGGGTTCGCGGCCGGCCGGTCCGAGCGGGGGCGATGCTCGTGCCGTCATCCTCGCAGCCTGCGGTGGCGGGGCGTATTGCTGAGTCAATGGCAATTAGTGGTGAAATTTAATCGATAGTCTTGAATGCTACTGCCGCCTTGACGGAGCCGGCGGCCGAGACCAGTTTTGAAAATGTCAGCGACGAATACGGCCTGCCACTGTCCGAGCGTGTCGCCGGTGGCCGCATCGTGCCGTTCTCGCCCCGTGAACCACCGAAGGAGAAGCGAATGACCTCCCCACAGCACAGAAAGGGCCGCGGCGGCCCTCTCGTGGCCGCAGTCGCGGGCGTCCTGGTGATGTCCCTGGCCGCGCTGGGCCTCGCGAGTCCGGCGCAGGCGGCCCGGCCGCCGGTCGCTGAGGCCGATGCCATCGACCAGTGGACCGGCTGGGGCGAACTGCCCGGCGGCGGTGCGACGCCGGACAGCCCCGCCGCGGTGTCGTACAACGGCAACCAGAACGTATTCGTCCGCGGTACGGACAATGCGATCTACCGGAATGTTCTCAG